>CAYUXO010000077.1:0-11451 GCA_964448865.1 uncultured Anaerolineales bacterium
TTTAGTTTTAAGCGTTTACCAGGGGACGGAATTTATACCCGTAGACCAACAGTCCCCGTTCATCTCCGTCAGAACGAATCTTCCGGGTGATCATCTCAACCGGCATGCCAATTTCAACACCATCGTCACCCAGATCAGTTAACTGGGCGGTGACCAGGGGGCCTTCATCCAGCTTGATCAACGCGACCGTGTAAGGAATAGTCTCTTCATAACCTTCTGGAGCGTTGTAAATATCAGTGTAAGAATATATTTCGCCTTTGCCGCTGAATTCAAATTCTGTTTTGGCTTCATCGCCGCATTCCGGGCAAACATCCCGGGGAGGAAAAATCTTGGCATCACAATGCGGGCAGACTTCTCCGGTTAGTGCATAACGCTGTTTATTTAATCGCCAGTGGCGTGGTATATCCATGCGCATGATCTCCTGAAATCGGTGTTTCTATCGGCAACAGTATAAAGGGTCCTAACTATCAAGAACTATCAATATTTAAGGGATACAAGGGAAGTTCCCTCAATTTCATCATTTCAGGGTGATTTTTCCTCTCATTTTGAGGTATTCACCATAATCCACCACGGTGCGGCGGTTAATATAATCTTCAGTGGTAAGGGCATTGCCTTTACGTTTTGTGATCTTATCAGTTACCAGGAATGAGATAGCGTCCGAACCCGCACCAGATCCAAATGATGTCATCAAAATCCGGTTTCCAGGCTCTGCTTGATCCAGAATAGCTGTTAACCCGATCAAGGCTGAACCCGCATAGGTATTTCCTATCCTGGGAGACAATAATCCCCTTTCAAGCTGAGCTGTCGAGAAACCCAGCTCTTTGGCTGCCCGCTTGGGGAATTTAGTATTGGGTTGATGGAAAACCACAAAATCATAATCTTCAGGAGTTTTTCCCAGATCATCCAATAAACCCGAAAGGGCATTCTTGATGTGTTTAAAATAAGCTGGCTGGCCAGTGAAGCGCCCCCCATGTTCAGGATATTTTTGACCTTCCCTGCGCCAGAAATCAGGCGTATCTGTAACATAGGAAAGAGCGCCTTCTATCACAGCCAGGGCTTCCTCGGCCGGTCCAATGATGAATGCTGCTCCACCTGCTGCTGCAGTATATTCCAGGGCATCCCCGGGTTTCCCTTGGGCGGTATCCATGCCCGCTGCCAGGGCATACTCCCCCATTTCAGATCCAACCAGGGCCATAGCTGCTACCATTGCTTCGGTTCCTGCCTTGCAGGCGAATTCCCAGTCAGCTGCCTGAGTATAGGGTGTGATCCCCAGGGCTTCGGCAACAATGGTCGAGGTTGGTTTCACGGCATAGGGATGGGACTCCGATCCCACCCAGACTGCCCTGATCTCCACCGGATCGATCTCAGCTCTGGCCAGGGCATTCCGGGCGGCTTCGATTGACATGGTAACCACATCTTCATCAATGCCTGGGACTGATTTTTCAATGAGAGGTTCCAGACTCAAACCACCTCGCCAGATGCGAGAAATTTCTGTCGCCGGTAGACGATAACGGGGCACATAGGAGCCGTAACCGATGATCCCAACCTCCCGGGCAGGCTGCATAATTCTCTTGGATTGTTTTCCTTCATTTGTCATAAATTACACCTATTCATTTTCCGGATTGTTCCATTCCCGGAGGATTTCTTCTGCTTGATCGATACGGATCTTATTATCCTTGATCAGGATCTCAGTTAAACGGTTTATCTCTTCCCCGGCAGCTCCTGCGGCAATGGCCACCTGCCTGGCATGCAGCCTCATATGACCTTTCTGGATGCCGTCCGTTGCCAGGGCCCGTAATGCTGCCAGGTTTTGGGCCAGACCGACTGACACCATTATTTCAGCAAGATCGCTGGCTGATTCAACCCCCAATAATTTCAGGGATGCTTTCGCTCCTGGATGAACCCGGGTTGCTCCCCCGATAATTCCTGCAGCCAGGGGCAGCTCCAATTCTCCCTGTAGATTTCCATCCGGATCTTTAGACCAGGTGGAAAGGGAACGATAAAAACCATGGCAGGCGGCGTAGGCATGCGCACCTGCTTCTACAGCCCGCCAATCATTGCCGGTTGCAAGAAGCACAGCGTCTATGCCATTCATAATTCCTTTATTATGAGTTGCAGCTCGATAGGAATCCGCATCAGCGAATGCCCAGGCTTCAATAATACCGTCTCTGACCTGCTCTCCGGTGTAATCATCAAAAGCCAGAGCATGTGTGGGAATGGTGCAGGCAGCCCTGGCTAATCTGTGATCGGCCAGGTTGGATAAAATCCTCAAATGAACTCTACCGCCAGTTAAATCTTCGAGTTCCGGAGCCAATCTTTCACAGGCAGTATTTACCGCGTTAGCTCCCATGGCATCACGAACATCGAAAAGCAGGTGAATAATTAAGAAAGCTCCTACGGCTGAGGTTGTGATCTTTCTGACCTCAATATCTCTGGGACCTCCACCTAATTCATGCAAAACCGGATCAACATCTACCAGCCTGGCCAATAAATTTCCTTTATTCTCAAGAATTAATTGCCTGGCACCTTCCAGATCATTAAGGTCCAGAATTTGCAGCTGTCCAATCATCACCGGGTCATCAGCAGATGCCGTAAACCCACCGCCTTCCCGAACAAGTTTGGCCATATAGGATGCGCCGGCAACCACGGAGGGTTCCTCAATAACCATGGGAATCAGCACGTCCTTGTTGTTAACCTGGAAATTCAAGGCGATACCTAATGGCAAACTGTAGGTCCCGATCACATTTTCTATCATGTTTTCGGCAGTTTCCAGGGGTAAACCCGAATCAAAATTCCCAAAGTCTTCTGGCTGAAGAAATCCTCTTTTGATAATTTCCTGGCGTTTTTCTTCAAGACTGAGGTTATAAAACCCTTTAATACGGGAACTTCTGCTTTTTTTGCCCATATATTCCTGTAAAACCTTTTTTTCCTTTATAAAACCCAGATCGTTACTTAAGATAAACTATCCTTACTAGCAAAAACTATCAAAATCTTTCTGGATAAGGTAAAATGTCTTTGAAATACTATGGCTAGAAAATCGAAAAAGGAACTGGAAGAACAAATAGGATCGCTGTACCAGGCGAGTAAAGATCTGGTCGGCGATTTTTCACTGGAAACCCTTTTATCCAGGATTGTACGCCTTGCTCAAGCTCAGGTTCAGGCGGAATATGCAGCTCTGGCGATTCGGAATGAAGAAGGCAGAGTATCCCAATTCATCCATTCCGGTATGTCCGAGGAAGAACTCCATCTTTTGCCCCACCCGCCTGAGGGCAAGGGTTTGCTGGGAGAGCTGCAGCAGAAACATGAAGTTATCCGGATTCCCGATATTGAAAAAGATCCCCGCTCAGTTGGGTTCCCGGCTTATCATCCGGCAATGACATCCATGTTGGGTGTGCCCATTATCACCGGGGACAAAGTTCTGGGACAGATCTACCTCACCAATAAAATCGGGGGTAATGAATTCTCCCTTGATGATGAACGGTTGATGAAAACATTAGCGGCTTACGCAGCAGTCGCTATTACCAACACCCAGTTATACAAAAACGTCCTTGAACGGGATAAAACGCTCAATCAGCAGTACGAGGATCTCTCCTTGATCAACGACCTTGGCCAGGGATTTGCTAACTCCTCGGATATTAGAGAAATCATGAGTCGCACCTTGAAAAATGTGCTGGGTTATTTGGAGATCGAAACCGGTGAAATTTTCCTGAGGGATCGCGGCTCAAAAGAGTTAAGATTATCGCTGCTTCGTGGTGATGATTTTGAGGCATTTTACACCAAGAACGTTTTTCGGATCGGTGATGGTGTAGTTGGAAAAGTCGCCGGATTGAATAAAGCCCTGGTTGTATACAACCTTGATACAGACCCGCGTATACTGAGACCGGAAATTGCCAAGGCTGGTTTTACATGCCAGGCTGTAATCCCTC
Organism: uncultured Anaerolineales bacterium; assembly: GCA_964448865.1. GTDB lineage: Bacteria > Chloroflexota > Anaerolineae > Anaerolineales > UBA11858 > B10-G9. Next base: position 3,927 of record CAYUXO010000077.1, read on the forward strand.
TTCAAGCCGCCAGGGAAGTTGTAGGGGTTATGACACTTTCCAGTAAAAAGGAACGTACCTTTTCCGTCAGGGAATTGGATCTGCTCACCACTATTGGGATGTGGACCGGGACCGCTATTCAAAATGCCCTGCTCCAACAGCAAACCAAACACCTGGCAATCCTTGAAGAGCGCGAGCGGATTGGCATGGATTTACATGACGGTGTCATTCAATCACTCTACTCACTTGGACTGACCCTTGATTATGTCAAAGCTATCCTGGAAGAAGATCCGGCAGAAATACGTGAGAAATTAGATCAGGCTGCTGCGGGAATAAACAGCACAATCGCTGATATCCGTACTTACGTCTCAGACCTGCGGCCCAGGCAGATGAAAGAAAATATCACTTTCAAAGAGAACCTGAAGATCCTTCTGGAAGAATTGGAAAAAAACGCACACATCAAAGCCTCCCTTAATAATGAAATTAAGGATCCGTTTAATCTCAGCTACCAGAATACCCTCACACTTTTCAAGATCGTCCAGGAATCTCTCTCCAACACAGCCAGGCACGCCCAGGCCAAGAAAACCGATCTTAGACTCTGGGAAGAAAATGGCAGGATTTATCTGGAAATCCTGGATGACGGTGTGGGATTCAATATTGATAAAACCAAAGCTAACCTGGGACACGGGCTGGCAAACATGCAGCGCAGATCCCGCAAGGCAAGTGGGGGTATTGAAATCATCTCATCACCTGGAAAAGGCACCCGGGTTGTTGCCTGGGTTCCAAAAGACGAGGAGGGGGAATAGAAGACTGTAAGCAGTAATTAGTAAATAGTCGGGGCGATGCGGTGCGTCGCCCTTTGTGATTAATCTGTCATTGCGAGGGAGCCAGAGGCGAACGAAGCAATCCCCTGAAAAGGAGATTGCCGCGTCGGTCTATGACCTCCTCGCAATGACAGTGTTTATTCAACTGATTTTTTCTCTTTCTTCCCTCCGCCTGCCAGGAAAGAAAGCAAAATACTCAAGCCGTATAACAACATCAATGGGACCATCACCAGCATCATGTTGATGGGGTCGATAGTCGGGGTAATGACCGCAGATAATACAGCAATCACTACTATTGCAATGCGCCAGTTATTAATCAATGCCCTCGGAGAAAGGACCCGCATCACTGTCAGCAGGTAGGCCAGAAGCGGAAATTCAAATATAGCGCCAAACCAGAACATCAACCCTGTGACAAATCGTATATAAGACGAGGGCCGAATTTGAGTGGGAACATCCAGAAAATTCAACAATACCGGTAAGCCAGCGGGCAGGATCAAATAAAAGGCAAAAGCCATACCTCCGAAGAAAAATACCACCACAAAGGGAAGGGCCAGCAGACCGATGATCCTCGCCCGGCGTGAAAGAGCCGGGGCCACAAATAAAAAGATCTCTAAGACGATATAAGGAAGAGCAACCGCAAAAGCTGCCAGCAAGACCACCCGCATGGCTACGCCAATCGGTTCAGTAATCTCAATCGCATTCAGCTCCTGCATACCACCAATCGGCTGGGCAATATATTCCAGCATCTGGGGCAGGAATACAAAAGCCGCCACGGCGCAGAGCAATAGAACCACAAATGCACGAAGCAGGTGGTTCCGGAGAGCTCCAATATGCTCCAGAAAACTGGCGGGCTCTTCAAATGCCAGCTGGAGGCTGTCAACCATTGTTGTGTCCTCGGGTTCCACTAAGAAAAAATCCCCGATCTTCCTCGCAGGTTTTGAAAAGAATCTACCAATCGCTCGAAATGGCGTGGTGATCCAATGCCAAAAGGTCTTTAATTTACTCACAAAATCCTCTTTTTTTTCAATGGGAGGGTAAACAGTAATAGCAGTTATTTTCTTTTTCACTGGAATTAAATGACCGCTAGATCAGCGGTCATTACACAGTGGTTATATCAGTAAGAAACAAATTCATTCAGAGTTATTTTGCTCACCTGAACTGGTCCTGATTTAGACTTCTTCCTGATCAGAATTTTTATCTTCTTCTTCTTTATCCCCTCCCAATCCTTCTTTGAATGCTTTGATCCCGCTTCCAAGTTCGCCGCCAATTTTACCAATTCTTCCCACGCCAAATATGATCACAACGATCACAAGGATAAGAATTAGCTCCGGGGCTCCAAGTCCAAACATATCAATCCTCCAAATTTGAAAAATTTGATGTCTTAATTATACCTTGTCTGGAATTAATCCGGCTGTTACTCGACGGATTTCAGTTCTGGATGTTTAAACTCTCCCATAACTCTCGGAAGGAAGGGGATAAGGGACCTATACCAGATAAATCAATGATCCTTGTGATCTTCCAGCGGCGGGAAGCCTGCTGAATCAGCGAGGGTCGGATGACCAGCAAGGCAGCCTGGAATTCTCCACTGTCTATCGCGTCAAAAGCTTTTACCCAACCTTGAGCCCGGTTAAATTCCAGCGGACCCAGCTCATCAATGATCAACAATTCAGTGGGCAGTGCTTTACCCAGAACATTATTTCCCCAACTGACCGCCTCGGAGTAAAAAGACCAGCGTTTTGTTTCCAAATCGGTTTCAACCTGTTCTCTCAACTCAGCCAGACGGTACCTCTCCCCGGTTAATACATCTTGAGCATCAATGGCTATTTTAGATCCAGCCTCAAACACTCCCGGTGAAACCAGGCCGGTTATCTTAATACCGAATTCTTTCGCGAGACGGATAATATCAAGGCAAAAACTGGTCTTTCCAGATCCAAGATCTCCGGTAATGACAATTATTTGGGGTTCGTTCATTTGTGACGATCCATCACCACCATAGTATACCCATTGGTTTTTTCAACCCGGATGGGTGTCCGGTAGATCATGGACAGGTTTTCCGGGGTGATAACTTCTGCCAGTGATCCCTGGGCGGCAATATTACCCTGATCCATGAGCACAAATCTATCGGCAGCATAAATGGCCGCATTAGGATCATGAGTGGTTAAGACTGAAGTGATCCCACCCACGCTCATCTTTTTGAGCAATGATAAAATCCGGCTTTGGTTTTCCAGATCCAGGTGTGCGGTAGGTTCATCCAGAAGTAATATCCGGGTTTGTTGAGCCAGAGCCCGGGATATATTGACTAACTGCCGTTCACCGCCGCTGATTTCTGTGACTGGTTTATCAGCTAATTTGTTGATTCCTGCCTGATCCAAGGCACCTTCTGTGATCCGCAGATCCTCATCACCAGGAAGTTGAAATGGTTTCAGATAAGGAGATCTTCCTAAAAGCACGTATTCAAAGACTGAAAAATTAAAGGGCACATTCTCAAATTGAGGAACTAAACCGATCATTTGGCTGAGTGCCTGTTTGGAATATTCCCGGTGTGGTTTTCCGGCTACATGGACACTGCCTTGAGAGGGTTTTAACAGACCCAGAAGCAGGTGCAGCAGGGTTGTCTTCCCGGTTCCGTTGGGACCCATAATGGCGGTGATCTTTCCGGCAGGAATATCCAGACTTAAATCTGCCAGGACAGCAGGACTCTCAGGAGAATATTGGAAATGTACTCCATTCAGGGAGAGTATCTTATCCATCTCGCCTGACCTTTAACCCCATGCTGATCATCAAATAGATAAATAATCCCGCACCAATTGCTGAAGTTAAGATACCCAGGGGAATTTCACCAGCAAGCAGTGTTCTGGCCAGGTCATCAGCTAAAACTGTAAATCCGCCGCCCAGAAGCATGGCTGCGGGAAGAGATTTCTCTGCACTCGCGCCAAAGATACGCCGGGCAATGTGGGGGACTATTAATCCCACCCAGCTAATCACACCACTGATAGCTGTCAAGGCAGCTGTTGCCGCAATGATGGTGACCAACAAGACTAATCTTTCCCGTGTCAAAGATGCTCCCAGTGAGAACGCGGTGTCATCATTCAATGAAAGCAGATTGATCCTCCAACGCATGGCTAACACAACACTTAAGCCAACCAATGCAAATGGCAGAACATAAATAAAATCCTTCCAGGTTACACTGTATAAACCACCCAGCAGCCAGAATGTGATCTCTGGAAGTTCTGTTAGCGGGTCAGCGATATATTTCAGCACACCCACCCCTGCTGAGAACAAAGCTGATACCGCAACTCCGGAAAGGATCAAGCGTAAAACCCAACCGCCGTAACGGATCCTGGTTGATATAAAATATGATAACCCCAGTGCTAATAACCCGAAGAATGTGGCGCTGAGTTCTATCACCAGGGGATGGTTGTGCAACCAGAGAATACTGACTGCTGCCCCAAAAGCCGCTCCCTGTGAGACCCCCAGAAACCCAGGCTCAACCAGAGGATTCCGGAAGACCATCTGCAGAACTGTGCCCGCAGCAGATAGCACCATGCCTAACAGCAGGGCAACCAGAATGCGCGGCAGCCGCAAATTCAGTACCAGCTGCCTGGCCAGGTTATCAGTTCTTAACAAACTCAGAGGCATCCAGGGAGGTTTAGGATACCGGCCAATAAAAATCGAAACCAGGGTGATGACAAATATTCCAATCCCCAAATAAATGATATAACGCTTAAACTCTTCTCTTTTCATACAGTTTTGAGATCAGGGAAGATCACCGGATAATCTTGGTATAACCTCCGCATCAATCGTGTCCTGATCCATCCCATATAATTCACTATAAAAGGAGTTCACCTCAGCCAGAATATCAATCTCTCCTGTCAGGTCCGGATGAATTTTTGTTGCCAGCCACTGCAATCCCAGGATCCAACGTGTATCCGGCTGATCCCAGCTGTAAAAATCGAAGGCAAAAGCAAACAGCTGATCATTTTCTACTGCCCGCAAATTGCTCAAAATAGGATTGGCAATGATATTTTGTTTGATTTCAGGTGCATTTCCGGAATATTCGATCAAAAACACGATATCCGGGTCCCAGGCAGCAATTTGTTCTATATTCACAACCACCCAACCACCGCCACTATCAAGATCTTTCCAAACTGGATTCCCACCGGCAATTTCCACCAGACTTGTCTGCAACCAGGTTACAGGCGGCACGCTGAAGGCTACTTCGCCGCCACTGTCAGAGTACTTAATTACCAATACTGTCGGCTTCTGGCCTTCAGACACACCCGCTACTAATTGCTCTACTTTAAAAACTCGCTCCTGATAATAGTTGACCAGCTCTTCAGCTCGATCGAGATTATCAAATACCTGTCCAAGGACATCCAGATCCAGGTAAAAGGCCTCTGGTGTTTCCAGATCAAGATAAATAACCGGCAAACTCAGCTGCTCCAGAGGTTCTCCCAGCTGATCCGCCATAAAACTCTTCATTATAATAACTTCAGGTTGGACCGCAGCGATCTGTTCCGGACCAACGTTCTTTTCAAAGATATCTTTGTCATTCAGGCCGGGATCAACCACGGGCAAAAAACTGAAAGCAGACTGATTTCTGTTTTCGAGAGCTATGACCACCTCGATGGCTTCAGGGAATAAATAAATCGCATCCTGAACCATGATGGTTGCTTTTCCTGCTATGGCCACTCGTTCAGGGATTCCATCCAGGACCGCCGTATGACCGGTCGAGTCTGTGATTTCCAAAGGCTGAGATGGGCTGGGCATAACGCTGCAAGCCGATACCAATAAAATTCCAAACAACAAAATGAGTGTTTTTTTCATACCGGCCTCTCTTAATTATTCATGAAACAACAATTTGCGCAGGAAGGGAGATCTGACAATTTTCAAGCCACATAATCATGGCTTTAATTTGACCTATCCTGAATTGATATACTTGAGAATTAATATATCCTCCTTGATCGAGAGTTGAATATTCATCCTCCAGATTTGACAGCCACCCCCGACAAACTTCGATTTGGGCAGAGATTAATTCAACCGCTTTTTCTCTATTCTCACGGATGGCAAAATATAATTTTGACAAAAAAGCCAGGCGCACATAACGGGTGCTTAATACTGGAGAATATAGCCATTGCTCAAGGAGCTCGGAGCCTTTGGTGGTAATCTGATAGACATTTCGTTCCGGATACGGTCCTTCTTTGCTGAGAAAAGAACTCAGGTAACCATCAGTTTCCAGTTTGTCCAGCAGGTAATAAAGTTTGCTCCTTTTCACCTGCCAGATCAGGGAAAGTTCAAGGTTATTCCGCAGCTTTTCAAAAAGGGCGTAGCCGTGAGTTGGTTCTTCCCGGATCAAACCCAATAAGATATATTCCAGAGTATGAGCAGAAGATTTTTTTGTCATATTATTCAGATATTGACTAGACAGATATTGAATAATGTAAACTTTATTCCGGCTCCTGTCAAGGAGCCGGAAATGGGATTTTCGAATTGAGTCTATTTTTGAAGTGCGCGGGAGACTTCCTCCACCTTCCAATCAACAATAACTTCACCGTTGATATAAAAAGTCGGAGTAGTCAAATTGCCTCCGGTCCATTCTTTTACCTGGCGGGAAGCAGCCGGGTTGCGGGTGACATCATATTCTGTATAGGCGATTTTTTTATCCTCAAACCACATCCGGGCCCTGCGGCATCCAGGGCACCATTTATTACAGAACAACACAACACCTTCCAAATCCAATTCGTCGTCATCAGCTTTATCCTGAGGACGTTTTACCGGTGTTACGTCCGGTTGAATGCGACGGATTTCCTGGAACAAAACTTCATTATCAGGCTGTTGATCGACATCGTGGATATCGATATACTGCAAAACTCCATTTTTATCGACTATAAATATCGCTCTTTCCGAACGGCCTTCTTCTTCCCGGAAAGCACCGTATTCTTTAGCGATTTCTCCGTGAGGCCAGAAATCGCTGATTAGCGGATAGGAAATGCCACCAAGGCTTTCCGCCCAAGCTTTCAAAACCGGGATATGATCGACACTAATGCCCAGAACCTGGACATCCAATTCCGCGAATGAAGAATATTCGGCTTCATAAGACGGAATTTGGGCCGTTCAAACAGGGGTAAATGCTTGAGGGAAAAAGACCAGCACGGTTGTTTTGCCACGGTATTCACTCAAGGTCACTTTTTTATCAAGGTGACTGTCAACCGTAAAATCTGGCGCGAGATCGCCAACTTTTAGTTTCATGGTTCTCCTCTTCATGATTAGATTATATTGTCTGTTCAATATAATACCTTTTTCTTGAGATTATGGATATATCTAACCAGGGGATTTATACAACACTTATACATATATAGCTTATCAGCCAGTCTAGAAGTTTATCCACTATAATACATTAAATCACCATTTTAATTGGAACTTGCTTGAGATAAGAGTAGTTGAACTAAGCGCTTCGCGCAGGGGGAAAAACAGGCGAAGTTTCAATCCCTATCTCATCCACTAATTGAATACTGAGGCTATATTTCCTATTAGACAACTCATCACCTAATAAGAGGTAAAGCCATGACTGCTTTAAGAGAACGAATGCTAGAGGATCTTCGGCTGCACGGGTTTGCGGAGAAGACCCAGGAAGCCTACTTGCGAGCTGTCCGTCAGCTGTCAGCGCATTGCAATAAGCCACCGGACCAGATCACAGAGGAAGAGCTGCGCGAATATTTTCT
>CAYUXO010000078.1:0-11392 GCA_964448865.1 uncultured Anaerolineales bacterium
GATTGGAATAATAACCAATGAGGCAAGGAAAGGGAAAAGATATGCCCCAATACGGGTGTAATTGTATATGCACTCGTTTTCAGTGTGGGAGCCAGATAGAAAATTAGTGACCTTGGCAAAGATCTTATGTCCAACGAGATAACCGGGGGGTTTTGTTTGCACGCGATAAGAATTACCATAATGACTCTCGTAATTTTTGATGGATCCAATAATGCTCATTTCTCCACAACCGTAAGATACAGTATGCGAGATAGGTCGATCTGCATAAGACCTACGAATGGATTCAAAACCTTTGCCAGCAACCAAGCCAAACATGACCTGGAAACAATATCCAAAGAAGATTAACAATACCATTCCTTTTGTTATTGACACTGATTTGGAGAACACGAGATGGATTCCCCACCATATAAGGAGCAGAAACGGTAAGAAATAAAGGTGTCGGAGAGTAAATGGTTGTTTCATTAAAGCTCGATACCAATCGGGAATTAACAACAATATTGGAGACTGAATAAACAATATAACCCAATAGAGAAGCGTGAAACCCAGAATAATATATACAAAAGTCAAATTACTCAATTTGGAATCAGTCCATATTTTTCTCCAAATTGGCCCTCTTAGATAAGTGGCAAAACCTAATACCTGAATACCAAGAAGAATGACTAATATTAGGATTGGGGCAAATGCCTTGTAAGAGAACATCGATTGGTTAATTATCTGATAGTACTCGGTAGTGGGAAAGAGAATTAAAAGTTCGATAACTAATCCAATCAGAACTAAACCGGTTAGAAACATTCCAGAAAATGTTTTATCTGAGGTTTGAGATATTGTTTGGTTTATCTTAATGATCAAAGCTTGCTTAACAAAAGATTCAGCGAGTAAGAACCCTAAACATAATAGGAGAAAAAGAAATAAAAAGACCAAAACCCCATAAATAGCTGAAGGATTAGTTAACTGCCTGATTTTTTCCAGATAATAACTCGATACAATTATGAAGATGGCTAGGCTTTCAAGAATGGAAAGTAATATATAGACCCGATAGGTAATTAACAATTTTTTATTGAAAAGGATTTTCTCTTGATTATGTTTATTCATCGAGAGTTATTCTCCTTGATTTTTTTATCTATGAGTTCTAATTATAAATGTTTACACCTTTGGATAGGGAAAATCAAGCCGTTAATCCGATAATTGATTTGTATTATGTGTGTAATTCGTATGGAATTTGTGGAAACTACGGAAAAGTCCCCTACACCGGGAAGAATCAATGGGCAGGATAGCACCCTAATAAAGGAAATACACCCAATTATCTGATATGAAGTCAGCTGCGATCCTTTCTTCCTGGAAGCTTTTTATTCACTAAGTTCTTATAAATTGTTATCCAATCTGTTATCCATGAGAAGAATATTTCACTGCTTTCTGATGGTATGATTCAAACAGAGAAATTTGATCTTTTCTCTGGCTGAAAACCAATTTCAGCTAGAGTATGTGGACATTTAACGACTATTATGAAATCAAAGCTGTTGCTGGTCATTTTTGCGGTGTGTTTCAGCCTGTTCCTGTTCCTGGGAATCAGGTCCAGCCAGCTGTTGTTTTCTGATGGCCAGAATCCGGCTGACCGTTACCAATCTACCAGCGGTCCGGTCCTGATCCGGGAAGAATCTTCTGAACCCCTGCCGGTGGATCCGTTCACATTGATCATCCTGGTGGATGATCTATCGAATCTGAACCCATTGCTTGAGGGAGTCTGGCTGAGCCGCGCGGGTGATGGGTCCGGATCAAGGCTGTTTTTCCCGATCTTTCCTTCCCAGGCTGAGGATGGAGTGCAGCGGGACCTCAATCTGCGGGGAGCCTTTTGGTTTGAGGAACCCGGCCAACCATCCAATCAATTTAGAACCATTCTGTCTGACCGCAATCTGAACTGGCACCAACTGCTGTTCCTGGACTATACTTCACTGAGTGACATGGGCCAGATCTTGAAAGAAATCAGCCCTGAATATCATCCATTAAACAGCATCGGACTGGCGGGATTATCCTATTCGATTGAGAACAGGCTGGCCACCCAGGGCAACCAGGCATTATTTATCAAAGAGCTTTGCGACCAGCTGCCCCTACCGCCCCAGAATGAGCTCATGCAGCGTTTCCTGGAAGGTTTTGCAGGACACATTACCCTCAGCGGGACCAGGCCGCTGGTCTTTTACCAAAGCTGGCAGGACACCGCTCACTGCTATTTTCCAACTATGACCCTGCCTCCGCAATAGGCTTATAATTTTCGAGATGACTATGATATCAACTGCATCAGCTGCCGCCCATCCCAATATTGCTTTCATCAAGTACTGGGGCAACAGGGATCATGAACTGAGAATTCCAGCCAATGGTTCCCTGTCCATGAACCTGGCTCCCCTGGAAACCCGGACCATGGTTAGTTTTGATACGGATTTAAATTGTGATCAACTTACCCTTAATGGGAAAGCAGCTGGTGACCAGGCTTTGGAGCGGGTCAGCACCCTTTTAGACCGGATCCGGAATCTGGCGAAAGTTGATACTTATGCCAGAGTGGTCAGCCATAACAGCTTTCCCACTGGAACAGGCATTGCATCCTCTGCCTCGGCTTTTGCAGCATTAACTCTGGCAGGGGCAACTTCACTGGGGTTGGAGCTTCCAGAAAAGTCGCTTTCCCAGATAGCCCGGACTGGGTCCGGATCTGCCAGCCGTTCTATCCCGGGAGGTTTTGTGGAATGGGAGCCGGAAGGTGAATCCTCCTATGCTTATTCGATCGCAGACCCAGGACATTGGGATCTAGTGGATTTTATAACGCTGATCAGCCAGGAGCATAAAAAGGTAGTTTCTTCTGAGGGCCATAAACTGGCAGGCAGCAGTCCCCTTCAAAAAGCCAGGGTGAAAGACACACCAAGGCGGTTGGATATTTGCCGTCAAGCCTTGCTCGATAAGGATTTTCAGGTCTTTGCAGAAATTGTCGAACAGGATTCAAATCTGATGCATAGTGTGATGATGACATCTGATCCGCCCTTGTATTACTGGCAGCCTGGCACGATCGAGATCATGCAAGCTGTTCAACAATGGCGCCAGGAGGGATTACCGGTTTGTTTTACTATCGATGCCGGCCCAAATGTGCATGTGATCTGCCCTGCTGAAGCGGCTGACAAGGTCAGGCGTAAACTGGGATCCCTGATAGATGTAAAATCTATCTTAGAATGCACCCCGGGCGGCCCTGCTTGGCTCCTCGATCCAGAAATTTCTGGGGTATAATTTTCAACTTGGTAAGGTGGATATTTTACGGGTAAACTTAAGGTAAACTGGAAAAACTATGTTACTTAACTTAATTCAATTTATAGCTGTTCTGGCTTCCATGATCATCCTGCACGAGTTGGGTCATTTTATTGCCTGCCTGCTCTTTGGTGTTCCTGTGGAAGAATTTGGCATTGGATTCCCTCCCCGCATCACAAAATTGTTTGAATTCCGGGGAACGGAATATACCCTAAACTGGATCCCCCTGGGTGGTTTTGTGAAACCGCTTGGTGAATCTCAGCCTGATGTGAAAGGCGGATTGGCTGATTCCAAGCCGCTGGTTCGCATCGGGGTTTATCTGGCCGGACCGGTCATGAACCTGCTGGCCGCTGTGGTTATTTACGGAATTATCTTCAGCCAGCTCGGTGTACCTGACATGAGTGTGATCCAGATTGAGAACGTAGTGGCTAATTCTCCGGCCTCGGAAGCCGGATTGGCTCCTGGAGATACTATTCTGGCCGTCAACGACCTTGAGGTTAACAGCTACGATGCCTTGCGGGATGAGATTTATACCAACCTGGGAGAAGAAGTTACGATTGAGTTCCACCGGGAAGGAAACGTACAGGAGATCCAGCTAGTTCCACGTGAAAATCCACCTGAGAATGAGGGAGCTATTGGCATTCTGATGACCAGCCCGGTCAGGGATATCAACTGGTTCCAGGCCCTGCCGCTGGCTTTTTCCGCCACTGGCCAACACAGTCTAGCAGTGATGAAACTGCCAGGCCAGATGATTCGCGGCACAGGCGAAGCAGCCATCCGTCCGGTCGGTTATAAAGGCATGTATGATATATATTCCGACGCCAAAGAAGGCCAACTTTTACCCGGGACATCATCCCAGGTCAATGTGATGCTTTTCCTGGTATCGATCACTGTTTCCCTGGGAGTGCTGAATCTGCTGCCCATACCCGCTCTGGATGGAGGCAGGATCCTGTTTGTTCTGCCAGAGCTGATAATTGGCCGGCGGGTTTCCCAGAAAGTCCAAAATGTCGTTAACGCAGTGGGCTTTATCAGTGTTATATTGTTATTAATTTACATTAATATTCTAGACTTTACTTCACCAATACAACTGCCCTGATGGAAGAACCTATTTATTCTCCCCTGGATGAAATGCCCTTTGACGAGGTGCTGACGGCCTTGTTGGATGAGGATTCGATTTTGGATCCTCTCTACCTATATCGATTATCTGATATCAGCCAGGAAAACCTTTCCGATCTGGCCAGAATCTGGGGAGAGATCCTGGTTGAGCGCCGCCGGGCTCTGATTGAGGACATGGAGCAGCTCATCGGTGACAACAGCCTGCTTTCCTTTGAAGGTATTTTCCGTCTGGCGCTTAAAGATGAGGATGACCAGGTACGCTTCTTCACCACCCGGGCGATTGAGATCTTTGATACAGACGATTTGATCCCCTATTTCCTGACTGTTTTGGACCAGGATGAATCTGTGGATGTGAGGGCTGTAACCACCTCGATTTTGGGAAAATATATCTACCGGGGAGAGCTGGACAAGATCAGCTCCAAACTCAAGAAGAAGATAGAAAATAAATTACTGACTATCCTTGATAGTGAAGAACCAGAAGAAATTCGCCGCCGGTCCCTGGAAGCCATCAGTTATTCCTCCCGCGATGAGGTCAAGGAACATATTCTCCAGGCTTATGCGAGTGACCTGGAAGAATGGGTTGCCAGCGCGATCTTTGCCATGGGTCGCTCTTTGGATCCAGATTACGGCGACATGATCTGTGACCGGCTAGACCATACTTCACCTCAAGTGCGCTTGGAAGCAGTCCGGGCTTGTGGTGAACTAACCCTGGAGGAAGCCTTACCTATCATTCTCGATCTGCTGGACGATTTGCCTGACATCCGCGAAGCAGCCATATTCACTCTGTCCCAGATTGGCGGGGAGGATGCCGGGCCTGCATTGCAGGGATTGCTCAACGACGAAGTAAGTGATGATGAAGCAGATCTAATTCAAGGGGCATTGGAAAGACTGGACCTCCTTGAAGATGGAGTGAACATGTCCATCTTTGACTCGCCTTTTGAAGATGGAGAAGAGCTTATCCTGGATGATTACGATTATCAGCAAGATGGTTATGACGATGACGGTTTCGACGATGATGATATAGGCATGGAAAATTTTGATCTTGATGACGATTATTGGATGGAATGATACGTTATATAACAAATCTCAGAACCAAAAATCAGTTTACACTGCCTATGAAAAAAACTTTACCTATTTCCCTGCTTCTGATCACCCTGCTGTTAAGCTCGTTCTTCTCAACGGCCAGGGCTCAAACCCCGGTTGAGATCATCACCCAGCAAATGGAGTACGATTTTGGAGGGGAACTGAGCTTCCAAATCGAGTTTAGCAGCTCTTCTAGTGTAGAGAGCTTGACCCTTTTTATCCAGGTTTCCGGGCTTCCCACTTTTGTGGGAGCGGTTTCCTTTACGGATGGGGGGAAAGGTTATTTTACCTATGATCTCTCTCAGCGTCCGCTTCCGGCATTTGCGAATGTCAGCTATTCTTATCAATTTGTTCTCTCTGACGGGGGGATGGTAGATTCGCCCACATATAGCTTCATTTACCTGGATAACCGTTTCAACTGGCAGGAATTAATCGAGGAACCCTTTCATATTTTCTGGTATGAGGGTGAAATCATCCTGGCCCAGGAAGTTCTTGATGCCGCAGATGAGGGGCAGAAAAAGATCCTGGAGCTTCTTCAGCAGCCCCCCGACAGCCAGTCGATCACTATCTTTATTTATAGGTCCGAAGAGGATCTGCTGTCATCCCTCAATAGCATTGGTCAAAGCTGGGTGGGCGGTCATGCTGACCCCGCCAGAGGATCGGTGGTGGTTGCTTTACCGCCGGCAGTGGATCAACCCCTGGAAATCCAGCGGCTGATCCCTCATGAACTGACCCACATTTACCTGTACCGCTTCATGGGAGTGGAATACGAATACCTTCCAGCCTGGTTCAACGAGGGTCTGGCTTCCCGCATGGAAGCTTACAGCCTTCCAGAATTTGACCTGATCCTGGAAAGGGCTTCTTCCGGAAATGATTTGATCCCCATAGCTCATATTTGCCAGGCTTTCCCGGTAGACCCGGACCTGGCCCTTCTGTCTTATGCTCAAGCGGATTCCCTGGTGGATTACCTGCGAAGACAGTATGGACTGCCTGCGCTGCAATCGCTTATTTATGCTTATGACCAGGGTTTGAGCTGTGAACGCGGTGTGGAAACTGCCCTTGGTATGACCCTGGCTGAGATGGACGAAGAATGGCAGAAGGCGACCTTCGGGGGAGGAAGGACATTATCCTTAATCTATTTCCTGATTGTGGTACTCCTGGTATTAGTCGTTGGGTTGGCCGTATTCATCTTTTCCAGGATGGGAGACAATCCCGAACGTGAAGACTGGGAAAATGATGAACCTGACCTTGAAATCCCGCCTGAAACTGAACCCCAGTTACAGGAATTTGATTTCAGGATGGATGATGATGGATAATAATCAACGTCTGCATGCCCGGGTTATTGGACGGGTCCAGGGAGTAGGATTCCGCTACTATGTGATGGGCGCTGCCGCTGAGCTCGGTCTGGTCGGCTGGGTCAGAAACCGCCGGGATGGTTCGGTGGAAGTTCTGGCTGAGGGGGAATTGGAAACCCTGAAAAAATTAGTCCAGTCGCTACAGCGAGGTTCCCGCTCTTCCGCAGTCAAAGAAGTTAAAACTGAGCTTCAGGAAGCCACTGGCGAATACGGATCTTTTTACCCTCGGGGAACCCTCTAAGTCTCCGAAAATCCCAAACCCCTTCGATTTAATGAAATAAACCGGCCCCGACCTATGATCAAGTGGTCCAGCACCTGGATGTCGAGCAGTTTCCCAGCTTTAATGATCGCTTTTGTTATCGCCACATCATCCGGGCTGGGGGATGGGTCTCCGCTGGGATGGTTGTGGACCACGATGATCGCGGCGGCGTTCTCCCGGATCGCGGGACGGAAGAGTTCTCCCACCCGGACCTGGGAGCTGTTCAAAGAGCCCTGGTAAATAGTCCGAATACCTAAGATATGATTGCGGGTGTTAAGCAAAAGCACCCGGAGCTGTTCCTGCTCCAGGGAGCTCATTTCATACTGGACCATATCAGCAGCATCCTCCGGGCTGTGCACTATCACCCGGTCCTCAGTGGATTTTATTGCCAGCCGCCGGCCCAGATCGATAGCGGCTTTGATCTGGGCAGCCTTGGCCTTTCCAATACCATGCTGATTGCAGATCTCGGTGTAAGTGGCTTGCTGTAAACCAGCCAACCCGTTAAAATCCTTCAACAGGCGCTGGCCCAGCTGGATAGCGTTTTCCCCCTCCACACCCACCCGTAATAGCACCGCCAGCAATTCGGCCGTACTTAGCACCTGGGCGCCCATTTTGGCCAAGCGTTCCCGGGGCCGTTCATTTTGATCCAGATCCTTGATCCCGTATGTTGAATCTCCCCCGCTCATCATTTACCCCCTGTCCTGAGTAGCTGACTCGGAATGGCAGTGTGCCGAAGAGTCCGGTCTTGAACGAAGCTCAACCCGTCCTCCGTCTTCGATCATCCGTCATCGTTTTCCTTCTTCATTTATAGAACAATACTCCCCTCTAAACAAGAGTCGGCCGGATTTTTTCCCAAATCTTAAATACGGTATAATCTTGAGCGAGGAGGAACTTAATGAATTTTGATCCTTCATCTTTGAATAATTTTTTACTGATATTGGCAGCCTGGGGCGGCGCTTTTCTGGCAGCTCTGTGGCTTAGTTTAATCCTGTGGACCTACCGGGACATTCGGTCCCGGGTGAAAGATCCCCTGGTGAGAATCCTGGCAGTTTTGCTGGTTGCCGTCTTATTCCTTCCCGGCATTGTGGTATACCTGATCCTGCGTCCTGCCCGGACCATGGAGGATGATTACCAGCATATGCTTGAGGAAGAAGCCCTGCTGCAGGCCATCGAAGAGCGCTCCGCCTGTCCGGGCTGCGGCCGGCATACAACGGAAGATTGGCAGGTCTGCCCCAACTGCTACACAAAATTGCGCAAAAAATGCCACAACTGCGGCGAATTGATGAAATTGCCCTGGAGTTTGTGCCCCTACTGCGGCACTCCTGAACCAGGCAAACGCATCGAGGACCTGACCTTCACTGAAGCTACACGCTCCCTGGAGGTTGGAGACGCTGATTTATCAGCAGATGAATCCGTGGATGAGGATGCAGAAGGTGAAATCGATTTCGACGCTGCTGATAACCAGGAACTGGAAGATCTCTCAGATGAAGATTTGATCAGTAAACTATAAAGGATATCTCTAAATTACAGGGATGCGGGATCCTCTGGGTGACAGAGAACCCCGCATTTTTTATTTAATTATGGGATGGGTAAATCCTTCAGGATCCCGCATCCTATTACTTTCCTAAAATCTCTTACTTCTTAAATGGCTTCCACCCGGCGTACTCAGCCATGTCGCCCAGGCTTTCTTCAATGCGCAGCAGCTGGTTATACTTGGCTACCCGATCTGATCGGGCGGGGGCGCCTGTTTTGATCTGGCCGGTATTGAGGGCCACAGCCAGGTCGGCGATGGTGCTGTCCTCGGTTTCGCCGGAGCGGTGTGATGTTACAGCGGTCCAGCCGGCCCGGTGGCAGATCTCAACGGCTTCAATAGTTTCGGTCAGGCTGCCGATCTGGTTGACTTTCACCAGCAGCGAATTGGCGGCTTTTTCCTTGATGCCCTTGCGGACCCGTTCTGGATTGGTCACCAGTAAATCGTCGCCCACGATCTGGATCTTGTCTCCCATTTCCTTGACCATCAACTTCCAGCCGTCCCAGTCGTCTTGGGCCAGGCCGTCTTCAATGGATACAATAGGATATTTATTTATCCAATCTTTCCAGTAGGCCACCATTTCGGCACTGGAAAGTTTTTTGCCTTCCGTGCGCAGGTTGTAAAGGCCGGTGTCTTCCTCGTAGAACTCCGAGGCTGCTGGATCCAGGGCAATGGCGATATCTTCGCCGGGTTTGTAGCCGGCTTTTTCAATCGCTTCCAGGATAATTTCTACCGCCTCGGCATTGGATTTCAGAGCCGGGGCATATCCACCCTCGTCGCCTACCAGGGTGGCGTAGTTGTGAGATTTAAGTACCTTTTTAAGAGTGTGATAAATTTCCGCACCCCAGCGCAGGCCTTCCGAATAGGTTTCTGCTCCCAGGGGCATGATCATAAATTCCTGGGCATCGGTGGACTGCCAATCGGTGTGTGCGCCGCCGTTGAGGATATTCAACATCGGGGAGGGCAAAACGTGGGCATAAATGCCGCCGATATACTGGTAAAGAGGCAGCTCCAGGGAAATTGCTGCGGCTTTGGCAACTGCCAGGCTGGTGCCCAGAATGGCATTGGCGCCCAGTTTGGATTTATTTGGGGTGCCGTCCAGCTCAAGCAAAATGCGGTCGATGTCTTTCTGCCGGGTGGCATCCTGGCCTACCAGGGAGTCCAGGATCTTTCCATTAATATTGTTAACTGCCTGAAGCACGCTTTTACCGTGGTATTTTTTCTTATCGCCGTCGCGCAGTTCCAGGGCTTCATGGATGCCGGTGGAAGCGCCTGAGGGTACGGCAGCGCGGCCAAGGCTGCCGTCAACCAGCTGCACATCCACTTCCACGGTGGGGTTTCCGCGGGAATCCAGAATCTGCCGGCCAGTGATGGAATCGATTCTTGTGTACATTTTTTTCTCCAAAGATTTGAGTGTATATACCGCGCTTATTGTAGCCTATCCGGCGCGTTTAATAAATAGCAAAGCAAAAAAAGGATCCGGTCCCTGTATGATCACAAGAAAAATTTAAACGTCCCTGAAGAAGGACGCCTGGCAAGGCCAGGGAGAAGACTTCAGTCTAGCCTTTGAAATCTGGACCAATAGACCTATCTTTTTTTGTTCTTTATCACAGCTTCCAGAAAAGCAGAAAAAAGTGGATGAGCCCGGTAGGGGCGGGACAGGAACTCGGGATGGAACTGGGTGCCCAGCATAAAAGGATGATCCTTAAGCTCGGCGATTTCCACCAGTCGGTCATCCGGAGAAATTCCCGAGAAAACCATGCCGGCCTTTTCAAGCTCTTCCCGGTAAGTGTTATTGAGCTCAAATCGGTGGCGGTGGCGCTCCTGGACTTCTTTTTCGCCGTACGCTGCCGCGGCTATTGTGCCGGGTTTCAAGCGGCAGGGATATAAGCCCAGGCGCATTGTGCCGCCTTTGTCTACGATATCGCGCTGATCAGGCATCAAATCGATGGCCGGGTGGGGGGTGGCAGGATTGAACTCAGTTGAGTTGGCTCTGTTATCTTTCAGCTGGTGGCGGATCAGCTCGATCACCATCAGCTGCATACCCAGGCACAGGCCCAGGTAGGGTACTTTATTCTCGCGGGCATACTGAATGGCTTTGATTTTGCCTTCAATGCCCCGGTCTCCAAAACCTCCCGGCACAAGGATACCGTCAGCGTCGCCAAGAATGCTGAGATCGCCATTCTTTTCCAGGTCAACGCTGTGGATCCAGTTGATCTCAAGGTCGACCCCGTTTGCCAGGCCGGCGTGCTGCAGGGCTTCGCGCACACTCATATAGGCATCTAATAGCTCCACATATTTGCCGACCACGGCGATCTTGACAGTGTCTTTCTCCCGGCGCATTTCAGCCACCATCTTTCGCCATTCGGTTAGATCCGGTGACTGGCAGTCCTTGAGTTTGATCTTTTTTGGGATGTAATCACCCACACCGGCGTCTTCCAGCATGAGGGGGATGTTGTAGAGCGTATCGGTGGTTTCCATGGCAATCACGGCTTCCACCGGTACGTCACAGAATAGGGCGATCTTGTCGCGCAGTTCCTCCGGCACGGGATGGTCTGAGCGGGCAATGATCATATCCGGTGAGATACCGATCGAACGCAGCTCGCGGACCGAGTGCTGGGTGGGTTTGGTTTTTAGCTCTCCGGTGGCGCCGATGAAGGGCAGCCAGGTGACGTGGATGTAAAAACTATTCTTGCGGCCGATGTCGCCCCGCATCTGGCGCAGGGCTTCCAGGAAGGGCAGGCTTTCAATGTCGCCCACTGTGCC
>CAYUXO010000079.1:0-11287 GCA_964448865.1 uncultured Anaerolineales bacterium
CCTGGGCAAAGGAGGTGACAACCAGAAATTAATTATTTGTCAAGTTTGAGAAAGAGACCAGACTCCGAAATTCATTAAAGTATTTATTATCTTCAAAGGAGAGAATACATGGCGATTACAGATAGAAAAATACCAGGTTACCTTCCAAATGAAGTGCCCCCAATTGGGAAAATGATCGTCCTCGGTTTCCAGCATGCGCTAACCATGTTTCCGGCAACGGTATTTGTGGCTATGTTCACCGGGTTTCATGCCACAACGGTGCTGTTCGTAGCGGGCATGGCGACCATCGTGGCGCTGTTATTATCAAAGTGGAGAATTGGGAAATTTATCCCCCTTTACTACGGCTCCAGCTTCAGCTACATGACTGCCTACCTGGCGATTACCAATGCTCAGTGGGGCGTCCCCGCCAGCGATGAGTTAATCAGCACGATGCAGGCGGGAATCCTGGTAACAGGTGTCATCAATATTATCATTGGTTTAATCATCAAAGCTGTTGGGAAAGATGCAATTGACAAAGTTCTGCCGCCGGTCATCACCGGTTCAGTTGCTTGTATTATCGGTTTTGGTCTTGGGTTTGCTGCCCTGGGAATGGCTGGCACAAATTGGTTGGTGGCAATGGTCACCATGGTGACCACGATTATGTTTTCGGTTTACCTGCGTGGAAAGGGGTTTGTCGGTATGATTCCCATTCTGTTGGGCGCTATTGCCGGATATCTGGTCTCCATCCCTTTCGGGTTAATAAATCTTTCCGGTGTTGCGGCTGCTAATTGGTTTGTGTTTCCGCACCTCACCTTCCCCACTTTCTCAGGTGCTATGGTTGTCACGGCCATCTTCAGCATCAGCATCATGGCTATTGCTACCATTCCGGAATCCACTGCCCACCTGTACCAGATCAGTCTCTATGTAGACCGCTATGCGGAACAAGTAGGTGAAGAACCCTATGAATTGGATCAGCATGTTGGATTTAACCTGATTCTGGATGGCATCGGAGACTTCATCAATGGTATGTTCGGTTCTACAGCCGGAACAAATTACGGCGAAAACAACTCGTTGATGGCCATCACACTGAACTACTCCGGACCAGCTCTGATCATGGCAGGTGCTATTTCCATGATGCTCGGCTTTATCGGCAAGTTGGAAGCTGTGATAGCGTCAGTCCCCCTGGCTGTCAGCGGTGGCCTGGCGATCTACCTGTTTGGTGTGATCGGTATGCAGGGTATCGCCCTCATGGTCGAGAACAATGTCAGCCTCTTTAATCCCCGCAATCTTGCGGTGGGCGCGGTAATCATGGTTATAGGGATCGGTGGAAATATCGGATACCCTGGTGGTTTCCTGCCCATTCCGATTTTCCAGGGCGTGTTCCCCAGTGGCTTGCCGGCGATTGCAACAGCGGCTGTTTTGGGTATTTTGATCAATGCGGTTTTCTTGATCTTCAAACCGCCAGCAGCTGTGGAAATGTAAAACTTATTTTCGTAATAGTGAAAGGGCATCCCCCCAGGCGGATGCCCTTTTTATTTTGACAAGACGCACTTAAATTCAGGAAAAACATAACCCTCGAACTCATTTTGAGAGGTGTATAATCTTAAAATCAGCTAAAAGATTCCATTTAGAGGCAAATTTAATTGTTTTAATACTTAATCCAGAACATTAAGGGTGGATTGTTTAACGACCAATATCAACATTTTTGACGTTTTTTGGTCAGGCAGGAGGAAATAACCATGCTGGCACGACCTGGATTACCGGAGTTTGATTACATCAAGGCAGAATCATCCCAGCAAGTCTTTCAATTAATGGCTGAAAAGGGAGCGGATCTGAAATTATTGATGGGGGGTACAGATTTGTTCGTCCAGATCAGGGATAGGGGAGTAGGCCCCGGCACCCTGCTGGACATTAAAGATTTGCCAGGTATGGGTGAAATCAGCTTCGATAAGAAGAGTGGCTTGAAGATTGGCGCTGCGGTTTCCTTTAATGATTTATCCAGCTGCTCTGAGGCTCTGAAGTACTACCAGGTACTTTGCCAGGCCGCTGATACAGTTGGAAACTATCAGCTGCGGAACCGGGCAACTCTGGGCGGGAATATCTGCAATGCTTCACCCAGTGCAGACCTTGCTCCTGCAGCCCTGGTGTATAACGGGCAGGTATGCCTGGAGAGCCCCCGGGGTGAAAGA
Organism: uncultured Anaerolineales bacterium; assembly: GCA_964448865.1. Lineage (GTDB taxonomy): Bacteria > Chloroflexota > Anaerolineae > Anaerolineales > UBA11858 > B10-G9. Next base: position 2,169 of record CAYUXO010000079.1, read on the forward strand.
GTTATGAGTCTGGAAGATTTCTGGCTGGGACCGGGCAAGACAGATCTGGCCGCAGACGAATTTTTGAGCGCCATTCAGTTTACCCTTCCTCCAAACGGAGCCAAGGGAACCTACATCAAACTGGGAAGATCAAAAATGGGAGACCTGGCTATTGTTGGAGTGGCTGTGCTGGGTTTTCCGGACCCTGAGGTACCGGCTGGCATAAGTTTCCGGATTGCAGTTAACTCAACTGCCCCGACCGCCTACCGCCTGCCTGATGTAGAGGAAAAATTATCGGGAAACCCGATCACTGATCAAACAATCCAGCAGGCAGCGGAAGAAGCCATGGATATTTCTGCTCCTATTGAAGATGTCCGGGCTACTGCCAGCTATCAGAAAAAAATGGTTCGAAATCTAACTTATCGGGCCCTGAATGAAATTTGGGCCATGATCAAGGGTGAATAATACAGGTAGAGAGAGTCCTAATGGCTGATCATAATATTTCGTACATAATCAACGGCATTGAAGAACATCTCCAGGTTCCATCCCAGATGACTCTTTTGCATGCCCTGCGTGAAAAGTTGGCTTATACAGGCACAAAAAATGGCTGCGAGGCAGGAGAATGTGGAGCATGCACAGTGCTGGTTGACGGAAAACCTATTAACTCTTGCCTGGTTCTGGCTGTTGAGATGGATGGCAGGGAAATCACGACTATTGAAGGATTGACTGCCCCCGGTGGTCTTACAGCACTTCAGCAGGCTTTTCTGGACCTGAATGCCGTTCAGTGCGGCTTCTGCACCCCCGGTATGCTGATGGCAGCGACAGCTTTGTTAGACAGAAATCCTCATCCTTCCGAAGAAGAAATCACGGCAGCCCTGGTTGGAAACCTGTGCCGCTGCACCGGCTATCAACGGATTATCGATGCTGTCCAGAAGGCGTCCCGCACTGGAGGTGCCCAATGACCATCACCGAATCAGGCTTGATTGGCAAGAGCGTTCTCCGAACAGATGGACTTGATAAAGTCACTGGAAGTGCTGTTTTTGTGGATGATATTCAATTTGGTCCGAACCTGCTGCACAGCAGACTGGTTCGGAGTCCCTATTCACATGCCTTGATAAAGAATATCGATCTCAAAGAAGCCCTCGAATTACCTGGTGTCCGGACTGTAGTCACAGGAAAGGATCTAACCGCCAGATTGGGATTGTATTTAATCGACCGGCCGATCTTTGCGACTGACAGGGTGAGATATTATGGTGAACCCGTTGCCGGAGTGGTTGCCATCAGTGAGGAAATTGCCGTCGAAGCAGCCAAATTAATAGAGATCGATTACGAAGTTCTGCCTGCAGTTTATGACCCTGTTGAAGCTGCCCAACCGGATGCGCCCTTGCTGCATCCCGATTTGGCTGATTATACAGTTGCTAACTTTATTTTCCCGGAACCGGGGACCAATATTTCCGAGCATTTTAAGATCCGTAAAGGGGATGTTGACTCAGTCTGGAAACAGTGTGCCGCAATTTCGGAAGGGACCTTCCGTCTTCCGCCCATTGAACATGTGCCCCTTGAAACCCATACTTCAATTGCCCTGAGTGAAAAATCTGGGCAGGTCACCTTGTGGGCCAGCTCCCAATCACCCTTCGCGATGCGGGATATGATCGCCCAGGGTTTGGATATTCCCCATAACAAGCTGCGGGTAATTGCTCCCCTGGTCGGGGGCGGATTTGGGGGTAAGGCCGGTGTCACAATGGAAGCCTGTGCGGTGGTAATGGCCCAGGCTGTGGAAGGCCGTCCGGTGAAACTTCGCCTGACCAGGGAAGAGGAATTTGTGGGAACTTCTGTGCGTCAATCATTGGTTTCAAATATAAAGGTAGGATGTGACAAGGAAGGGGTTCTCTTGGCCATGGAGCTGACCTATTATTTCGGAGGCGGCGCTTATAACGATTATGGCGTGAATATCGCCCGGGCAGCTGGTTATTCCTGCACCGGACCCTATGATGTGCCCCATGTCAAAGCGGATTCACTTTGTGTATATACCAATCACCCTGTTGGAAGCGCCATGCGCGGTTTTGGCATGCCGGAGATCCACTGGGGATTGGAGCAGATCATGGACCGCCTTGCTGAGGAAGTCAAACTGGATCCGGCTGATTTCCGAAGAATAAACTGTGTCCGGACGGACGATGAAATTGTAACCGGGATGAAGATGACCCCCATCGATCTGATAGCCTGCATCGAAAAAGCTGCCAAGGCGATCAAGTGGGGTGTAAAAGAAAAACCCACCGCGCCCAATAAAAAACGCGGCAAGGGTATTGCCATAATGTGGAAAGCCCCAGCAATGCCGCCCAATCCGGGCAGTGCTGCCGTGGTGAGATTTAATGAAGATGCTTCCATCAATGTTGAGGTTGGCGGACAGGAAATCGGTCAAGGAGCTTTTACAGTGGCAGCCCAGATAGCTGCGGATGTGTTGGGGATACCCTATGACAGCGTGACTGTCTCTACACCTATAGATACTAAATACAGCCCTTATGAGTGGCAGACTGTAGCCAGCAGGTTGACCTGGTCGATGGGTAACGCTGTAAAAGCGGCTGCCGAGGATGCCCGGACTCAGATCCTGGAAACTGTGGCAGCGCACTGGGATGAGGAACCAAAGGATTTAACCATCAAGGATGGATTGGTAATATCCTTTAAATCTGAACGGGAACAGCCTCTTGAAAAAATGGTTATTTATGGCCTGCCCAACGAAAACTTTGAAGGATGGAAAGGTGGTCCTGTGATTGGACGTGGTCATTTTATGCCTAATTATGTGACAAATTTGGATCCAGAGACTGGTCAAGGGACCAGAGCTGTGGTCCACTATACTGTAGGAGCTCAGGCTGTAGACCTGGAAGTCGATCTGGATACCGGCCAGCTGGAAATTCTTAATATCGCCAGTGTCTATGATGTTGGCAGGGCGATTAATCCTGATTTGATCATGACCCAGATTGAAGGTGGAGCGGTACACGGCATGAGCTCTGCCTACGAAGCCCTCAAATTCAATGAAGATGGCCAGGTGCTGAACCCCAGTTTTGTGGATTATCGGATAGCTACCATTGCCGATATCCCGGGCAAGATCCACGGAGATTTTGTCGAAACACCCATTGATGATGGTCCCTGGGGCGCCCGGGGCGTTGGTGAACACGTCATGGTCCAAACAGCCCCGGCGATTGCAAATGCCATCTATGATGCCGTGGGCATACGGTTCTCAGATTTACCGCTCTCGGCCGACAAGATATTCCTTGCCATGGAAGATCAAGCAAGACATGATTAAAGATTAATTAATCAGCAGATTATACAATTTGGAGGCAGTCAGGCATGGCTTCAAAAACAAAAAAAGATTCCAAGGACCTGATTTCAGAGTTGAAGCGTACCAGGGAGTCCGCCCAATCAGGAGGCGGAAAGACCCGCATCCAGGCCCAGCATGAAAAAGGGAAAATGACAGCCCGGGAACGGATCCTGACTCTATTGGATGAGGGTTCCTTCCAGGAAGTTGACGGGTTAATGACTCTGCGTCAAGATGTATTTGGCCTGGCTGACAAGAAAACTCCCGGTGACAGCGTGGTTGTTGGTTTTGGGAAGATTTCCGGGAGAATGGTGGGAGTATTTTCCCAGGACTTCACCGTCATGGGTGGATCGTTCTCGGAGGTTCAGGGGCAAAAAGTTGCCAAAATTTTGGACCTGGCGCTGGATGCGGGGGTTCCTGTGATCGGTTTGATGGACTCGGTTGGCGCTCGCATCCAGGAAGGTGTTTACAGCCTGGCTGCTTACTCTGAGCTTTTCTGGCGTAATACCCAGGCCAGCGGGGTCATTCCCCAGATCAGTGTTATGCTTGGTCCCTGCGCCGGTGGATCAGTGTATTCACCCGGCTTAACAGACTTTGTGATCATGACCCGGGGAACCAGTCATATGTTCATTACCGGTCCCAAAGTGATCAAAGCTGTGACCAGAGAAGAGGTAGATTTTGAATCCTTGGGCGGCGCAAGTGTGCACAGCTCAAAAAGCGGAGTGGCCCATTTTGCAGCGGATTCCGAAGTTGATGCCCTAGAACTCGCCCGTAAATTACTCAGTTATTTGCCTTCCAATAACACAGAACCTCCTCCGGTTGAAAAACCAGCTGATGACCCTTATCGCCAGGATCAAGAGCTGGACTCGCTGGTACCTACTGACTCTGAAGAAGCCTATGATATGTATCGGGTGATCGAAAGAGTAGTTGACAAAGGGAGTCTTCTCCCGGTTCATAAAGATTTTGCTACCAACGCGCTGGTGGGTTTTGCCAGGCTGCATGGGCAGCCAGTGGGTATTATTGCCAATCAACCCAATGCCCTGGCTGGTGTGCTGGACATTGATTCTTCGGATAAAATTTCCCGCTTCATCCGTTTTTGTGATGCATTTAATTTCCCCCTGATCACATTTGTCGATACTCCCGGATTCCTGCCTGGAGTTAATCAGGAACACGGGGGCATTATCCGCCACGGCGCCAAAATTGTTTATGCTTACTCGGAAGCCACTGTGCCGAAAATCGCGGTGATCGTCCGCAAAGCCTATGGGGGAGCTTATATTGTCCTGAGTAGTAAATACATCCGAACTGATCTGGTATATGCCTGGCCAACTGCAGAAATCGCTGTTATGGGTGCCGATGGAGCAGTTGATATTCTTTATTCCAAGCAGCTCAAGGAGGCCGATGATCTCGAATCGGCCCGGGTGGAATTCATCAACGAATATCAGGATCAATTTTCCACCCCTTACCGGGCAGCAGCCAGCGGTCATGTGGATGAGATCATCGTCCCCTCCGAAACCCGGCCGCGATTAATTGCTGCCCTGGAATTATTGAAAAACAAGCAGGGAGAATCGCGTCCCAAAAAACACGGTAATATGCCGCTGTAATTCAGGAGAAGGTTATTTTGAACGAACTTGGACAGGGATTAACTCTAAGTGGGATAGGAATTCTGGTTACATTTTCTGCCCTGGGTATATTAATATTATTGATCCTGCTTTTAAAATTGTTTTTCCCTGCAAAACAATCTGAGATGGATGGTTATTCATCCAGATACAAGATCAATGACCGGGAAAGTTTGAAAGAACAGGCTGCCGCGGTAGCGGTGGCAGCTCTCCTGGACCGGAAAATGGAAAGCAGGAAAAGCAGCCTGGGATCTGTTCTTGAAGACCCGATAGGGAATTGGTGGCACAAAGCAATTGGACGGAGTCACACGAAGGAGTGAGAATGGGCGAAAGCGCTCACAAAATTTGGGTCAAAGTCAAGGGAGAACGGTTTCTGGTTGAGGTCAGTGATTTGAACCAGAGGCCTATAATCGCCATTGTGGAAGGAAGCAGGTTTGAAGTTTATCCAGAACTGGAGACTGATGACCCAGATATTAAAAATGATCCTCAGGAAACCCTTTATCATCCCGAAAAGGGCACCCATTCAATTCCGGCTGAAACCATTTGTGAGGTATTATCACCCATGCCGGGAGACATTTCCAGGATTCATGTCAGCGCAGGACAATCTGTCAAGCCGGGTGAACCCCTCTGCGTTCTGGATGCCATGAAAATGAAAAATACGATCCATGCCCCCCAGGCGGGAATTATTCAAGAGATCAGGGTCCAGGAAGGACAGTCTGTAGAGCATGGGGTAGTTTTATTCCGGTTCTCATAACCTTATGGATATATCAGATATTTCTGCATTATTTGAAGCTATACAAATCTTCACCTGGAAGAATTTGGTGATGATCCTGGTTGGCGGGATTCTAATTTATCTTGCCGTCAAGAAAAATTTTGAGCCGGTTCTACTGCTGCCAATCGGATTTGGCGCCATCCTGGCCAATTTGCCGCTGACAGGGATTACAGATGCGGGGCAGGGTGGTTTTCTAGGTATTCTTTATGAGGCTGGTATTAAAACAGAACTATTTCCCCTGTTGATCTTTATTGGCATCGGTGCCATGACTGATTTTGGACCCTTGCTGGAAAATCCCCGCATGGCACTGTTGGGTGCGGCAGGGCAGGTGGGAATATTCGGAACCCTGCTGTTAGCTCTGCACCTGGGTTTTAACCTTAATGAAGCCGCTTCGATAGGTATTATTGGAGCCATCGATGGGCCGACCGCGATTTATGTCTCCAGCCGTCTGGCACCTCATTTGCTGGGCGCTATAGCTGTAACAGCTTACAGTTATATGTCCCTGGTGCCCATTATTCAGCCGCCGATAATGCGTTTATTAACAACGGAAAAAGAGCGCAAGGTGCGCATGCCCTATACGGAAAAGCCGGTATCAAAAACAGTTAAAATCCTTTTTCCAATCCTGGTAACAGTGATCATCTCTTTGCTTTCGCCTAAAGCCTCTCCGCTGATTGCCACCTTGATGTTTGGAAACCTGATGCGCGAGTCCGGCGTAGTTGAAGCTCTCAGTAAAACTGCCCAAAATGAAATTGCCAATATCACCACTATCTTTCTGGGTCTGACTGTGGGCAGCACCATGGCGGGGGATAGTTTTCTCCAGACAGATACTATATTGATCCTGGCGATGGGCCTGCTGGCCTTTGTTCTGGACACGGTAGGAGGTTTGTTATTCGGCAAATTATTGTATATTTTATCCGGGAAGAAATTCAACCCCCTGATCGGAGCAGCTGGAATCAGCGCTTTCCCGATGTCCGCCCGTGTTGTCCAGAAAGTTGGCCAGGAATACGACCTGGATAATTTCCTGTTGATGCATGCCATGGGCGCAAATACTGCAGGACAATTGGGCAGCGTGGTGGCAGGCGGCGTGGTGTTGATGCTGCTTTCTGGATCTTTTTAGCCTAATAGGGACCGGATCCCTTTAAGGGATCCGGTCCCTATTGTTTAATAAAAGGAGTAAATAATGAAATTGATCGATTTGACTATCCCATTTGGTGTTGGCACTCCACCCTGGCCAACTTATATACCCCTGGAGGTGAAATACTTTAAAAGACTTGCACCTCATGGTGCCAATGGCCAGGTTCTAACCCATTCCAATCATGTTGGCACCCACCTGGATGGGGAAATTCACTTTTATACTCCCGGGAAAGACATCGCTGAACTTGACCTGGATTTTCTGGTCAACGATGGTGTGATTGTTGACTTGAGCGACGCTGTTGGCGATTATCAGGTTTACACCAGCAAGATGGTGGAAGAACGGGTTGAAGTTAAAGAGGGTGATATTTTGATCATCCACACAGGTTATCATCATTTCGGATGGGATCAGCCTACTGCGGACGAGATCCGCTATATGGTCAAACACCCCGGACCAGACAGGGAATTCGCTGAATGGGCTAAAAAGAAGAAGCTGCGCTGGATAGGCGTGGACTGCGGCAGCGCGGATCATCCCATGAACACCATCATCCGGGATTGGATGCCCCGTCAGGCACGTGAAGCAGACGACCTATTCCAGAAGAAATATGGCAAACCGCTGGCAGAATTTTATGACGACAGCAAATACCAGCTGATGCACATTGAAATGTTCCCTCATGGCATAATCCATGCTGAATGCCTGGGCGGAGACATTGACCTGCTTCTAAATCAACGGGTCAAGGTCGGATTTTTCCCCTGGCGTTTTGTAGATGGAGAAGCCAGCATCGGACGCTGCGTGGCCTTTGTGGATGACGATCAATATGATGATCTGATGAAAAAGAAAAAGGGGATGAGTGTAACCAAACACGGTGATGCTATTAACCCAGCCCATGTGGAGAGTCTGGATAAATTGAGTAAATAGAATAATTTAGGACACGGTCTCCTCAAAGGAAACCATGTCCTCGTTTTCTAATAAGAAACCGTGTCCTAATCTAGGAAAAAATATGAAAACCATTACTCGTATATTATTGATCAGTTCATTTGTGATCCTGCTCGCTGCCTGCAATTTACCGACTTCAAGTGCCGGTCTTGAAATTAGTCCCTCTGAGACCAGCCCGCTTTTTACCAATACTCCCCCTCCAACAGAAACAGCACCACCCCCCACTCCAACGCCCAATATCCTCACCATCAGTCCGCCTGAGCCTGGAACTGTGGCCTTTGATTTTGTTGATCTGGTGTGCAGTGCTGCTTGGAGCACAAATGCTTCATATCTTACCTGCCCCGGGCATTTGGAGGAAGCAGAAGGCGGTTATATCGAAGCAAATGACCACACTGTCCTGGAAGGTATGATTTCAGCGGAGGCACCAATGTTAATCGGGCTGCCGGGCAATGGATATCCGAACGGATTGGGCTTGTTTGGTAAATATCCCCCTTTCACAGTTTATCCGGGCGACCTGTTTAAAGCTGTCATCGCCTGCCAGGGAGATGCAGTTTGCGATCTTGATTTCTCCCTCGAATATTATGATCAATCGGGAAGTGTGATTCCCGTTAGCTGGAAGTGGGGCCATCAAGCAGGAGATGGTCCCCAGGAGATATCAGTTGACCTGACCCCCATCGCTGGCCAAACGGTCGAGTTTTTTCTTGTACTGCGGCCTCAAGAGGAACTGAATAACCAATGGGGTGTCTGGATCCAGCCACATATCTCGCGAGATCCGGATGCAAAACCGGCACCCACGGTAGAGATCCTTCCGACCTCCGAATCAAAAACCCCTGGCGTGATCTCAGGGATGGTCGCGATGGCATCAGCACCTCCCTATCTGACTGATATTGGGACCGGAAACAGTTCTCCGGTCGCAGTAGTGTTCTTCAATCAGGATGACGGCACCTATTGGTGGATCCATAGTTCGCTGACCGGACATCCTTACTACCAGATGACTGTGCCTTCGGGAAATTACCAGGTCATGGCTTATGCTCAAGGAGTTGGTGGAGCGGCTTATGTTTCAGGGGGTTATACCGGTCAGGATCCTTCCTGTGGGAAAAATCTAATAACTGTGTCGGTGCCCCCCAATGGGAAAGTGGCGAATATTGTCATTGCGGATTGGAATTGGTCTTGCGGAGGTACAGCATATCGCCCTGCCAAACCGGGTGGTGTTCCTCTTCCCTAGAAATATCGAAGCCTCAGGACACGGTTTCTTTGGTGGCATGCATCCTGTAAACCTGACAAATAAATCAAGACCTTCTTTTGGCTAATATAATAAATTACCATTATTAATTCATGGTCGCCAGTTTATTGATCAATGAATTAATACTT
>CAYUXO010000080.1:0-11081 GCA_964448865.1 uncultured Anaerolineales bacterium
CTTTGCTGGTACCCCGTATTGTCCCAGTTTCGTTTCTCATGCCTGAGTAGTTACAGATTATGGTAATTAGTTTTATTTTGCTAATTGTTTCGCCATATGAAAACTCATTGTTTTTCCACTTGCCTCATCAAGATTTGTTTTCATTATTTCATATCCCAATCGCTCATACAATCTCTTTGCCCCCTCATTCTCTGCGAAAACATGCAACCAGATAGCACTTCTCTCCCACTCTGCTGATATTCTTTCTAACAACAGCATGGCCTGTTTTCCATATCCTTGTCGCCTGAATTGCTTGTCCACGATTATGTCATATAAAAAGGAAACTTGTTCCCCACCGATATCTGTTTTTGCTATCCAGATGACTCTCAATTTTTGGTGATCGTCTTTATTTATCCAAATTTTGAAAAAAAATGTCCTTCTGTCTTTTGGCCTTGAGGTAAGATTTGTTGAAGTTGCTCTTTAGCTTTCAGTTCCGCTTCTGCTTCTTCCCAACGACCAGCTTTCACATTCTCTTTAGCATATGAAGAAATAGAACCTTTCATGTAACTTTCGAAAAGCTCTTCACTCATTGTTTCTAATCGAACCATAAAATTATTTTCCGTTTCAAATTGTTATTATTGGATTTGGAACCTATCAGAAGATAAATATTACTAGATATTTCCATCTATTTCAACAAGTTCATGTCTATGGATTTAACCCCCGTGTGGGCGATTGGGAAAATCTGAACGAGAACTGTTTAATATGTACGCTGGAAAGTGATTGAAACTGAAAGTTTGTGCTTAAGGTTCGGTTCCCTCCCCGGGTACAGTATCAGTATAAAATTTAAAACTCCCCAAATCTCAAGAGATTTCTTAACCAGTGTTTGATCGACTTAATCGGGTATGAGACAAAATAATGATATGCCAACGATTTCCCACCGTTTGGTTTTGATAATCGGATAATTAAGAAAATCATATGATGGAAATCTCAAGAAACATACTAGGTATATAAAAAGCGGGCTGCTTTCTTTTTGAAGCATCCCGCTTTTTTTATACTGTGTTAGACCCTTATTATTTTACAGGATCAGGGGCTGGGTTGGATTTAAAAGAACTTGTCGCACCTTGAATTAATTGAGGAGATTTTAACATTAACATTAAACCAGTTCCAAGAATGAGCATTACCGCTGCTAGAATGTAAGCATAATCGTAGCTGCCATAAATATCCTTGATAGTGCTGGCCAGTTGGGAGACCATAAATCCACCCAGTCCCCAGGCCGTATAAACCACACCATAATTCATTGCTAAATTCTTAGCGCCGTAATAATCTTTCATTAATGGTGGGATTACAGCCAGGTTGGCACCGTAGTTTGCGCCAATTAAGGCTACAAAAACCATCAGCACGGGCACGTTTGCCAGGGTGCTCTCAGTTCCTGCAAAAAACAAACCACCTATCAAGAACGCTTGCATAATAAAGGCGATCAGTAGAGTGTTTTTTCGACCAATTTTATCCGATAAAATGCCGTAGAGAACCCGTCCTCCACCATTGCCCATTGCCAGGGCGGATACTGCAATTGCACTTAATGCGGGTAATCCGATTTGATCTTTGACAATTGAGGCCAGGTTGCCGATAATCATCAAACCTGCCCCACTGCCAAATGCGAAAACAATCCAGATCACATAGAACTGCCAGGTACGGACGGTTTCCTGAATGGAAAAGTCTTTGTTAGAAGATTTTGAAGCGGATATGATTTGTTCATCTCCTTCTGGGATGAAGTCTTCCGGTGGATTTGTCAGGAATTGTGCAAAACCAACCACAGCCACCAGCATACCGATGCCCAGATAGAACATTGTTGTTTGTAAACCATATGATGCCATTAACGATCGGGCCAGGGGGGCAACCCAGACGCTGCCCATACCGAAACCTGCCACCACGATGCCAGAGATTAGACCGGTTTTGGATGAGGAGAACCATTTTAGAGCGGTTGGACCAGCAGAGGCGTAAACAAATCCGATTCCAGATCCCAGAAGAACACCAAACGCGAGAGTGAATGCCCAGGGGGCGCTTGAAAAGCTTGATATGATAACACCCAGGCCAGCCATAATTCCACCGGCACTGACAATGAGGCGGGGACTAAAACGAACCAGTAATCGCGCTCCAATAAAAGTCATAATCGAAAAAATAACACAAGCAACCGAATAAGGCAGTGATTTTTGAGACTCGAGCCAACCCCATTCAGCTGGGATATTGGCTTTGAATACACTCCACGAATACAATACACCTAAAGCCAGGAGGGCTGATGTGCCTGCGATGGTTACCAACCAACCCCTGTTATTGACAGAATATTTTTCTTCGTTGATGTTTTTTATGGTGTTAAAATTCCTTATGTAAGTAGTGAATAATATATCCAAAGCCGAAATTATACCAGGTTGTCTGACAACTGACATCATTGTGTTTTGAGTGGATTTTATGTTATTCGAGGGTGGCTGTATGCCTTGAAATCGGATAGGAAAATATTGAAACTCCAGAATGGATCCCAATATTTTCCCAAATGGAGTTTCCTTGAAATATCAGTTGAGAAGAGAGAGGTTTTCATCGTCCCAAAATCGCCGGTTCGACTCCCTCCCGGGGTATACGAAAAAACCTCCTGCCCATTGGTGCAGGAGGTTTTTTATATTATGGAAATTGATTTTATTTTTCTAATTTCTTGAGAGACCAAGGCTTAGACTTTTTTCATTTTCCTTAACTCTTGGCATTCGTTTGAAGTTCACCTGACGAATGAGCTTGGCGAAGCATTTACCCTTCGAGTAAAGGGCACCTGCAGCTACTTATCAGTGTACAACATAGCCAGTTATATATAAATAGCGGGGCTCCGTGTCGGTCTGAACCGAGTGACAGAGCACCCCGGTAGCCGATGCTGAAGAATAGGTGCATCCACCCACCCCTTTTGTGGTCATCTGAGCATGTATTAACAAATTATCCTTATCGTCGCGCGCTAGGATCGGAGGATCAAGCTGCTCAAGTTCCAGTACCAGCATTCCCTGGTGGAGACGTTCGATACGGCCTGGATTAATTGTCGAAGGAGTGACCGTAAGCAGCAGTTCGCCATTGCTGCCAGTGGAGATATCTGGCTGCTGTAGTATATCGACACCCAACTCGGCATATGTATCGCCGTTGGTAATCTCTCCCACATGCCACCAGGTCCATGTATCGGGCGCCCCAGACGGTTCTGATGCAATGAGCTGGATAGTAGTTTTGTCGGTTTGTAGTTCTGAGCCTTCAAATGCAAGGCATTCAAACACTAGATAAAGTTTACTGTCATTGGCAAACAGGGAGGGATTATTAGCCATCGCGCACTCGGTTAGTGATTTGCCGACAAGCGCATCCAGCGCTACATCCATATCATAAACAGATGCGGTGGATGATACACCGAGCACAGCCTCGGGCGAATCGTTCAATTCTTGCGGGGTGCTTGCGGCCGTCACCCGAATCGTATAACTGGTACTGAATTTCGGACTATATCCCTGTATCGGGCGTAGAAAATAACGCAGATGAGCACCATACCAGGTCGCTTCTCCCTGAGCATTTTTTATCCAGGCCAGCGAAGCGGTCTCGGAATCATTGAGCCCTTCCTCGCCACTTCCTTCAGGATCTTCCATTGGAATCGAGGGCCATAGTTCGGATACAAAATAAAACGTTATACCGCCATCTTCACTTCTGGCTAGGTGATTGGTCACGATGGCTACCATCACCTCATTCCCAATAAGGTTCGTGAGACTGCCAACTTCAAGCCAGGAATAGCTCAACCAGACCTTATTTGGATTATTTGGGTCTGCAATAAGATGAGGATCTGAGTATCCTTTAAAGGTTCCCATGCTCGCTGCGAAGGGATCCCCCACCACCATTAGTGATTCACAAAGGCCCGCACTACAGTCAACCTGTTGGGGTGACTCGGGATTATACACCTGTGATCCATTCACATCAGGTACACTGCCGCCAGATATTCCACCACAACTGCTGAGAAGTATGCAGATACTTACCAAATATGACACCGAAGAATAGTTCAGATGCATCGCTGTCTCCTTTTTATTACCTAACGGATGAGCTTAACTATCCTGAGTGAAAACGAAGGGCACCTGCAGCAGGGTCTTGTGCCGTCCTCCGTTCTTGGTATTCCGACCTGAACCGGTGGTCAGGTGCAACGGTACTGAGTGAACCCCGGACGAAGTCGTCAAGAACTCGGAGGTCTATGGTTGTTGATCAAATGCCTGATAGCCATAACCGGATGATGCCAGATCATCCTCGGTCCAGCGTAGCGCATGACCTCTTTAACTCTGTCCCGCATCTCGGGTTTGTAACAGTGAACAGTGCAGTTCTGGCAGGTGGGTTTTTCGACTCCAAAAGGACATTTCTCAAGGCGTTCTTCTGCGTAGTCCCATAATTCTGAACAATCTTCACAAAGCTGCTTGGAATTGTGCTGACCCCTGCAGTACAGGCTGATCATCGCTTGAAGCGTGTCTCTTTCCTGTGATAATTTCATAAAGTTACCTTTAAAAACCAGTAAATTTGAGCATTAACTACCAGATTTTACTACAAACGACCTTCGAAGTCTTTAAGACCTTGGAGGTCGTTGTTCAATGACAGATCAGGACGGGAACATCCGCCTGGCGCAGCAAGGCATCCAGGGTGCTGCCAAAGAGCACTTCCATAACCGGCTGGTAACCGTAACCGCCAACAATCAGGAAATCGCAGCCCTGGGTTTTCTTGTTTTCCAGAATCACCTCCGCGGGAGAGCCAATTTCAGTGATGAAACTCGCTTCAATCTTACGTGCATCCAGGTACTCCCGGGCTTTGTGGAGAGGATTACTTCTGACAGCGCTGTTCTCTGGGGCAGTCACGACAGTAAGCTGGATGCCCCATTTTTCTGCCAGGTAAGCAGCCAGGTAGAGGGCTTCAGTAGCTTTGGGACTGCCGTCAAAGGCCAGCAGGCCGTGTTTCATTGCTGAAGGTGATGGAACAGCCAGAAGGGGGCGGGGGCAGCTCTGCACCAGGGAGCGGATACCGGAGCGCAGCCGTGCAGTTGGTCGATCCTCCGGGGGATGCTCTAGGCTGAAAACCAGCAAATCATTCCATTGAGCCCGCTGGGTAAGGGTTTCCAGCACTTCTCCGCCTTCGATATATAGTTTTGCCTCCAGGTTTTGACCCTCACTTTTTTTCCGGAATTCTGTCCGCAAATCCCGGAGATTATCCGCAGCAGGATCAAACGGATCCCGAATGATATGCAGAGCGGCTATACTGCTGCCTTCAATTTTTGCGATGGTGAAGGCTTGTTCTAATGCTTTCCAACCGCCCTCGGTTCCGTTATGTGCGACCAGTATTGCAGAAAAGATCTGGCCTTCCTTTCGGGGCATGAGGTGGTGCCTGCGCCAATCCCCGATTTCCCCCGGCTGAGGGGCAGCCTGGGGAAAGAACTTTTTCTTCAGCCTTTTCCAGCGGTGGACCAGACGATTGCCGTAGGCTGCCACCAGGCTGTCAACAGCCGCGGCGGGTTTAATTTCCCAACCGTATTGGCGGCTGAGCTCTTTTTGATATTGGGTGAGCCAGATGTACAGATCTGTGGGTGTGCGCTCCGGGAAATCCCGCAGAAGTCCAGATTGGGAGACCGTTTGCAGAAGGGGCAAGTAAACTTCTTCCACCCAGCTTTCAGCTGCTTCCTCACTTGTGTATGGATAATGATGCTGAATCTCCAGGTTGAGATGGTGGGAAGTGATTTGATCTCGAAGCTTTTGGTAGCTGCCCGGGATACTGGTCGCAAATTCCAGATCGGGCCGGAGCCGCTCAAGACCGGTGTCCTTTCGGAAGTGGACCTGCTGGTTTTTGATGATTACATCTTCGAAATCATCATCTGGTGTTAACGGAAGGGTGCTTTTAATTTTTGTGACACAGGCAGGGATATGAGTATTGCCGCGTTGTCGGGCGACCGATACACGGTGATTGCCATCCAGCACAAAATAGACTTGATCTATTTGATAAACATCAATGGGATGAATTTGCTGATCCATCTTGATTTTGACCCGCTGCCAGCGGTCAGGGTCGACAACCTCGCGCGGGAAAAACTTGCGGGTGAAATCATTGGGCCGGCTGACACTGCCCACAATCGAATCCAGAGGAATGTCCACAAGACCCAGCTTCTGGGACTGTTCATATTGGAGCTGATCTTCCACCTGTTGAAACTGGATTAAGTGTTTTGAGGAGCCGGTCAGGGTGCTCCAGATATTCTCCAGGGCTGCCCTGCGGCGGGCATCCCTGAAATCCTCGGCCGTGTTGGCCAGGGAAGGGTAGTAGGGTTTTTTCTTGGGAGTGTAGTGACGCTGACCGGGCCGCAGCATACCTTTACGGTGACCGTATGTATTAATAACCTTGGTTTGGTCGAGGATGGATTCAACTGTCTCATCATTCGAATAAACATGGATATGACCGTGAAAAAAATAGGCTGGTTTAAAGGTTTTAATCAGCCAGCGGAAGGCTTTATATCCTCCGTGGACGTTGCTATCTTTATCATGAACGCCGAAAGGAGGACTGTGGGCGATCACAACATCAACATAACGCCCATAAATGATTTTTTTCCATAACAATCTGGGGACCATACCCAGGACATAACGCCACATCTCCTCTTGAGAATAAAGAAAGGGACCTTTTTTGTAGGGCAGGGATCCTTCGAATCCAGTAAAAATCAAATCGTTCAGCACCACGATCCGGTTGTGCAGGTCAATTGCTCCCCGGGGTCCGTATAGCGGACCACTCTTGCCGTATTCCACTCTATGATCGTGGTTGCCTCTTACGTATAGAACAGGGACCTCGTATAGCTGGAATAACTTTTCTATGTGGTAATAGGGCATATCACCGCAGGACAGGATCAGGTCAATATCCTTGAATCTTTCATAGGTATCTTTCTCAAGTAATTGAGAATCGATCCGGTCGCTGACAGAAAGTACCTTTAAGGCTCGGCTGGGCATACCCTTATCTTAATCCCTGTCACCTGATTTTGGCAAGTCAATAAAATCACAGTAGCTAAATTGTGCATCCTGGTTGATATATTCTGCCTGGTTAAAAATAAGAGCAATTAATGGCTGAGGGTCTCGATGATATTCAATATATTCTCTGTTGTTGGTCTGTCTGTAGGATCGTTGCTTCTATATGCCAGTTGGATATTTCCATTTTTATCAATCAGGAAATCCCCTCCTAATTGGGTAGAATCACCTTGTATACCCTTCCGTTTGCGGCCAGCCAGCAGGAGTTGGATATAACGCCAAATGGTCTTTGGGCACCAGGAGCGCAGCAGGGAACGCCCCAGGCCGTAGGTCTGATATGTTTCCCGTTCTTGATCAAGTAAAAACATAAAATCTGAACAGGTTTCTTCGACCCAGGTTTTGGCGGCGGGGAAAGATCCAAAAGATATGATCACCACCCTGGTGTTTAGATCCTGAAATTTCTTGCTGTCCTGGCACAACTGTGCCACATGTTCCCGGCAGGGCAGTCAACCAAGATGACGGAGAAAGACCAGGAGGATATAGTGACCATTTTTCAGAATCTCAACAAGACTATGGTTTTTCCCATCTAATCCCGAAAGGTTAAAATCGGGAGCTAATACTTTTTTTGTGTCCATTGTTTTGTTATTCCTGGGGGTTTTTATATTTTGCAAGAAAAAACACCCCGCGATTTTTTATTGACTTAACTGGGCTAACCCTTTTAGCACATCCGAACCTAAGTCAAAGCGAATTAATCTTCGGTTTACATCACGCAGGGCTTGAGCGTCTCCCAGCGCCTGGGCTTTTTTCAGTACTCCAAAGCTCATCGATGAATCTGGTCTACCTGCTTTGTCGGGGATGGGTAGATCAGTTTCTGGAGTGGAATTCAGCTGGATAAAAATTCCATTTCCTCTGTCACCTTTATGAAGCTGACCCGTGGAATGTAAAAATCTGGGACCGAATCCCAGGGTCGTGGCAACTTTATACTGGTTTCTCAGGTTCAAGCGTATTTTTTGAAGTTCAGTTTCAATTTCTACTGTGGGTTGGACATACGCATGCAGGGATAGATAACTTCCTGAGGAGACAGAATCAGTCAGGAAAGAATTTAATGCTTCCCAGGTGAGTTCCGTGTATTCTTCTTTAGGGAGTTTCCCTGTTTCCATATACTCAGCCATCATATCGCGGGCTAGAGTTTTGGCCGATTCAACATTAGGTTGATCAAAAGGATTGATCTTTAGAATATGGCCAGCTACAGCAGTCGCCATTTCCCACAGGAAAAACTGCCCTCCCAGATCATAGATATCTTCCAGCTGGATCCATACTACCGGGTGGCCGGCCTCCTGAAGGGATTGGATGAGATCATCATGGGTTTTATCGTTATCCAAGCGCAGAAAAACAAATAAACGATCGTCGCTGTAAACATCAGGATTGCCAAATGTTTCACCTACCACTGGTAATATTCCCAGACCTTCTTTTCCGGTGCTTTCCGCAATCAGCTGTTCTACCCAGTTCCCAAAACTTGTTATTTCTGGGGATGTTATCAGCGTAAGTTTGTCCCGTCCCTTTCGAGCCATTTCCCCCAGGATTACGCCCAATTGAGCCCCGAAATTATATTCATCCAGAGCGCAATCGCAGTCCTCACAACTGCAGAGCGCCGTCAAGGAACGCTGTAGCAAAGTTTCTACATCAACACCTAATAATGCAGCCGGAACTAATCCAAAATATGATAAAGCTGAGTACCGTCCACCAATATCCGGGTCGTTGAGAAAAGTTGCCCGGAATCCATTTTTACTGGCAAGGTTTACGAGCTTGCTGTCCGGGTCTGTGATTGCTATAAAGTGACTCCCTACCTGTTCTGGACCTACTTTTTTCAGAACCTTATTATAAAAATATTTGAAAAATGAAAGTGTTTCTACCGTCCCGCCTGATTTTGTAGCCACGATAAACACAGTTTTATTGAGGTCAAGCTCAGATCCAATGCCAAGAATTGCATCAGGATCCGTGCTGTCAAGCACAGCCAGGTCAAGGGCACCCTTGCGAACCCCAAAGGTCTTTTTGAAAACTTCTGGAGCTAGACTTGAACCCCCCATCCCAAGCAGAACTGCCTGTGTATAACCCTCGTGTATCAGATCTGAAGCTAATTGCTCCATTCTGGATATGTTCTCGAGCATGGTCTCAGCGATATGAAGCCAGCCTAACCTGTTGTTTATTTCTGTTGGATCTGATTTCCAGACTGTGTGATCATGATTCCAGATCCTTTGCATGATTTTTTTTGTTTCCAGATCGTCTAAAACCTGGCCAATATTTTTTTCGTAATCCCCGAGGTTCCATAATATATGATTCTGATCCATGATAAAATTCCTCTCTTCCAGCCTTCGTAACACATAATGATAATGATAGAGTTAGTTTGATTTCTTTATTTTTTATTCCCGGATAATTTCAAATTCATCACCCGCGTTTTTTTCCAGGTCAACAAGTATTTCCTGACCACCGAAGCCATCCACAAGATCATGTGCTCTGACCTGGACCTGTTTTATTCCCATCGGTACGATAATTCCAGATTGACTGCGAGTAAACGGCTGCTCATTTTCATGGGGGTGTAAAAGGATCCGTGTAAAAAGATCGGATTCATTTAATTTAAGTACAGTGCCGTCAGGAGCAACTACATCCCAGCCGTTGCTGTAATCGTCCCAGCCTTGATCCGGGTGTGAAACTGTTACCGAAAAGGTCCAGCTCTCACCATTGAATATAGCTTGAACAAAGATTACATCAGCATTTGCTTGACTGCCAATCGTGGACCCATTATTTAAATCGGGGGCAGGTGTCATGATTTGAGTTTCTCCTCTATTTTCAAGTATCGCAACAGAAGATTGTGTGGAAGTAATTGAAGGTTTAATATCAATAACCGGTAGGCTGTGATCTCTACAGCTGCCTGCCATAATCGTCGAAGCGAGGATAAAGGATACTGACATGTTATGGATTGATATTCTCATACCCTTTTTAGTGTCCCTGATAAGGGTATATCTTACTTCTTCTACCAGTCGCCAAACTGGCACTCAACCAGTACCAGTGATACCTGAGGTATAAATTTATTGTTTCATGCCAGGCATGCAGGGATTTGAATATCCCATTAGCTTGATATTGAGATTTGAATAACTTATACTCATCTTATTCAATAAACCATAGAAACATTTTAATCATTCTTACAGGTAAAAAAATATGGAAGTTAATCTTTGGACTATCCTGCTTGCATCCGGGCTGACCGCGATTGTCACCAGCCTGGGAGTTATTCCTTATTGTATTCTTTAAAAATTTCAATCGCTGGTGGCTGAGCATTTTCCAGGCAGCTGCGGCAGGCTTGATGTTGGGCGCCTCCCATAATCTTATCCAGACAGGGGCTCTCATCAATCCCTACCGGACTTTTATTGGCATGCTGTTAGGTCTGGCCTTGATCGTCCTGGCCAATCGTTTCATCAGCAAACGATCAGAAGTTGATCTGGGAGATCTGGAAGGTGGTGATGCCCGGAAAGCCTTGCTGGTATTGGGCATTATGACTGCCCATTCCTTCGCCGAGGGCATCGGGGTCGGGGTTAGCTTTGGCGGTGGTGAAAAATTGGGTTTGTTTATCACTGCTGCGATTGCCATCCACAATATTCCTGAGGGATTGGCTGTAGCGCTGGTGATGGTGCCCAAGGGAACTAAAACCTGGAAAGCAGGTTTGTGGAGCATTTTCACCAGTCTTCCCCAGCCGCTGATGGCCATACCTGCCTTTTTGTTTGTCTTTTTCTTTGCACCCTTGTTGCCCGTGGGGTTGGGATTGGCTGCCGGGGCTATGATCTGGATGGTCTTCACCGAGCTGATACCTGACGCCTACGAAGGGGGAGCATCCGGAGCCGCAATTGGTATCGCTGTTACCCTGGCATTCGCGGCTTTATTGGCATTTCAAGAGTTTGTACTGGTGTTCTGATATTTCCATTCATTGAACTGATAGAAGTAAATACACTTTACAGGTTAGAAGGTTGAATCTTGGCTCCGGTGAAAAAACCTAACTGAGCGGTATGGTGACAGGTTGAAGCC
>CAYUXO010000081.1:0-11067 GCA_964448865.1 uncultured Anaerolineales bacterium
AAACTTCACCCTGGGCTTCTTTCATGAGCTTTTTAGCCCGTTCTTCATTGCTCTTTAGTAGGGATCGGTAGCGCAGCTCGTTGTATGCATACTCCGCCAGCGGAATGCTGGGAGCTTTGGAATCCAGCTGGAGCGGATTCTTGCCCTCATCAGCCCGGTCAGGGTTGAAACGGTACAGAGGCCAAATACCAGACTTCACTGCCAGATCCTGCTGATCCAATCCTTTGGCCATATCAATACCATGCTCAATGCAGGGGCTGTAGGCCAGGATCAAGGATGGACCATCAAAGGCTTCCGCCTCGCGGAAAGCTCTCAAAGTTTGAGTGTCGCTGTATCCCATAGCAATCTGAGCGACATAAACATAACCATAATTCATAGCCATCATGCCCAGATCCTTGCGGGGCATGCCTTTACCGCTCTCAGCGAAGCGGGCCACAGCACCAAGGGGTGTGGCTTTGGAGGCTTGGCCACCAGTGTTTGAGTACACTTGGGTGTCAAGAACCAGCACATTGACATTGCGGCCGGTGGCCAGCACATGGTCCAGGCCGCCGAAGCCGATGTCATAAGCCCAACCATCACCGCCAACAATCCAGACATCCTTGCGGACAAGTTTGTCAGCCAGGCTGAGTAAGTCTTTGGCTTTGCGGCCTTTTTCCTGGGCCAGTTTTTCACGCAGGATGTCGATCCGGGCTCTTTGTTCATTAATACCAGCTTCGTCAGTTTGCTCAGCGTTGACGATTTCATCCATCAGATCCTGACCGAGGATTTCCGCAAAATGGGGTAAAAGCTCGAGGGCATAAGATCGCTGCTTATCCAGAGTGAGGCGCATGCCCAGTCCAAATTCAGCGTTGTCTTCAAAGAGCGAGTTGGACCAGGTTGGACCGCGTCCATCAGCGTTGGTTGTCCAGGGCGTGGTGGGCAGGTTGCCGCCGTATATGGAGGAACAGCCGGTTGCGTTGGCAATCAGGCTCCGGTCTCCGTACAGCTGGCTGAGCAACTTCACATAGGGAGTCTCACCGCAGCCGGCGCAAGCGCCGGAGAATTCAAACAGGGGCTCGAGGAATTGGGAATCTTTGGGCCGGGTCAGTTTAAGTTTGGTGCGATCCGGGTTGGGGAGAGACAGGAAGAAGTCCCAGTTCTCGGATTCTGATTCACGGAGCGGGGGTTGATCAACCATCTTCAAGGCAGGATTATCTCCATCGGTTTTAGGACAGGCTTCTACACATAGATTACAGCCGGTGCAGTCTTCCGGAGCCACTTGAAGGGAGTATTTCATATCTTTAAACTCGCGGCCGGTGGCGTCAATCGACTTGAAGGTTTCAGGCGCATTGTCCAGCAGATCAGCATCATAAACTTTAGGACGGATCACTGCGTGTGGGCAAACAAAAGCGCATTTGTTGCATTGAATACAAGTATCTGGATTCCATTCTGGAATTTCCAAGGATATATTACGTTTCTCATAGCGAGTAGTACCGGTGGGGAATGTCCCATCAACCGGGAAAGCGCTCACGGGAAGATCGTTGCCATCCCCAACGAGAATGGTACCAATCACATTGCGTACAAATTCCGGGGAATCCTCCGGTACGGGAGGTCTCATCTGCAGAGGGCTGTCTGCCTTGGCGGGCAGCTCACATTTATGCATGTTCTCCAATGCCAGATCAACCGCCTTGTAGTTCATCTTAACGATCTCTTCACCTTTTTTGCCGTAGCTCTTCTGGATCATGGCCTTGATCTCTTTGATTGCCCGATCCTTGGGAAGCACGCCGCTGATGGCAAAGAAGCAAGTCTGCATAACGGTGTTGATCCTGGTTCCCAGCCCAACTTCTTCAGCCACTTTGTAGGCATCAATGACGTAGAAGTCAGCTTCTTTTTCCAGCAAACGTTCCTGGACATCCACCGGGAGGTGTTGCCAGGTTTCGTCGGGACCATAGATACTGTTCAGTAGAAAAGTGCCGCCCGGTTTGACATATTTCACCATGTCAAACTGTTCCAGGAAATTAAACTGGTGGCAGGCTACAAAGTCTGCCTGGTTGACCTCGATGATGTAAGGCGCTTTAATAGGTTCGGGACCAAAACGAAGGTGGGAAATGGTTTTTGCGCCGGCTTTTTTGGAGTCATACACAAAATAACCCTGGGCAAAGTTTTCTGTCTGGTCACCAATGATCTTAATGGAGTTTTTATTTCCGCTAACAGTTCCATCTGATCCCAACCCAAAGAATATGCTGCGGATGACCTCATCGCTTTCGATCAGGTAGCAGGGATCGAACTCTAAACTGGAATGGGTGACATCATCATAGATGCCGATTGTGAAATGATTCTTGGGCAGTTTCTTCTTCATCTCGTCGAAGATGCCTTTCACCATACCAGGAGTAAATTCCTTGGAGGAAAGACCATAACGCCCACCAATTACCTTGGGAGCGGTCTTGAATGGAGCTATTCCTTCATTCATTCCTTCTGTGACAGCAGTGATAACATCCTGGTAAAGAGGCTCGCCAAGTGCGCCCGGTTCCTTGGTGCGGTCCAGGGCAGCGATTATCTTGGTTGTGGCGGGAAGGGAATTCAGGAAGTGTTTGATAGAGAAGGGGCGGTACAGGCGAACCCGCACGACACCGACTTTCTCTCCTTCATTTTTCAGCAGGAATTTTGCGGTTTCCGCAACTGCCTCACCACCGGAACCAATGATCACAATCACTCGATCAGCGTCTTCTGCGCCTTCATAATCATAGAGTTTGTATTCCCGTCCGGTCAGTTTCTTGAATTTATCCATTACTTCCTGAACGATCTCAGGAGCTTTGTCGTAATATGGGTTCACAGTTTCCCGGGCCTGGAAGAAGACATCCGGGTTCTGGGCAGTGCCGCGCAGAACTGGTTTGTCAGGATTGAGCGCCCGGTTGCGATGAGCCAGGACAGCTTCCTCAGAAATTAATTCTGCGAGGACTTCATCCGACAGCATTTCTACTTTATTGATCTCATGGGAGATCCGGAAGCCTTCAAAAAAATGAAGGAAGGGAATGCGCGATTCCAAGCTGGCAGCCTGGGAAATGGCCGCAAAGTCGTGAGCTTCCTGGACTGATCCAGATCCCAGCAAAGCGAAACCGGTTGCCCTGGCAGCCATCACGTCGGAATGGTCTCCGAAGATAGAAAGGGCCTGGGCTGCTATTGAACGGGCTGCAATATGGAATACAGTGGGTGTTAACTCGCCGGCAATTTTATACATGTTTGGCAGCATCAACAGCAAACCCTGTGAGGCTGTGAATGTTGTGGTCAAAGCGCCTGCCTGCAGTGCACCATGCACTGCCCCTGCAGCTCCGCCCTCCGCCTGCATTTCGATCACATCCGGAACAGTTCCCCAGATATTTGTTTTTCCCTTGGCTGACCAGGCATCGGCATGTTCACCCATGGGTGAGGAAGGAGTGATCGGATAGATTGCGATCACTTCATTGATCTTATGAGCAACGGCTGCTACTGCCTCGTTGCCGTCAATCATTTGAATATTTTTAGACATAAACTTAACTCCTGCTAATGTTAGGATAGTAAACGTGTTTTTTTAGGTTTTATCCAGCTAACCCAAGGGACAATTATAATCGATTATAGGCCCCCTTGTGAATGTTATCCTTATTACTTCTTTATCCCTTTTGATATGACATTTTCCCCATATTTTTTTTTCAAATCCTGAAGGGCTTTCTGAAGTTGGATATCCTTAACCATCCTGGTATCCCATAAACCGAGCTGCTGGACTTTGCTGTCAAGATTATGGACCCCCACGCCAACCAGGCGGATCAGTCTGCCTTCCTGCCAGACCTGGCTCAGTAGAGTGGCTGCTTCCTGCTGAATGACTTTATACTGATTGGTTGATTGATTTAACGTGCTTTGGCGGGTGATTGTTGTAAAATCTGACCAGCGGATTTTGATCTGGACAGTTTTCCCCCGTAAGTTTTTTTTCTGTAAACGCTGGGCGACTTTTTCTGAAAGCCTGGTTATATACTTCAGTACATCATTCTTCTTTCCCAGATCTTGCCGGAAAGTCCTTTCATTGCTGACAGATTTCACTCCCCTGCGGGTAACAATACCACGTTTATCTATACCTTTAGCTCGCCTGCTGAGATCATATCCGTGTTTTCCAAACTTCTGTGCCAATTCAATTTCGGAATGATCTGCCAGATCGCCAATTGTCCGGATATTGAATCTTTCCAGCCGTTCCCGGGTTTTTGGACCCACTCCCCAAAGCATTTCCACCGGAAGCGGGTTAAGAAAAGCTCGTTCTTCTCCCTGGGGGACCACCGTAATGGCGTTGGGATAGCTATCACCACTTGAGGCGATTTTGCCCACATCGGTGGCGATTTTGGCAACCAGTTTATTGCTGGCAATTCCAATGGAATTGGGAAGACCCAACTCATCAAGAATAAGCCCCTGGAGTTCAACTCCGATCAACCTGGGTTCAGAACCCAGATCAGTGATATCAATAAAAGCTTCATCAATAGAGATTTGTTCAACCTGGTCAGTGTATCGGCCCAGGCAACCCATCACCTTCTTTGAGTAGCGTCCGTAATCGTCGTGGTTCCTGGACACCAGGATCAAATTTGGACAGAGCTGGAGGGCTTTTCCTGCCGGCATGGCTGAACGCACACCCATTTTCCGGGCAGGATAGGAGCAGGAGGTGATCACACCTCTGCCTGTGGGAGAACCCCCCACAGCAAAAGTTTTCCCACGTAAAGCCGGATCCTTGATTTCTTCCACAGCGCAGAAGAAAGCATCCAGATCAAGGTGCAGAATAGTTCGGTGGGGTTCCATGGCTTGGTTTTCTTAACTCTTGGGTGTTCCTTTTATATGCGGTTCATGTAAATGGACTGGTTGCCTTCGATTTTTACTTGCTTTCAGGTTAATGATTTCAACAAATAACGAGAAAGTCATTGCGAAGTAGATATATCCTTTTGGAATGGAGAAATGTAATCCTTCCGCAAACAAAGAAACACCAATTAACAACAAAAAGCTCAGGGCCAGGATTTTTAATGTGGGGCGATCGTTGACAAAAGAACTGATCGGACCAGAAGCAAAGAGCATGATTACCACAGAGATGACCACGGCGGCGATCATGATTACCAGCTCTTCTGCCATGCCAATCGCTGTAATAACCGAATCAAGCGAGAACACTATGTCCAGGATCGCAATCTGGGTGATCACTGCCCCAAATGATGCTTTTACTTTTCTTGACGAAACCTCAGATTCACCTTCAAGTTTATCGTGGATTTCAGTAGTGCTTTTCCATAACAAGAACATACCACCCACCATCAGGATCATGTCGCGTCCTGCCACTCCATGCTCTCCGACGTAAAAAACGGGAGCGGTTAATTTGATGAGCCATGTCAAGGAAAGCAGCAGCAATATCCGGGTGCCCAATGCCACAATCAGTCCTATCTGACGGCCTTTTTCTTGTTCTTCTTCCGGTAATTTTCCAACCAGAATGGAAATAAAGACGATGTTATCAATACCGAGGACTATTTCCAAGATAGTAAGCGTTAACAGAGCAATCCAGCTTTCAGGCGATGTGATCCAAGCCATAATGTTTTCCTTATCTAATTCGATCTTTCAGTATTGTACATCCTATTTGTTTACGAAATTTGACCCTGGAAGTTTCAAACCAGCGCTTCGGCAAATACCTCCAGAGGATGAATTGCTTTTCGTTGGGTGGTATGGGCGATCTGCTCTCTGCAGGATGTTCCTGAGGCGCAGATGATGATATCAGGCGCGGCTTCCCTGATTTTGGGGGCGAGCCCCAGTTCCGCAATATCCAGCGATAGCTGATAATGTTCTTTTTCATATCCAAATGCCCCGGCCATACCGCAGCAGCCAGCCTCGATTTCCTCAACCACACAATTTGGCAGGTTATTGAGCATGCTTATTGTTTTTCCAGTGCCTAAATGAGCCTTTTGTTGGCAGTGTCCATGATAGAGAATTCGCCTTGGTTTTCGATCATAGGAAAAATTAATACTGCCGGCATTAATTTTCTGGAGCAAGTAATTTTCTACCAGCATTGTAGAATTTGCGACAAGATCTGACCCTGCACCCGGTACCAGATCTCTATATTCCTTCTTTAACATGACAACCACGGTAGGTTCACAAGCTATGATCGGGATGCCTTTCTCTGCGTAAGGCTTTAAAAGTTCCAGGTTTGTTTGAGCCAGTTTTCGGGCTTTTTTCAGCACACCTTTGGAATAGGCCGGGCGGCCTGAATCTGCTTTTTCCCGGAGCACGATCAGATCGATTCCGGCTTTCTGAAAAATTTTCGCTACCGCCTGACCGATATGCGGATAATTATATTCCAGGTATGTATCGAAGAAAAAAACTACCCCTTTGGTCAAATCACCTTGCTGGGTGATATTTTGTTTTTTATACCAGGAAGTGAAGGTTTCCCGTGCAAATGACGGCATTTGCCGTTCTGGATGTATGCCTATCAAGGACAGAAGTCGTGACAAAGGTGAATTCAAGATCGGGTTGACCAGACTGGAAAATCGTTGAGCCAGGCGGCTGATTTCGGCTATATGGGCAAAAAACCAGCTTCTGAAGGGCACGCCGTGAACCTGGTGGTATTGGTGGGTGAACTCAGCTTTGAGTTTGCTCATGTCCACGGTGGAAGGACATTCACTTGCACAAGCCTGGCAGGAAAGGCATAAATCCAGGACCTGGTAAAGCTCCCGGGATGTCATTCCATCCGGTCCAAGCTTTCCACTTATGGCAGCTCGCAGCATGTTGGATCGTCCCCGTGTGCTGTGTGTTTCATCCCGGGTTGCTTTAAAGGATGGGCACATGACGCCTTCGTCCAGCTGACGGCAAACCCCTGCCCCGTTGCACATTTCCACCGCTCTGTCAAATCCCTGATCCTCCTGGAAACTTAATAGGGTCTGGTCTGGTTTATACCGGGCCTGATACTTTTTCCCATAACGGAGTAATTCATCCTCATCCATTCTCGGCGGATTGACGATCTTGCCGGGGTTGAGGGTGTAATCTGGATCAAATAGTTCCTTGACCTGTTTGAAAGCCCGGGTCAGATCCGGACCAAAAAGCTGCCGGGAGAATTCTCCCCTTGCAAAACCTTCCCCATGCTCTCCGCTGGTCGTGCCCCCATACCGGAGCACCAGTTCGAGGGATTTTTCTGCCAGCAGGCGCATTTGCTCCAGGCCTGCTCCACTTTTCAGGTTTACCTGGGGGCGAATGTGCAGGCAGCCGGCGCTGGCATGAGCATAAATAGCTGTAGCGCCCACTCCGATCTCCTCTGCAAAACGCTTGATCTCAAGGGCATAATCAGACAGGTGCTCTACGGGAACAGCAGCATCTTCAATGAATGTTGTTGGTTTGGCATCACCCCTTGTGCTCTGAAGAATACCCAGGCCAACTTTCCGGGCTTTCCAGATCCGGGCTTGCTGATCAGGATCAAGCAGGGGTACTGTATGTCCGAAAGTAGACAGCAGTTTACCTTTTCCGGATAATTCCCGCAGATCATTTCCCTGATATTCCACAGCCAGTATACCTGATAGACTTCCCTGGATCGCGTCAAGCAGGTTGCGATAGGCAGGGTTTGCCCTGGCAAGGTCAATCAGCATTTGGTCTATTAATTCCACCGCACTTGGTTTGCTCTCCAGGATCGCTGGTACACAATCAAGGGCGGCTTTTAGTTCGTTGAAATGGATCAAGTAAAGGGTTTTATGAGGAGGTATGGGGACCAGGTTCAGTTTAGCTGAAGTGATGACCCCCAGGGTTCCTTCAGATCCTGCCAGCAAAATTGCCGGATTAAGTCTTTGCTGTTGGGCAAGGATATTCAAATTGTAACCTGCGACATTTCGGAATGTTTTGGGGTAGCGGGTGTTTATCTCCTCACGGTGTTCATCAATCAGCGCTGGCAGGGTCCGGTAAATATCCCCTTCAAGAGTTGAGCTCTTTTGTATTGCAGCCAGTGTACCTGGTCCTTGTTCTTGAAAATTGACCAGTGTGCTGTCGGAGAGCACAACTTCTGTTTCCAGAAGGTGATCATGAGCCATACCGTACAGGATCGAATGGGCTCCGGTAGCATTATTTCCCAGGACGCCACCGATAGTTGCCCTGTCCGCGCTGGCAGGATCGGGACCAAACATCAGTCCATAAGAATCCAGATACCTGTTTAATGAACCCAGAATAACTCCAGGTTGAACCTTGACGGATCGTTCCTCCGGGATAACCTCCAGGATTTGATCCATATGGCGGGAAAAATCAAGTATTATGGCCTTGCCAATCGCCTGTCCGGCCAGGCTGCTGCCTCCTCCCCGGGGAAGCACTGGAGCTTGATGTTTTCGTCCGATATCGAGGATTGCGCGAACCTCATGGCTGTCTTTCGGCCAAACTACAGCAATGGGCATGACCTGGTAGATGCTGGCATCTGTGCTGTACAACAAGCGGGTTACGTGGTCAGCTGAAAACTCCAGGCCTGCCTGTTTTAGATCATTTATTAAATCTTGAGAAACATTTCCCGGGGCCGATTTTTGCATGAGGGTAGTATACCAAAGAACCACCGGGTAACTTCGGGATAAACTTTCCACCTTGTTGATCATCCCCAACGAAATGGAAGGTCCAAACAATGCTATAATTTTTACGGATGAAACCACCCTTTTTACAAGGAGCAGGGAATGTCTGAAGAGCAAAAATCGGCAGAACACCAACAGGCAATCCAACGCTGGAAAGAAAAAACACTCCAGGAAAGCCTGGATCGGTTTCCTGAACGCCGGAAAGATTTCATCACAACCTCATCGGAAGTGATCAATCGTTTGTATACTCCTGCCGATCTCTCTGAAAAAACTTACCAGGATAACATTGGCTACCCGGGTCAATACCCATTTACCAGGGGAGTTCATCCAACCATGTATCGGTCCCGCCCATGGACCATGCGGATGTTTGCAGGATTTGGGACAGCAGAAGAAACTAATCAACGCTTTAAGTACTTGCTGGAACAAGGGCAAACCGGGCTTTCAGTTGCATTTGATATGCCCACTTTGATGGGTTTTGATACTGATGCGCCTGAAGCAGAGGGGGAATTTGGGCGCTGCGGCGTAGCTATATCATCATTGAAGGATATGGAAGTGCTCCTCGAAGGTCTTCCTCTGGATCAGGTCTCAACCAGTATGACCATTAATTCTCCAGCTGCCGCGATCTGGGCTATGTATTTGGCCACAGCTGAAAACCGGGGAATTGGCCTGGATCAATTGAGGGGGACCATTCAAAATGATATCCTCAAGGAATATATTGCTCAAAAAGAATACATCTTCCCGCCGGAACCATCCATGCGACTGGTAACGGACACCATTGAATTTGGATCTAAAAAAGCACCATTATGGAATACCATCAGTATTTCTGGATACCATATTCGGGAAGCTGGAGCAACAGCTGTTCAAGAACTTGCTTTCACCCTGGCGGATGGACTGGAATATGTGCGCTGGGCAATTGAAAGGGGTTTAAAGGTTGATGATTTTGCTCCCAGGCTGTCCTATTTCTTTAATGCCCACAACGATTTCTTTGAGGAAATAGCTAAATATCGGGCTGCCCGCAGAATTTGGGCCCGGGAGATCCGCGAGGTATATCAGGCTAAAAATCCCCGATCCTGGTTAATGCGATTTCATACTCAGACTGCCGGAGTTTCCCTAACAGCTCAGCAGCCGGAAATCAATATTGTCAGAGTCGCAGTACAAGCTCTGGCTGCAGTCCTGGGAGGCACTCAATCGCTGCACACCAACAGCATGGACGAAGCCCTGGCTCTGCCCTCACAGCAAGCAGCCACAATTGCCTTGCGGACCCAACAGATCATCGCTGAGGAAACAGGAGTGATTAACAGTGTTGATCCTCTGGGCGGATCCTATTTCCTGGAAGCTCTTACCGACAAAATGGAAAGCCAGGTTTATGAATATTTTGATAAAATAGATGATCTTGGTGGTGTTTTGCCAGCTATTGACCAGGGATTCTTCCAGGGAGAGATTTCGGATTCTGCTTACCGGTATCAGCGGGAAATCGATCAGCAGGTCAGAACGGTCATTGGTGTAAATGCCTATAAAGACCAGAAGGACCCCGAGATCCCACTGCTGGTAATTGATCCAGAGGGTTACCAGAATCAGGTTGAACGCCTGGAGAAGCTTAAAAAAGAAAGAGACTCCGGTCGGGTAGGACAAACCCTCGATCAATTGAGGATTGCCTGCCAGGGGACAGAAAATACGATGCCGTATATACTTGAGGCAATTCACGCTTATGCAACACTGGGTGAGATCACCCAGGTCATGAAAGATGTGTTTGGTATATATAGAGAAGAAAATTGGATTTAAAAGGAAAATGTCGTGAGTGACCTGAAATTCAAACCACTGGAAGATTTATCCTACGAACATGCCCTTCAAGAGATGGAAGAGCTTGTCAATAAGCTGGACACCGGGGAAAATGACCTTGAGAGCACTTTATTGTATTATGAACGTGGTCAAGCTCTGGCATCTTATTGTTTATCCCTGCTTGACAATGCAGAATTAAAAGTTGAAGAAGTTTTGAAGGGGGAAAATGAGTCTAGCTGATTTATTGTTTTTTAATCCCATATTATTGGCAGCATTAACTGCCTGGGCTGTAGCCCAGACAATCAAAGTACCGATTGAGTTCTTATTGCTAAAAAGGTGGAATTGGGCCCTGGTGTTTCAGTCTGGTGGAATGCCAAGTTCTCATTCCGCAATGGTCAGTGCAGCAGCACTTTTAATTGGTTTGCATATTGGTTTTGATCAACCAATATTTGCCCTATCAGCAATCCTGGCGATGATTGTGATTTATGATGCTACAGGAGTTCGCAGGGAGGCTGGTAAACAGGCAGTCTTGATCAATTCCATAATCGAAGAAATAGCCAAAGGCAAAATGCCTCCCCAGGATAAACTGAAAGAAGTCCTTGGCCATACCCCGGGAGAGGCATTCTTAGGAACAATTCTGGGTTTATCTATTGCCGTGATAATCTGGCTGATCGTTCGTTAAGACTGGCGAAAGGTTTTAGCCCTTTCCCCCATTTTCCAACAGTACATGATCCGG
>CAYUXO010000082.1:0-10999 GCA_964448865.1 uncultured Anaerolineales bacterium
AACCAATTGTTCACTCTCGTTTAGGACTGGCAGCGCTTGCAAATCATAGTGTTTCATAACTCCAGCTGCCTCTTCCTGATCCTCCATGGTATAGACACTCGCCACATGTGTGTCCATAATATCCTGAATCTTTTGGTGTGGGTCCGCGCGTACCAGTTCTCTCAAACCGGTAACGCCTAGAAGCTCCGTTTGTTTATTGACAACAAAGAGATAATAAGGAATGTCTGTTTCCCAGTCAGATGACCGTAAATATTGCATGGCTGAATCTGCCGTATCCTCGGGACTTAAGACCAGGAAATCCGTGGTCATCCTTCCACCAGCTGTTTCATCAGGATAACGAAGCAAAGGCAGAACCTCTTCAGGTTCCTCCATTAAGGAAATAGTTTCGCGTACTTCTTGGCCGGGGAGATCGCCTAAAAGATCTGCCGCCTCATCCGGATCCATGTCATCGATAATATCGGCCAGAAAGGGCAGGGGGAGATTTCGAGCTGCTATCAGGGTTTGTTTGTCATCCAGCTCATCAAAGATATCAGCAATTTCAGATACTTCCATCTGCTGGAGCAATGTTTTCTTTTGACCAGTTTTCAGACCGTTAAACAAATTTGCCTGATCAGCAGGGTGCAGAGACCGAATTATCCCCAAGACTGCCTGGTAATCCCCCTCATCAAGGGCTTGTTCAAAAACAGACATGGATTCAGGATCATTCAATTCAAATTTGCTCATAAAGTATCACCGCCGAGTTAAGTTAAAAATGACAGAACTGCTTAGAAGCTTCTGCCAGCTAAACTTGTTCTAAATCCGGAAATAAGTATTAATTTGTCAAAAGAACGACCTCTACCCCTTGTTCTCGAAGCCAGGTGAAGGATTCTTCAATTTCCGGGGCTTTTCCGGACACCTGAATATCCATCCAGCCTTCCTCCGCTGTTACACTGGCCCTGAGAATATTAACTGTGAAAGTATATTTCCTCAACAGCCGATTGATTATTGGTTCATCATGTAAGCTTGGCGGAAAAACCAGACGGACAGTTTGGCTTAACATACCGCCTCCTTGCTCCTGAATATTCATTTTAGCATGAAAGGGTTTCCTTTGTCGATTGATAAAGTTCTGGTGAAAGTTAAGTGACTAGAGATTCGCTTGCCAGCTGTCCGCATCCTGCCTGAATATCAATACCCCGACGAACACGGAAAGTGCAGGAAATTCCAGCCGCAGTCAGAATGCTTTGAAAGTCAGCAGCCCTTTTTGTACCAGTTGGATTACCGAAATAGTGTTTTACCGGGTTCAGACGGATTAAATTTACATGGAATAGTTTTCCCTTGATAAGTCGAACAAGCTTATGTGCCTGATCTGCGGAATCGTTTACGCCATCAATTAATGCCCATTCGATAGATATACGCCTGTGGGTTTTATTTATATATTCCTGGCAGGCTTCCATCAAAACAGAAATAGGATATTTATTGTTTATTGGCATCAGCGAGGTTCGCAGTTCATCGTCTGCGGCATGCAGTGATATAGCTAAATTAATTTGAGTGTTTTCGCTCTTGAGTTGTCTGATCCCAGGAACAAGACCCACTGTGGATATGGTAATCCGCCTTGCACCCAGGGAGAAACCCCGTTTATCATTGATTATTCCCACTACTTTCATCACTGCTGGGTAATTATGAAATGGTTCACCCATGCCCATGAAAACTACGTTAGTGAGTTTTTTTCCTTGTGTTCTGAATTGACCCGCAGCCCTGATAACCTGCTCCACAATTTCACCTGTTGATAAGTTTCTCGAGAAACCCATATTACCGGTCGCACAAAAACCGCATCCCATAGCACATCCCACCTGGCTGGAAATACACACTGTATTCCTATCAGAATAAGACATCAATACGGTCTCAATGGCTGCTTCATCCTGTAATTTAAAGAGATATTTCAGTGTCTCGCCATCTTTTGATTGCAAAGATCGATCAACAGTAAAGCTATTAAATTCAAATTCTTCTGCAAGCTTTTCTCTCAAGGGCAGGGGAAGGGAACTGAACGATCCAGCGTCAGACCAGAACTGAACGTATAAACCTTCCCAAATTTGCTGGGTTCTGTAATCTGGTTCATCCCAGTCATTGAGGATTTTTCGGAGCTCTTCAAAATTAAGGTCAAAAATATTATTTTTCATCATTCTGTATTTGATCCAAGACTGCTAGAACATCATTGACAATTATATCCGGTGCTGGTCTCCAGATCTTGGCTTCTTCCCGGGTTGTAACTCCTGAAAGAACCAGGGCAGTCCGAATACCAAGCCTTTGAGCTCCGGCGATATCCGTGTTCAGTCTATCTCCCACCATCAGGGCTTGCTCAGCCGCAGCACCAGACCTTGATAATGCCAAATTGAACAATTGGCTTTGGGGTTTTCCAATAATCAGGGCTTGCTGATTTGAGGCGATCTCTATTGCTCCAATAACAGTACCAGCTCCTGGTGAGATGCCTGTTGGGGCAGGTATGGTTTGATCAGGATTAGTCCCAATGAATTCGGCGCCAATCCTGATCAACCTGGCAGCATTATCAATTTTTTGATACGTCAGCTGACGATCTAGGCCAACCACAACTGCTAGAATATCTCTCTCGCCTGGTTGGAGGTCAACTCGAAAACCAAAACTTTCCAGTGTGTCAACCAGACCACTTTCCCCGACAACATATAGCGTGCCCCTTCCTGGATATTTATTAATGAGGTAGTTTGCTGTCGCCTCTGCGCTGGTAATAATTTGATCTGCTTTTAGATCAACTCCAAAAACACACAATTTCTTGAGATAATATTCAACCGTTCTAGCGGAATTATTTGTCACACAATATACGCTTAAACCAAGGCCTTGAATTCGATCGAATAAATCCGTCATATCTACCAGGGGCTGGTCACCCCGCCAGAGCACACCATCCATATCCAAAAGTATGGTCTTGAGATTTTCATAATTGGATTTCTTCATTTCAGGCTTCCTCCAATAGAAAAAAGCCCGGTTTCTGAGAAACCGGGCTTTGAGCTCTAAATCTGGTTACTCCGAGGACTTAGATCCATCTTTGGATTTTTTTTGTTTCACGGCGGCTAGTATTGAATCCTTTTTTGGTTCCAACACTTTGTCAACCAAACCATAACCTACAGCTTCCTCGGCAGTCAACCAATAATCCCTTTCAGTATCTTTTTTAATCTTATCAACCGATTGTCCTGTATGGCTGGCGAGAATGCTGTTCAGTTTGTCTCTTAATCTCAGGATCTCATTGGCCTGGATTTCAATATCAGTTGCCTGACCCTGGGCGCCACCGATCGGCTGATGAAGGTGAATTGTTGAGTGGGGAAGGGCAAATCGCTGTCCGGTAGTCCCCGCAGTC
Source organism: uncultured Anaerolineales bacterium (assembly GCA_964448865.1). GTDB lineage: Bacteria > Chloroflexota > Anaerolineae > Anaerolineales > UBA11858 > B10-G9. The sequence continues at coordinate 3,362 of CAYUXO010000082.1, forward strand.
AATAATACAGTGCCAAATGAAGCAGTTACGCCAATCGCAAGGGTATTGATTGGATTGGAGATCATCTGCATTGTGTCGTAAATAGCCAATCCTGCATAAATCACACCACCAGGTGAGTTGATGTACATTTGTATTGGAGCTTCTGAGTCTTCATTGCTTAGATATAACAGTTGGGCTACGATCAAGTTTGCTGTTTGATCGGTTATCTGTGTACCCACAAAAACAATTCTATTCTTAAGCAAAAGCGAGTATATATCATACGCCCTTTCCATTTGACCGGACTTTTCGATAACCATAGGAATTAGCGCCTGGGCTTCTAACATCATTACCATACCTCCTAGCTAATTATTACAAACAGGATGATCATTCCTGTTTTTCATCTTCCAACCCTGCTTCTTGATCAGATTCTTGTTCAATATCTTCTTCAGGTGCATCCTCTTCAACAGCTATGTCATTATTTTCCACCTGGTCCTGTTTGAAGAAATGGGAATAATCTTCTCCCAGAGCTACTGTTTTTAGGAAATCAAGGGTTTTTTTGGTGATATATTGTGAGCTGATCCGGTCGAGTAAGGCAACAGAATCTCCACTTTTCATATATTCTGAGCGGGATTTCTCATCATCACCAAAATATTCGTTCAAAACAGTCTGAAACTCCCCTGTAATTTCTTCTGGGTTGATATCAAAATCTTCAGACTCTGAAATTTTTCCGATTATCAATCCTTGCGTGATTCTCTTTTCAGCGTTTGGTTTTATCTGTTCCCGCAGGGCTTCTTCTTCCATGTTTTGTATGCCCAGATACATTTCCAAATCCATTCCCTGGGTTTTTAGCCTGGCCTCCAATTCACGGATTTCACCCTCAATTTCATTCTCGATCATTTGGGGAGGGAATTTTACATCTGCATCTTCCAGGATAACCTCAAAGATCTGATTGATATAAGTATTTTCCTCTTCGGTTTCTTTTTGTGTCTTTAGCTCGTCCAGAATTTGCCCTTTCAATTCATCCAATGTTTCCAGCTCACTGACAGTTTTCACAAATTCATCATTAAGTTCCGGCAGGATCCTCTCCTTAATTCCGTCAACAGATACTGAATAGAGGACTTCTTTGCCCCTGTAATTCTCATCAACAGATTCGTCATCAGAAAATTCGTGTGTCAACTCCAGTGAGTCCCCACTGGATACACCCAGGAGCTGCCTTGAAAATCCCGGGAAAGGCCATTCCTTGCTATCATCCTCTTCTTTGGTTTTGACCATTACCGGGAGAGGTTGATTCTTGAGCAGATAGCTATCCTGATCTTCAGGGTCATTGTCAATCGCCCTGCAGTCTATTGAAGTATCAACCAGGTTGCCAACCTGTGCCGGATGATCCACAGGCTCAACAGAAGCTTGCTGAGAACGCATCCTCTCCAGGATCTTGTCAACCTCATCATCAGATACCGCGCTTTTCTCGAGCGGCAGCCTGATTTCTTTGTAATCTCCAAGGGTCACTTCAGGTTGAAGAGGGATATTAAAGACAAAAGTGGGAGGTTCCAGAGATTTTATCTCTTTCACCTTTCCCGGACCATAAGGCTCATATTCAACCTGTTCAATTACCTTTGGATAAACTTCATCCAGAAAATGTTCAATTGCATTATCTACGATAGCCCCTTCACCAAAATGGTTCACAATCAGCTGATAGGGAGCTTTTCCAGGTCGGTAACCGGGAATCTTTTTTCCTTTGGCCATTTCTTTGGCTGCCAGATGTTTTGCCTTTTCGAATAAGTCCTGTTCAGCTTCGACTGTTACTTCGAGTTGGTGGTCATCAAGATAGGTTTGTTCAATTTTCAAAATAATCCTCACGATCTATATAGGCATTAGAAAGGGGCCAAAACACATCGGCCTCTGATCACTTCACATTTTTTCAAGGTGGGGAAGGTGGGGGTCGAACCCACACGCCTTAAAGGCACATGATCCTAAGTCATGCCTGTCTGCCAATTCCAGCACTTCCCCGCAGAACTGAGCGCGGGAAAATTATAAGCCACAGCCAACCGTGCGTCAATAAATCTACTATAATAGTTTTATTAATCAGCGGATGAATTTTTAACATTTACCATTAATGAGCTGCCTTGGAGACCCATTATGTTTGATCACTTTGATTTGCTTGCCCCGATTTATGAAAATGTCATTCAACCGAAACCGCCAACACGTTTATCCGAGCTTCTCGATCTCAGTCCGGAACTCAATCTGCTGGACATTGGAGGTGGTACAGGACGGATATCCCAGTATTTTTCCGACTCCGCAAAGCAGGTTGTTGTCGCTGACACGTCCTACAAAATGCTTCAAAAAACGCTGGGTAAAAAGGGTCTGGCAGCGATCAATGCAGGCTCTGAGCTGCTGCCGTTTCAAAATGGTTCTTTCGACAGGATCCTGATGGTGGATGCTTTACATCACGTATTTGATCAGACAATTACAGCCCGGGAACTGTGGCGAGCGCTAAAACCAAACGGTAAAATAATCATCGAAGAACCGGATATCGACAAATTTGCCGTGAAATTAATCGCCCTTGCTGAAAAAATTGCTCTGATGCGCAGCCATTTCTTATCAGCGGAACAAATCCAGGAATTGTTCGTTCGCTTGACAGGGGATACCAAAATAGTCAAGGAAGATCATTATGTGTGGATAATCATAAAAAAGGATCATGCAGCTTGAGGTAACTCCTCATATAATTGCGTATAGTTTTCCTCTAATTAAGGCTTGTTCGAGCCCAAAATCTCATTAAGCAAACATAGAACACAAATAGGGGAGCAAACACAATTGCCAGAATCCCATAACCAAGCGGGTTAGCTCCCCAGGCGCCACTGGGTAAGGTTCCAAAGCAGAATATAATTGCAGAAACCAGGGCAATGTTAAGGGAAATTACCCATAGGTTAACCAGGAATTCACCCCGGGTGATCAGAATCCATCCTCCGTAAATAGCCAATCCAGCAGCCAGCGCGTCTACTGCTCCCATTCCCAATAGAAAAGGAATTGTTTCAATTGCCCATCCACCAACAGGTGGTAGGGCAGGAAATGGAATATGACTTCTGGACAAGTACGTAAAAGCTGCCCGTGTTAACAGGGTTAAATGGCAGAGCTGTAAAATTGCATAATAACATGAGAACTTCCTTAATCGTCCGGGTAAAGATTCAGTTTCCATCTATCCATTCTCCCTGTACCATGGATCAGTTTATTTGTCCCTCAATAAAGCAAGGTTGATTCAAGGTCATAGCCGTGTGTTAGATATACTGTCCCAATAAAAGCAGCAGTGATCCAAAACCCAAGGCACTGATACCCAGAATACTTTTAGCTATTCCGCCGATAATCAAGATTGCCAGCCAACCTAAAAACACTGTTGCCAACGTTTCTGTAGTATCCAGATCAAGGGCTTCCCGGGCACCTACAAAACCGGCAGCAAGAGCCCAGATACTCCCAACGAGAGCCAGCAGCGGACCAAAATAGGGGATAAACACCAGCAAACTGAGAACTCTGGGTGCGCTGGCATAACCTAATACACGCAGCAGTTCACCTGGTTCTGCCTGGCTAGTGAACATTTTAGTGCCAATAAAATGTGTCACATAAGCCCAAATATAATAATTAGCAATACCAACCGCTGTTGTGATACTCAATCCCAGCACAGCTGTACCAAACCTCCCATTAATCAGGCCAGCGATGAATGCTGCCACACCACCGGCAACCGAGACAATAATGACAACCAGGAGGGCTTCTTGATTTAAATCGATATCCTTTTCGACTTCCTGAAAGAAATCGCGATCCAACAGGGCAGCTCTAAGAGCACGATTGATGATTTTATCCATAGCTACTCCCTTTGATGATTTCTCTAAGAATATGTCACTCCAAGATCTTCCAGCCGCGTTCCAAGGCATGGGCTCTCAACTGATGGTCCGGAGCCACAGCTATAGGGTTATGGGAAGCTTCCAGCATTGGTAAATCTGCTATCGTATCTCCCAGTGCATAGTCCAAGTTACGTGATCCCAACATGGAACTCAACAGGTCCATCTTCTTTTCCCCGACCGTAAGTTCATCTGCTAGAAAAAGTTTGCCATCCTTTAAGAAAATTGGTGTCCCAATACCTGAAACATCACCGGGGACGATCTTTTCACCAAAAATGGCCACGGCAGGTTCAAACGCGGCGCTGACCAGGATAATTTCTGCGCCATGTTGATGAAAATCCCTTAGCAGTTCGATAGCCTCTAGGCGCCTTTTTGGCCAGAGTTCATCTTCTACAATAAATGTCATAATCTCAGTTAGCTTTTCTGGAGTGGGGGAGGAGATCAAGCTAAGAACTCCACGGAGGTTTTTATCAGCCCAAACATGCAGATCTTTGAATCCAAACTTAACTTGAAGATATGAGAACAGGATCCGGATTTTGAATAATTTTGGAGGCAGGCTGGTCTGGTGAATTTCAGCCCATTTGGCTACAGCCAGGATGGGTGATCCGGTGGTCAAAGTACCATTGAGATCTGAAGCAACAATCATTTTTGAACCCTGTGGTTGCGCATAGTATTGCTGTATTTTCTCAATAACTTCTGGAGCGGGGGATTAATTTCACCCATTTGTTTGCCTTGATCACTTCATCAGCCGGCATATTCCTGGTGGATTTGAGCCATCCAATCTGAAATAGGAATATCCTGAGGACATTGTTCTTCACATTCTCTACAGATAACACAATTATCGGCTTTAACATCTGGGGGAACCCAAAGATTATAATCTTCCTTTGAACTCTCTACTTTGTCATACATGATGCCATCATTATAGATCTTCAGAATGCGTGGAATATCAACACCTTCAGGACATGGCAAGCAATAATTGCATCGTGTACAGGGAATCAAGGCCATATCTTGATAGGTTTCTTTTACGTGTGTCACTAATTGCAGATCATTGTCAGTCAGGGACCCGATTCCTGATTTGTCAGCGCTAGTAAGGTTTTCCTGAACTTGATCAAGTGCACTCATACCGCTCAATACTAGCGATACCTGGGGTTGATTCCAGATCCATTGTAAAGACCAGTCAGCCGGCGAGCGCTCAGTTTCCGCTTTATCCCAGATCTCCTGGATTTCCACGGGCGGATCAACCAATCTCCCTCCTCTAAGCGGTTCCATGATCACAACGCCAAGGCCTCTTTCAGCTGCGTACTCCAATCCACTTTTTCCGGCCTGGTAATCCTGGTCCATATAGTTATACTGGATCATGCAAAAATCCCAGTTCTGGTAGGAGTCCACAATAGATTTAAATACAGATAATTCATCATGAAACGAAAAACCAAGATGTTTAATCCTTCCGTCGGCGCGAGCTTTTTCTGCCCAGCTCAGCACACCCAGGGATTCAATCTTTGTCCAACTTTTCTGATCCAAAGCATGAAACAAATAACAATCGATGTGGTCTGTAAGCAATTTTTCCAACTGTTCATTAAGATAAAACTCAAAATCCTCGGTTTTTTCAATTTTCCAGCTGGGCAATTTTGTGGCAAGCTTAATTTTATCCCGGTAGGCTCCCTGCAGGGTTCTGCCAACAAAACTTTCACTCTGACCGTCATGATAGGGGTAAGCAGTATCTATGTAATTAAGACCCTGATCAATTGCCAAATAAAGCATCTCTGCGGCAGCTTTTTCGTCAATCTGGCTGGAATTTCCATCAATAACTGGAAAACGCATACATCCAAACCCCAGAGCCGATACTTCCCAATCAATTCCTCCAAATTTCCGATAATTCATTCCTTTTTCTCCTTAATCTTCGAAGATATCAAAATATCCCTTGTCTAATTCATCATCACTGAGATGAGCATAACGTTGGGTCACCTGGATATTCTTGTGCCTGGCAAGCTTCTGGGCTAATTTAATATTTCCACCGGATCCCTGCAGCACCTCTGTCACAAAATAGTGCCTGAATGAATGGGGAGTGATAGTTCCTTTTGCTTTTTCTCCCAGGGCCTCAATAACCCTCAAATTTATGATATTTCTACCTGTAGTGGTGCTTATCGGTTCAACGCGCTTCCCAGCACCCAAATCATGCCTTGCAAAGATAGGCAGAGATGTCAAAGACCTTCCATAAGCACCATCAATTTCAGCCCGGGCGTTAATATAATCGCGCAAAGCAGTTAAAGCCCTGGTAGAGAAGCGAACAATGGCCTGCTGATTTCCTTTTCCGATTATAATGGCTTTTCCTTCCTGCCAGTCAAGATCTCCTCGCCTAAGATTACAGGCCTCGTGGACACGCAAACCGGTATCCGCCAGGGTAATTATGAACGCTCGATCTCGAAGAAGCTGGAGACGCTGCCTTTTTGTTTCGGTGGGAAGCATTGAAAGGGTTTGAGCATAGTTTAACACCTTCAGAATATCACCCTTTGGAAATTGGGGAAGGCGTTGGCCTGTACGCCTAGATCGCCTTTTAATTAACATCCTTAAGCGAGGCAAATTGATATCCGCTAGTTTTTCTGCTGCTAAGTATTCATAATATCCTGCTGCAGCGATCAAATAAAGTTGCTCCGTATTGGGTGAGTAAGATTTCAAGTCTGCTGCAAAATCTCCAATAAAATCCTCTGTAATCTCAGAAACTAAATCATCCTCTGGATCACGGCCATCTTTCATCCATGACCCCAGAAAGGACTGCATTGCATTGGTGTAGGTCCTGGCAGTGTTTTCTGAACGGGACAATCTGACACTATCAAGATATTTCTGCACTGAAGCCAGGAGAGAAATAGAAGTATATTCCATAAGAAGGGCTTTTATCAGTCGAATCCTTATGCTTGCGATAATAATACTTATCACAACCTTTCATATTTTAACAACTTTTAGGGCTTTGTCAAGCCCCTGCTCTACGGCCTTGTGATCTCAATAACACAATCAAATGATGTATATCAGAACTCCTGGTAGCTTTAGCCCCACTCCGAAATAACTAGTAAGGTATCTTCAAATTCTTTCAATAATAGAACATGTGTGCTATTATTCGCCTGTGAGTGATATCGAGCGGCTTGAATTATTAACACAGCGGATGCATCTTGAGCCGGCGGAGGATTTTCATACCGATCCCTTGCCTGCTGGCGGTCAGGAAGCGTCTCCGGGGAGATTTAATCAATCCGTTGCTCCGGATTTGCTCCGGATCGAGAAAATTCGCCAGGAGAAAGCTTCTCAGCGCGCCTGGAACGACCGCTGGTCCAGCCCCACCCTTTTCCCGGTTTGAACCAAAACAACACCCTGGTTTGATACAAGTCTATAGAATCCTATTAATCCTGCCTGTTTGCTAAAATAGAATGGTCAAGCTAGATTTTCAGTAGATCCATCTCAAACGAAAATGCGATAATCTTGTCATCAACAAAATCCTTTCCTTCATTGTTGATTTTTTTATAGTAGATTTCAGCATCTTTGGAATACTGAAACCATTTACAGTGATCTCTTGACCCAGAATAATACTTTCGTCTGACAGTGATTAAGTGGTGCTTTCCAACAGTAAAATAATTAATCTTAAAATCTCTGTTTTCGCTATTAAAAGCATCATTTTTAATTAAGGATGCGTTACGCAACTCTAATAACAAATCTTGCTGTGATACTCCATGTGATGACCACTCATTTCCTGCTTTATCGCGAACAATGATTTTTTTGATATTAA
>CAYUXO010000083.1:0-10992 GCA_964448865.1 uncultured Anaerolineales bacterium
CTTATCAATTACCTGGGCCAGGGCGGTGGCATCGCCAAGTCGCTGGGCAGTCTCAAAAGCTTTCTCCCACTCCGACAATTGCGTGTAGACACCTACGAGGCAGGTAAGCAGCATTTTTTCTTGTTCCGGTTGGGATTTCTTCATGTGGTCCCGCAGATAATCCAAAAATAGATGATGGTAGCGGATCCAGAGTTCTTTATCATTGACTTGTTGAATAAATAGGTTCTGTTGAATGAGGTGATGAATGATCCGATCCCATTCCTTTTCTTCCGGCCAACCAAGAACTTCAGAACATAATTGTTGACTGAATTCATTAAATATTGAACTCTGAAGTAAAAATTCCTTTATTTCGGTGGTCTGCTTTTGGAAAACCTGTTCGGCTAAATAATTGAAAATATCTGCCCCGGTTACCAGGGCGGCTTTTATTTGATCAGGAAAATGGTCTTTGATATGTTTTCCCGAAAGCATCAAACCAGTTATCCAGCCCTCGGTATCAGCTGCTATATGTTTGGCTTGCTCAGGAGTGAGCACTTGTTTATATACATCTGAAAATAGTGTTTTGATTTCTTTCTCATTGAAGGCTAGATCATCATAGCCAATTCCTTTGATCTTCCTTCTTCCTGTCAATAATGGTATGTCTGGGAAATCAAAAAGATTACGAGATGTCATCACCAGATGAATGTTGTCATCTGCCATTTGCCCTAATTTGCTGATAAAGGAACTGATCTGGGGGTTTTCTGCTACCAGGTGAAAATCATCCAGGATAATAACTATATGTTCTGATATCTTTTCATACAGCTCGTTAACAAGGGTGGTGATTAATTGATCAGAGGGGTCCAATGGATTGGGTAGGTCTTTAACAAGGCGTCCGCTGGTTTCTCCAAATCCAGGAAAACGAATTTGGACACAACCTATTAGATGATCCAGGAATCTTTGGGGATCTTGATCCAGTTTATCAAGTGAGTACCAACACACTGGATATTCTGCCTGTTGAACAAGGTCGATCAGTAGAGAAGTTTTTCCATAGCCGGCTGGAGCGGAAATTAACGTGAAGGGATAATCCAGGATATCGTCCAGGATGCGCAGCAGACGAGGTCTGCTCAGGAGATCATCCCTGCGCCGCGGGACGAGAATTTTTGTTCTTGTAACTGTTGCGCCCATTGATTTTACTCAGATTGAAGGTGATGGTAAACGTGTTACTATTTTCATTATAGACTGAATCGAGATGGATTTGTTAGTTGCTGTGTATTTATTATTCAGACCTGACATGATTATGAAAGTTGGGCAAAAATACGATATTTCCAATATAAGGAATATTTAGCGGGTGTTTTTTTGTCTCTTTTCCCTTTAGTGTCCTGGGATATTTAATGCCTAATTATGGAAAATAATAAAGCGCAAGTGCATTGGATATAACAGCTGATACACCAATGGAGTAATCAAACTCCTCTTAAATCTCAACCCTGCTTATTTCGCTAGAATTGATATACTAAACCAGAACAAAAGTTCTAGTAATGGCTGTCCAGGGAGATTGAGATGAAAAAAAATGGTTATTGTTTGCCAGGTAGCTGCCTGGCGGGAAGCGAATACTACCTCAAGATCAAATCGAATTCTGAAGTTACGGTATTTAAAAGGGTGATATTTTTGAGTTATCGTCCTCATCCTGGTGAAGTTATGATCAGGGAAGGAAATAGGTCCAGGATGGTATATCGATCAGATTTATTTACTCGCTTGGGCGATAAGGAATCACCAGAGTGGCTGATCGACTGAAAGTATATCAATAAGAGATGAGTTCATTCCCCGTGAGAGTTTCTGCCGGATGACCCGGGGCGTAGGCACCATGCTCGGTGTAGAGCCAGCTAAAACATGCTGATAAAGTGGTTATTCGGTTTCTGGTTATCTGGGTCTGGTCCAGACTTTTCTTTTCCCTCTTCTGGCGGGCTTTCAATGCTGTGGGAGATATACCTTGATCAGGAAGGCTTTCAAAGTTTAACCGGAACTGCACTGGCAGAGGTGTCAGGCTGTATATCCATTCAAAGATCGCCCGGGTTCTGGGCATGTGGAAATCTGAAGTCAAGACTAATAATTTACTCAATTTGAACGGTTCAGCAAATAATAGGCGAGAAAAATAAGCGTTGCCTATTGTATCGTATGAACATATTTCAGTTAGAACTTTCTCTGGGCCCAGGCCATTATTTATTAAATATTCTGCAGCTGCCCTTGATTCGTATATAGGATAACCAGCATCATTCACCGGGGGTGGTTTATGGACCGTTCCGCCGGATAAACAAGCGATCCAGCGGATCTGGTCCTGAAGATCCAGGGCGCGATCTACGCGGGACTTGGTCCAGGGCGGCAGGGAGCCATCCAGCAATAACCCGCCCCCGGGAATAAGAATGCAGTCGTATTCGATCATGTGCATGTAATATTATGCTCAATTAATAAACTTGAAAGATCCATGTTCAATTATCAGTGCAAAAATCTGGCGCTCCTGCCGCGATGACCCATTTACAGCGCGGAATTGGGCACAATCCGGGATCATTGTAGCTGGAACAAGACTTAAGGATATTCGGATCTTCTTGGGGTTGAGGGGGAGGTGGATCAGGATATATAGGCAGATTACCTGGATCCTGGGCAGGTTCCCCGGTTGCCAAAGAAACATAACAGCCAAATTTGGTCAAGAACCAGGTGGCAGCTTCATTTCGAGCAATTATAGGAACAAGTTGGTCCTTCTCGAGATACATTACTTCTCGATAATCTTTGCTGTCTCCTGCTCGACAAACTGATTGCAAATAAACCCCAAATTCAACCGGAACATAATCGTATTCGTCCCATCCAAAATCCTGGAGCTTTTTCATCTCTCCGGGACCGAAGATCAGGGTTTGCTGGGTAACATCCTGATCTGTCAGCGGCTTGGTCCAGATACCGTTTTCAAGATCTGGATTATTTATTTTACTCACGGACACGCAATATTCACCCGGGGATTGAACCATGAAGTAATACATGCCGTTGGACATAGTGGTGAATTCATCCAATCCGGTAGATGGGCATTGTCCAGCTCCAAGATCAATAACGACATTGGGCATTCCGGGTTCTCCATTTATCCCACGGGATCTAACACCATTTCCATAAACTCCAAACTTTCCACTAAATGCGCATTCCATGGATATTCCTACATCTTCAGGCACATAAGGAAATGTTGCCATGCAATAATCTTCAAATACAAACCCCCTGATTAAAGCTGCATCAATCGACTCCTGGTTCTGGAAGCAGCTTGATATTGAAGCATAGGTGAACCTAGAAGGTTCGCTGTATTCTCCTGAATCATTCCCAGCACGCGCTTGGACACGCCAGTAGATCCTGGCGCACCTGGGAACGGGAATGTTCGCCTTGTGTTGGTTCCAGTCTGTTATCCCTGAGGTGATGATATTTGTGAACCCTGGATCCGCGGCTGCTTGGTAATGGAAAGAATCTGGATAGCAATCTCCAGAATAAGACCATCGGATGGTTGCCAAGGAAGGTCCCGGTCCTTGTCCCTCTCCGAGCCATTCCCCAAATTGAGGTGCTGTCAAAACTGGTTATACGAGTTCGGAAGCAGAAGAACACCTGCCATCTGTGGTGAACTTCCAGATTTCCGAGTGTGGCCCATTGACGGTATGGTTGTTTTCATCTTTCGCGATTCCTCTAACAATCCATTCATACTGTATACCAGGGGAAAAACCTAAGCCATAATCAAAATTCGATGTATCCCCCTCAACGTAATAAACACCAAGGTTATCGATTATGATTTGATACTCGTGCGGCCTGCATGATTCGTTATGCGTCCAGTCGAATGTTATAGGACTGTCATAACTTACCTCAGATCCGTTTGGCGGGGATTCCAAAATAGGTACGAAGTTAGTAATTTCTTCTGCTGTACAATCTGGTGCACAGCTAGAAGCCAAAACTAGAAACAAGAAAGAAATAAGAATGGCCAGGTTTCTTTTAAACATGGTTCCCTCCATCTCAGCTAGTGATTGAATATCTTCCTCCGCTGCTTAGTCTATTTAATTATTAAACGAAATTGAAACAAAAAAAGTTACACCAATAAAGTATATACGATCAAGAATGTGTTATGTGCTGAAATCTGTTGTAAAGAAAAACCGTCAGTCCGAGCAAAATAAAATATTGCGGTCTGACGGTTCATTTTGTCTCCAGTTGTGATGTCTTTCACTATGTTATTCTAAAAACTATTTTTTTGCAACTGGATGTGATTTAGTTGGATTGAATTAATCGATATCAAACCGTGAATTTTCCGTTTTCCATGATCCTTTTACCATCTACTGTGATGGTGCAGTCGACTGGAATAACATCCACATGGACATCAGAAGTCCAATCCGCACCGGTCTCATAACCGATAGGATTGCCAAATGCGACATGAATACCTGGAATTTTTTCGTCCTGGAGTAAATTACCCGATAATTCAGTAACCGAAGTATTTGTTCCTATGGCAAATTCGCCAGCTCTAGTACCGTTTTCAGAAGAGTTCAGATACTCCATCAGCTCATCAGCAATTTCCTGGTTCTCCCCGCTTATCTCAACTACTATGCTGTCCTCAATATTAATGGTTATGGGTGAATCCAGTACACCGTATTTAGGTGAGAAATAATCTCCCAGCACATCCACAACCAGCACGCCATTCAAGGTGTCTGGACAGGTGAATACCTCGCCTTCAGGAAGATTGCCCCAATCGCCAGATGTATGGTACAGGCCATGGCAGGGAACCCATTTGTAATCAGGATTGAATGTGGCAGTGATGTCAGTACCTTTTGCTGAAGTAACATGAATTTCACGGGCATCTTTAACAAGATCCAGGATATCCAATGTGATCCGATTGATCTCCACGTAATCCGCTGTCATGCCTTCCCGGATTAATTGGGGAGTGACGCTTACCATGTGACCATGGCGAGGTAGGGGAAAATCATTTTCAGTCGTTACTCTTCTTATCTCCCGGGTTATTCCCATACGCATTTTAACTTCGCCCGGCTGGCTTTCAGCCGCATAATATGTCACTGTGGGCTTAAATTCTGCTAGATCATCGATCAATTTTGATGGTACTTCGGTCATCGGTCTGGAACCATAATCCTCGAGTCTTACCAATAGCACTTCAGCACCGGTCAATTTGACTTCCGTTTCAAGTGCTTCACCAATTACCCATGTTTCCATGTCTGTCATGATCATAACTCGATCTGGTTCAGTGACATTCATACAAACATTTACGGCGTTCTGGATTCCCTGGTTGAACTTGGCATCTGTCATAACGTTTCTGTCCTCTTTCTAAAATAGCAGCTCAAATATTAAATCTAAAATAGATCACATCTCCATCTTTCACATGATAATCTTTTCCCTCGATTTGCAATTTTCCAGCATCTTTAGACGCAGCACTGCTGCCATACTGATCAAATATGTCAAAAGGTAACACGTCAGCTTTGATAAAACCCCGTTCAAAATCAGTGTGGATCCTGCCGGCTGCCTGGGATGCGGTTGATCCATTTTGTAAAGTCCAGGCCCTGACCTCATTTTCGTTATAGGTAAAGAAACTTATCAGATTCAACGTTTGATAGCCTGTACTTATTATTTGCTCAAGACCGCTGGTTTTAATGCCTGATAGCTCCATATAATCAGTCCTTTCGTCTTCATTGATTTGGTTGAGATCTGATTCTATCTGAGCGCTGATCTGGACTACTTTGGCATTCTCCGCTTCGGCAATCTTCTTGATCATGATCAGATCGGGATGTTCGTTGTTCAAGTATTCTTCGCTGATATTGGCCGCATAAATCACAGGTTTGGCAGACAAGAATCGCATTTCCTGATTAAGCTTTTGGTAGGAACTTTCGTCTTCCCGTTGGAAAATCGCTAAGGATTGTCCATTTTCTAGGTGCTCTTTAATTTTGACCGCCATATTTAGCTCAGGTTCCAACTTTTTATCACCTTTGATCTGCCGGGAAAGTTTGTCAATTTTTTTGTCGACCTGTTCCAGGTCGGCCAGGATCAATTCTAACTGAATGATCTCTATATCTTCTTTAGGTTGGGGAGATTCGCTGATGTGTACAACATTGGGATCTTCAAAACAACGTACAACATGAAGTAGGGCATCAGTATTCCTGATTGTCCCAAGGAATTGATTGCCAAGTCCTTCCCCCTGGCTGGCGCCCTGGACCAGACCGGCAATGTCAAGGAACTCGATTGTGGTATGGATTGTTTGATCAACGGCAACCAGCTCAGCCAACTTGACTAACCGTCGATCGGGGACAGAGACGACTGCCAGATTAGGTTCAATCGTGCAAAAAGGATAATTTGCCACCTCGGCTTTTTGTGTCTGTGTAAGCACATTAAAAATTGTACTTTTACCGACATTTGGTAATCCTATTATACCGATTTGCAGCGGCATTAAATCCTCCTCTGTCATTCTGTAAAGACATATCATACCAGAACGCAGGCATGGCAAACACTGCAAAAACTTAACTATGGTAAGATGAAATTCATCTGGGAGAAATGTAGTTAATTCATTTATCCCATGAGGCATTTTTTATAATTTGCAGAACCCATTATCAAGGAATTGGAGAGAAAAGGATGAAAATAGCAATTATTTCTGATACGGATACCAGTTTGCCCGCAAGTACCCTGGGGGAATTTGATATCCAGCAGGTATCAATAACCATTCATTTCGGCGAGGAAATCCTCAAAGCCTGCTCTGATATCACAGATGAGCAATTGGTAGAGAGAGTAAAAAAGGAAGGAGTTTTGCCAACTACGGCGGCCCCATCTCCCGGGGACTTTTCTATAGCATACCAGGAAGCTTTTGATAATGGCGCGGATGAGATCATCTGCCTCACTGTCAGCGCAGATCTCAGCGCTACCTATCAAGCAGCTGTATCCGCTAAAGATCTCCTGCCTGGAAAGGAAATAACTGTATTTGATACCAAAAGTATCAGCATGGGGCAAGGGTTCATGGTTTTGAAAGCAGCCGAATTAGCACAGGCTGGAAAATCTAAAGATGAGATACTTGCTGCTGTTGAAGATGTGCGCACCAGGAGCCATTTGTACGCTGCCCTAGATACATTGAAGTTCATGGCTATGAGCGGCCGTGTTGGACATTTGACTGCTGAAATGGCCAATGTACTTAATATCAAACCAATATTGACAATAAAAGATGGCAAATTGGATTTACTTGAAAAAGTACGCACCAGGAAAAAAGCCTGGTCCAGGGTGTTAGAATTGACTGCAGAAAGTCTTGGAGATGGCGAAATTGAATCAATATTCATTTTACACGTTGCAGCTAATGAAGAAGCAAATCAATTTGAAAAATTGCTCCGGGAACGCATCACTTGTCCCGAGGATATCCCTCTTACCGAAATGACCCCTGGATTGTCAGTCCATACAGGAGCTGGTTTGGTTGGTGTGGCATTTACTACCAGGCCCTGATTTGATAAAATAGGCAGAGTTTAGAATATAAAGACCTTCTCAATAGAAACCGAGGAGGTCTATTCTTGAAAACACGATTGCACTATAATATTGGGCGTAATTTAGTGGTTGACGAAGATTTTATGAGGAGAGGGCATGGAAGAATCAAAATATAACGCTACTGTTGTGGGAAAGATCCTACTTACCCCGGATATAATGACTCTGCGGGTAGATACTGATGAACCTCGAGAACAATTTAGTGCAGGGCAGTATACCCTTTTGGGATTGTATGGCAGCGAAGATCGTTCCCCTAATTCAACACCAGATACTGATCCTGTTGAGCCAGACAAACTTATTCAAAGACCTTATTCTATTGCATCAGCAACAGGTTCTGTCCAGCAATTCGAATTCTATATTTCACAGGTTAAATCCGGCCAACTTACTCCTCGTTTGTTTAATTTGAATCCTGGTGACAGGCTTTTTATAAGCAAGAGGATTGTTGGTGTTTTTAAACTAGCAGAAACTCCCGAGAATCAGGATATCGTTATGATTGCAACCGGGACAGGAATGGCACCTTATTTGAGTTTCCTGCGCTCGTACCTTACTGATCGCCCCGAATCGAAGATGGCAATCATCCAGGGAGCGGCAAAACAATGGGACCTTGGATATTACAGTGAACTAATGTTTCTTGAAAATTCATTTGATAATTTTTCCTATGTGCCGACATTGACAGATGCTGATGAGACCTGGAACGGCCACAAATTATGGATTGAGCAGATGCTTGAAAAGGATGTTCTCAAAAGCGAAGCTGGTATAGAGATCAATCCGAAGAAAACTCACTTTTTCTTATGTGGAAATCCAAAGATGGTTGAAAATGTGTCTGAATGGTTATTCAACAAAGGATATACAAAACACACCAGAAAGGAAGCGGGTGCTCTTCATGTAGAAGAGTTCTGGTCCTGAATTTGGAACGGATTTTTATTAGAGCCTGAAGCTTGCCAAAGCACAGGTTCTTATGTTATGAATTGGATTAATATCACATCATGAGCCCAAATATCATGATTGCCAAAATCAAGGACAAGTTTTTCTATCTGGTAGGAATAATCCGGATTGCCCTGGTAAGCTTTCAGCAGGAAGGCGGTGCACGTGGGGCAGCGGGTATGGCATACTATACTCTATTCTCGTTTTTTCCCTTACTTATAGTCCTGGTGACGATCGGAACATTTTTTGTGGATGGGACCGAGGCCAGCAATAAAATCACCCAATTGGTGATCAGTGTTTTTCCCGTCTCCCAAAAATTAGTTGAAGTCAGCCTGGCCAGGATCCTGATCTTGCGGAACTCAGTAGGCATCCTGGGCTTGATAGTGTTGATATGGTCTGGATCTAATGCATTTTCAACGATGGTTCATCATATAACCAGCGCCTGGCCTCTAACAGAGCAACGAGGATTTTTTGAAAAGCGCCTATTTGGGCTAGCAATGGTTATATTGATCATTCTGGTGCTTTTTATACTGATGGTTTCTTCTACGCTGCTTAACGTCCTTGTCCGATACAGCGGCACAATACCGGGATTGGATTTATTGTTTAATTCCTTGCTTTGGAATTTTGGGGCAAAAGTATTGTATTGGGTGGTGCCATTTTTATTCTTTTACAGTTTATACAGAATAATCCCCATGGGCAGGGTGCCAATTCGGGCTGCTGGCTTCAGTGCTCTGGGAATAACTATTGCCTGGAGGATCGCATCCAATGTATTTCAATGGTACCTGGGCAGCGGGATGGCGCGGTACGAAATCATCTTTGGGTCTCTGAGCGCTATCGTTGTTCTGATGTTATGGGTTTACATAAGCAGTATGATCTTGTTTTTTGGGGCACATTTATGCGCTGCTGGAGCAGGCAAAGTTCAAATTAAACCTCAAAATAATGAATAGGGATAATTAGGGGGATTGTTTAATAAACCGTTTTATTCCGGATAGGACCAATCAAGAAAGACACTCAATATTGCCAAATTGATCTCAAAATCTGAATCCTGGTGATTTGTCAATTCCACGTCTACACCAGCTATGCCTTGATTTGAAATCCAATCTACCAGCTGACCTGTGTACACGCAACCTGCTTCGATAGGAGGGTAAGGATAATCACTAACAGCAGCCAGGGTATCAGCCAGCGATAAAGATCCCTTGTCCGGCGGTTGTCCGCCCGGGAAGATGCCCAATGCTGCGCTGTGATAACTGATAAAAGCTTTTAAATCATGGTTTTCAACAAATCTGATCAATGCTTTGGTTTCTGGTTCTGAAGCCGGTCCAACTCCTCCAGTGATCGGGATATAATCCCAACAGCCGGGACGAGGCCATTCAGCCTGCCATTTAAAGGGGAAATTACGGTTCAGGTCAACGTTATTTTCATTGGCTCTCCCACCGAATCCTTTTGAGCGCGCCAGGCCATCATGATTGAACACTCGCAAGAAATATAGTGTGTGATCTTCGGGTATGATATTCGGGTGGGATTTGAGATAAGCAAGCATCTCGTCTGCCAGGGTGACTGTATTCCACTCATAACCGCCATGAATACCTGCAATGATCATCTTCTCAATTGGGCCATTGCCAAACTGATATACCTCCAGGGGCCTATCAGCGACGGAAAAACCTATTATAAGGGGTTGGGGGCGTTCGATTGTTGGAGTGGCAGGAATGGGTGATGGGGGAACAGGAGTTGGAGATAGTGGAACCGGGCTTGGCGTTAGTGAAGATAATTTGGTGGGGGCGACAGTGAGTGTCACAGTGAAAGGCATTGAAGCTGGGCTAGACAACGCTCCCTGAATGACCAGAGTTATTAAGCCGACTCCTGTCAGGAGGGCAGTGATCCAAAGCAGAAAAACCAACCTTGAAGGACCTTTATGCATAGCCATTATTTATACTTTATTGCTGCTCTGTTGGTTTCAGGATAGTAACAGATTCTACCAGTAGTGTATTGCATCCGGTATCTAACCAAGTTCCAAGAAATATTTCGTCTGACTGGAATGCTTTCACAGTGTATATTTCCCTACCGGTTATCTTGACGATATCCCAGGGTTTGATCTTAAGCAGTTCCTGGTAGATGGCCTTTGTGGATGGTATGGCATGAATTAGATTTATCGAACCGGTTGGAGAATCTGTGCCCGAAGATTTCCAGAAAAACTTATTGTCGAGTACACTGGTATTTACGATATCCGGATTAGCAAAATCCGCTGTTGTAACCAGGATGTTATGTGTGAGAATACGGAATTCATCGATACGAATAGGAGCTGCATGGCGAACGGTGCCAATATATTTTGATTCGCCGATGCCTTCAAATAGAACTTCCCAATACATGTCTTCGGCGGAAATTAATTCGTATGAGTTAGATATAACCAGTTGATCAAAATCCGTACCTGTTAAACCGAATAAGCTGGTATTCATTCTGAAATAGATGAATGCTGAGGCAATGATAATAACAAATAAGACTATGAACCCACAGGATGGCGGCAAGGATACAGTCCATCCCAAGAAAAAATTAAATATTCCTCCTGCCCGGGAA
>CAYUXO010000084.1:0-10947 GCA_964448865.1 uncultured Anaerolineales bacterium
ACACCGCTGAGGGTCAAGGTAACGATACCGAATAATACACCAAGAATTGCGATAGTGACCAGCAATTCGACCAGGGTGAAACCACCTTCGGATTTGAACAATTTGCTAAACATTTGATTATGCCTCCTACTAAAATGAAAATGATTAGTTTTACTGCAAATTATTTTTTGCTTTAGGAGCTAAACTAAGCCCCTTGCTCTACGCTTTAAGTAAAGCATATTTACCATAAATTCACCTTACAGGAAGCTTACAAGGTAAACTAATTTTCTCCCTTGAAAATAGGGACGCGTTAAAAAAACATTTAACGGATATGAAGATAGGGGGCGATAGAGAAGAATAACCTGTTAAATAAGACCTAGAGCTGCCTGGAAGGCTTTTTTATCATTAGCGTGAGCCAGGGCTTCCTCAAGGGAGATCTGGCCAGCCTGGTAGCTGAGTTGAAGGGCCCGTTCCATGGTTTGCATGCCCTGATCAACACCGGTCTGCATTGTATTCATCATCTGGTGGGTTTTACCCTCCCGAATGAGATTTCGTATAGCATTATTGGCAATCATGACCTCAACCACAGCAACCCTCCCGGCTCCATCCTGGCGGAGAAGCAGCCTTTGTGCGAGAACAGCCAAGAGCGTTAATGACAATTGCATGCGAATTTGATTCTGCTGATAGGGCGGGAAGGAATCGACGATCCGGTCTATTGACTGAGGTGCATTATTGGTATGCAGGGTTGACATGACCAGGTGGCCGGTTTCAGCCGCCGTAAGACAGGCAGCCATAGTCTCGGGATCTCTCATTTCTCCAACCAGGATGACATCCGGGTCCTGCCTGAGGGATTGTTTGGCTGCCACAGCAAATGACGCTGTATCGGAGCCAAGCTCTCGCTGAGTGATAAAACTCTGTTTATCCTGGTAAAGGTACTCGATTGGATCCTCAATGGTGATAATCCGGCGGGCTTCGTGTTGGTTGAGAAATTCGATCATGGAAGCCAGTGTGGTTGATTTTCCGCTGCCTGTTGGACCGGTAACCAGAACTAAACCTTGTTTGTTTAATGCCAGTTCTTCGCAGATCGGCGGCAAGCCAAGCTCATCTATACTGGGAATGTCCATCGCGACTCGTCTGAGGGCGAGACTGAGCAAACCTTTCTGAAAGCTGGCGTTTACCCGGAAGCGGACACCATCTTCAGTTTGATAGGAAAAATCCAGTTCTTTCTTTTGTTGAAATACTTCACCCTGTTCCTTGGTGGTCATTGATTTAAAAGCGTCTGTGAGGTCTTGCCCGATTAACGGGTCTGACTTAGCAATCGGGATAAGTTTTCCATGAACTCGCAGAATTGGCAGAGCCCCTGGTTTTAGATGCAGGTCCGAGGCACTCTGTTCGTCCAGAATAGGAAATAAGTCCAGAATATTCATCCAGAAACTCTCCCTAACCACCACGACAATATTTGTGATCCGTATAACAGGGTTACCAATCCCCCCAATCCTAAAAATGGACCAAATGCGATGGTGTCTTTTTTGCCTATTTTTTTAATGGCCAATAAGATTCCTGCCAGCAACCCACCGGAAACAAATGCCAGGAAGAGGGCCAGTACGATTTCAGGAAAACCAAGC
The DNA here is from genome assembly GCA_964448865.1 of uncultured Anaerolineales bacterium. Taxonomy (GTDB): domain Bacteria; phylum Chloroflexota; class Anaerolineae; order Anaerolineales; family UBA11858; genus B10-G9. The sequence continues at coordinate 1,605 of CAYUXO010000084.1, forward strand.
ACAAATCCGAGAAATAGGACCAGTTTCACATCTCCCATGCCCATAGCTCCTGGAGCAAAAACAGCAATCAGAAACAACACACCGAAACCGAGCAACCCGCCGGCCAGCATCATCCAGATATTATTTGTATGCAGAAGCGGAATCATAATTAATCCCAAACCGATAGCAGGATAAATGAGAATGTTGGGTATCTTCTGATGTTCAAGGTCAATGCCGCCCAGGATTATCAGAACAGCCCCGTAAAGGCAATATAAGGCAGTTTCCCAGCTTTGACCAAATTTAAGCCAGGTTAATAGAAATACCAGACTGGTGCCAAGTTCAACCACCAAAACCCGGAGGGGTATTTTTTCATTGCAATTCCGGCAGCGACCTCTCAGCAGCAGATAGCTGAGAACGGGAACCAGCTCCAGAAGGGAGAGTTTCTTTTGGCAGTGATCACAATGGGATGGAGGGTTGACAATTGACTTATTACTGGGCAGCCGGTCAATCACCACATTTAAGAAACTACCAACAACAGCACCTAACAAGCTAATAAATATGGGAATGCTTATATTCATTTTGATTTCAGTGCCAATCCCAGATTTACTGCATAGGTTGGGAGGGGTAACTTCTTTGGTAGGGGATAAGGTCCTTTCGGGAATTGCACTGAATAAGGAGTGCGGGATTGCAGCCTGGCAGACAGGTCGGAGCTTTCATCCAGCCGGGCATCTATTTGGGAAGGATCGAACAATTCGCCCGTCAAATACACCACGGTTTCTTCCGGCAGCCGGTTTTTCTTATTGCTCTCATTGTAATATTTGACTGTCCGGGCTAATTCCTGGCCCAACAAATCAACTTTTGCCTCTGCGGTCAGATTGCCGGTCTCCAATGGGACGGATCGAACCAGAATGGGGATGTTGTTGATGATTATGATCACACCCAGGCTATAAACCTCCAGATTAACGATAATTCCTGAAGGTTTATTGATCAGCCGCTGCAGCGCCAGAGGTTTGATACCCATAACCCTCGGCTTGATCTTGGCTGCTTTCAAAGCTTTAACCTGTTGGTCAACAATCATGTTTGGCACAGCCAAAACATAGAGGGTGATCTGATTGTTTGTGCGGGATAATATTCTCCAGTGAATGTCCGTTTCATCAATCGGGATAGCAAATTCCTGTTTTGCCTTGCGGCGGATGGTTTCCTCAAGGAGTTTATCCTTGATGTTTGGTATTCGCATAATCCTGTGTACCGAACGCTGGCCGGTTACCGATGAGATCACATTCCGCCGGGAACCTTTAAGATCTTTTATCGTGGCCGAGATGACATTTCCAATAGTATCAGCATTGTGGATTTGTCCCTGGCTCATCAGCTCAGTCGGGATTTTTCTGGTATGCCAGGAGCGAATGGTATCACCCTTTAAAACCAGGAACCGGATCTGGTTACCTTCAAAGTTGATTGTGGTTATTTTTCGTTTAAACAAGGCTCACTCTCTTTCCGGCAAGGCTAAAATCAGCTGGCTGTCAATCTTCAAGGACTGCCGGGATTCCCATAGTTTTAATCTCCAGGGAACATAAGGTTTCTTCTGGCCAGAAACTGGCATACTGCATTACGACTGTATCCATCCCAGCGGTTTCAATTTCTTCAATGAATGTAAAACAATCAACCAGAGTTCCGCTCAATTCGATGTTGTAGTCATTAAAAAGAATAGTCCCGGAGGTTGTTTCCTGAATGTCGGACGCTAATCTTGATATGGATCGCAAATCCACATTGCTTTTATTTGATAACCCTAATGCTCGTTGATACAAAGCAAAGGACGAACCAAGCTCAGGAAAAGAAGCCTCAAGCTCAGAAACTTCAGCATTTAGCAGACTTAGCTCATTCTGCAAATCATCAAGCTGTTCCTGATTTACTTTCACAAGTTCTGAGTAATTTTCTTCCAGGACCTGGGTATCGGCTTCAATTTGTTTAGAGGCTGACACGCGCTGGAATGTCGCACCCAGAAGGATTACATTCAGCATAGCCGCGATCACACTGGCTATAATTCCTATCCGGAGAACTGAGATCTTTGATGGTTTCTGATTCATTGCAGACCATCCTCCGCCACAGTAGCTAGCAGCATAAAATGATAGGACGGGGTCTGAATACTTGCCGGTTGGTTATCTTCACCGGCTTCAGAGGGGGGGATCACGGGGGAATCTTCAAGAATTTGATCAACCGAATCAATCTGAACTCTAATGATCCCCTCAATTTTTTCCAGGGAGTCTCTGAGTGATAATACTGTTGGATAGGCATTGGCTATGCCGTCTAATCTGATTTCTCCATCTTTCTGGGTGATTTGAGTCCAGAGTATACCTGCTGGTGCATTTTTCTCAATGAGGAAAAGAATACTGCTCCATTTGGATCCTGTTAAATCCAATCCCTGGTAAGAAGACAGGATTTGGTCCCGGCGTTCTATTTGAAGGTCAATTTCGGTTTGCAGAGATTCCATTTCTCCGGCAGCACCTTGGTGGTTTTCTAAGAGGGATTGCAGCCCATTCAGTTTTCTTTGAGAGAGTCGGAATTCTGATTGCGCACCTATAGCGGTAATCCCTGATGGATAAAGCGTCCCCATAAGCAGCAGAAATACCAACCAGGGAAGTATGTTAATGAAACGGATTTTTCGACGCCGATACCGTTGGGGCAGAATGTTGATATCAAAAAGGCTCAGGGAACCGGCCAATTGTTTGGTTTGTGGGGAATCATCCCCTAGAATTTGTTTTGGATCATCCATAATGCCTTCTATTCTTGTTAATAAGAAATATTAATCAATATCCCAATATAAGATCGACTTGTTTAATACATCAATTTCGAGCCTGGTATCAGTAGTTACAGAACCAGCCTGAGAGGAAATATCATAGCGGGGCGGAGTAACTTCAAATTCCCAGAAATCGGTTCGATTGCCGCCCCTTTGGGCAAATCCGCCCTCGGAATGGGTGAAAACCAGATCTCCACCCCTGCCAACTGAAGCTGGCGCATTTGTTAAGGATGTCCAACTATTCATTGTAACAGTATAGCGCCAGAAATCAGGGGAGTTTCCTCGTAAGGCATAGATATATCCCCCAGAATAATAAGCCAGGGATCCACCATTATTGACAATGGCGAGTGTGTTTTGCATCGCGCTCCAGGAATTGGCGGAAATATTATAGCGCCAAAAATTATCAGTATTTCTTCCCTGGAAGGCATAGATGTAATTGCCTCCCGTGTAAAGCAGGTCTGCCCCGTATCCGACACTGCCGAGAGCATTGGCCCGGTTCGACCAACTATCTGTGGATATGTCATAACGCCAGAATCTATTACCACCACCACGAAAGGCGAAGATATAGTTTCCCCCGGTATAGACCAATGCCCCGCCCTGGCGGACTCGTTTGGGAGCTTTTGCCAATGAGCTCCAGCTATTACTGGTAATATTGTAGCGCCAGAATCTATTGGTGTTTCTTCCCCGGAAGGCATACAAAAAATTTCCCCCAGCATATACCAGAGATCCTCCCCGCTGAACTTTGGCGAGTGTATTTGCCAGGTTGAACCAGGCATCTCCGGTTATGCTGTAATATCCAAAATTCCTTGAGTTATTCCCTCTGAGGGCATAAACCCGATTTCCCCCATCGTATGCCAGATCTCCCCCCCGATTAACTGTATTTAGTGTGGACTGTCTCAAGTACCAACTGCCTATAGGGATACCCGTGACAGATATTGTTGGGGTATACCCATTCAATGAACCAGGAAAAGCCAGAGCCTGGGGGACCCCGGCATTAATATCCACCTGGGATCTGAATGCTGGAGTATTAAGCAAATTCCAGATCCCAAATTCAATTCCGGCATCGGCAGCATATTGTTCATTAAATGTTTCTTCAGCAGCCCCGGTTCCCAGGGAGCGGGCGCTCACAAAGGAAAGGAAGGGTGTCAGGAGCATTGAACCAACCGCCAGGGTGATTAAAGCCGCTGGAAGGGATTTTGCGGGACTGCGGCCTTTGACCACGTGCCGCCGAATGATATTTCCCAGTGATCTTATATCCACATGGATCCTTCTGGTAAACTTGGTTAATAAATCCAAATCCATCTCATTTTGTCCCATAAGAATTGTTTAGCGGGTCCGCAAAGCAAAATTTATATCCACACTTTTCACCTCATCACCGCTGGTGGAGGTAATGGATACAGTTAATAATTTCCCACTGAGGCTGAACACTACATCGGATTGAGTGGCAATATGTCTGGAAACCGTTCTAGTCGTTTGCACAACTCCACTGACTATGTGCTCCCTTATCAGTGCTTTGTCAACCAGATCATAGGAATAACGGAATTGTTGAGTTGAATCCTCCCAATTCAATGTGCCGTATACAGTACCTGCTCCTGGCGTAAAACTTGAAGCTTCCAGGGCGTCTCTGCCCAACCATAAAGAAGCTATCTGAATGTCATTGGAAATTTGCAGCTGGCTGTTTCCCCAGCGAGTGACCAGCATAAATTGGACCAGGGCTGTAGTTATCACACCAAAAACCATGACACTGATCGCCATAGCAACCAGCATTTCCACCAGGGTAGCTCCCTGTTCATTCTTAATTTTGTCTCGTAAGACCCTGATCCTTTTTTCCATCAGCGATCCACCTTAAATGCGGCGGTTTGAGCCAATGTGTCTGCTCCAGAGCTGACGGTGACTGTCACTCGCTGTAAACCGTCATTTCTCAAGGTAGTTGAAAATGAGCTGCTGGTGGTATTCCAATATTCGATCGCCACAATCACAGAGTATCCCGGGACCCCTGTTACAGCGGGATAGGGATTGGTACCAGGATCTGCTTCGTAGAAGGCATCCTTGACCAGCTCCAACTGGGATCGGGCCAGTGTCTCAGCAATGACATTGTCGTTCACCTGTCTTACACCAATCACGCCGGTTGTGATCATTGCGACCAGGATAACGATCCCAAAGGCGATAATTGCCACTGTGACTAATTCTTCAACCAGAGTGACACCTTGTTCAGAGGTGAAGAAACTTCCGGCTTTCTTTCCTGCTCGAGATATTTTCATTTGATCTGACCTAACAGGGAATACATCGGTAAGATGACTGAAATTGCCACAAAAGCAACTACAATTCCTACAAATATGATCATACCGGGTTCAAGCAGTGCTGTCAGGTTCTCAAGGGATCGGTCAACTTCCTCTTCGTAATATCCTGCCAGGGTAATTAACTGGTTGTCAAGTGAGCCAGTTTCCTCTCCCACGCGCACAACCTGAGCCAACATTTTTGGAAAATATTCAGATTGGGATAATGGTCCCGCAATACCACGCCCCTGTAATGTTTCCTGGCGAAGCTCATCAATCTCCTGATGCAGAACGGTGTTTTGAATGGTTTGTCCAGTCAATTCCATTGATTCGGTTAACTGTAAACCAGCTTCAAGAAGAGTAGCGAGGGTCCTGCTGAACCTGGCACTGTTTCCATAGGTGTTAATCTTCCCAATGACGGGGGTCTTCAAGGCTAGATGAGCCAGCTGTTTTTTCCCTTTTGGCTGCCGGAAATAAATTGTGCCTCCCACGATCAATGCTGCAAGAACCAGGAATAAAAATAGTCGGTATTCCAGGAAGAAATTGGAAGCACTCATGACCAATCGAGTGGGCCAGGGAAGCAGGGCATCAAACTCACTGTACAGAGCTAAGAGGGGGGGCAGCGTGAAATTCAGTAAGATCATGACAACCACAAAAGCCAACGCCAGAACAACTGCAGGATAGGTCATGGCTCCGCGGATTTTGCTTTTAATTTTGTGCTCTTTTTCAAGATAGATGGCGAGCTGGCGCAGCACTCCACCCAGGTTGCCGGTTCTTTCGCCAACGTTAATCATGCTTTGGTAGATGGGGGGGAAAACGTATTTATGTTTGCTCAAAGCTGTGGATATGGCACTTCCTTGACGGATATCTTCTACAACTTGAACGAGAACTTTCTGGAGGGGCTTGCTGGTAACTTCTTCTGCCATTAAATCCAACCCGGTTAACAAGGCAACTCCAGATTCAACCAGATTGGCCAGCTGATTAGAGAAAACGATCACATCGCGCGATTTTGGACCAAAATAGGTGGGAAACCACTTAACCAGATCAAAACCGGCTTTGATCTTGGTGAGGTTGGCAATGGTTAAGCCTCGTTGGTAGAGAATGCGCTCAGCAGTTTCTTCAAGTTCAACCTGCAGGATACCTTTTTTCTCTGCCCCAGTAGAATCATAGGCTAGATAACGAAATGGCATATTTACTCCTTCATGCAATTATCAGGTAGGTTTCCGGGGATCCGGGTTTAATCCACTGAGTAAATAGTTCTCAATACTTCTTCAGGTGTCGTTAAGCCCTGTTTAACTTTCAGAAGTCCATCTTTAAGCATAGACATCATACCTGCATCAATGGCAGCCGACTTAATCTCACTTGAACTCGCACCACTAGAAAACAACTTCCTGATCTTTGTTGTGACCGGCAGCAGTTCATACACGCCAGTGCGGCCAAGATACCCGGTCTGATGGCAGTATGTACAGCCTTCTCCCTTATAAAATTCCTTCAGCGGTTCGCCCGTTTCAGCCTGATAAATTTTACTGACAGGATCTGAGGGCTTTGTTTTTGCCTTGCAGTGCGGGCAGGAAAGCCTGATCAGTCGTTGAGATACCAAACCCAAAATAGATGAATTGATCAGGTACTGATCTATTCCAAGATGGATCAAACGAAAGAAGGTTCCAGCGGCATCGTTGGCATGGATGGATGAGAGTACCAGGTGGCCTGTTAATGCTGCTTGCACAGCCGCATTTGCGGTTTCAAGGTCCCTGATTTCGCCCACCATAATCTTATCGGGATCGAGCCTCATCACACCTCTTAACCCGGATGCAAACGTGATATCAGCTGCCCGGTTAACCTGGATCTGGTTAATGCCCTCGAAATTGTATTCAACAGGGTCTTCAATTGTGAGGATATTATGCTGATTTCTGTCAAGGAGGTTGAGAGCGGCATACAATGTGGTCGTTTTACCGGATCCGGTAGGCCCGGCAACAAGGACCATCCCAAAGGGGGAGTGCACGACTCGTCTGAATTGTTGTATTACATCGGGCTGCATGCCAAGCCCATTGATATTTAGAATAGATTCGGTTCTTCCCAGGATCCTGATCGTGGCCATTTCCCCCCAGGTAGTATCGCTGGTGGCAACCCGGAAGAAAGTTTCTTCACCACTGATGATGTCTGAGAATTGACCATCCTGCGGCCGCCTGCGTTCAGCTATGTTCATTCCGGCCAAAACTTTAATGCGAGAAAGCAGCTGGTAATGGCTGCCGTGAGGAAGACTCAATGCATCTGCCAAAATGCCGTCAACACGATAGCGGACTCTCACAGAATCATGATCAGGAACAATGTGGATATCAGAGGCTCTATCCCTGACAGCTTGTTCCAGGATCATGTCAACAGCCCGGACGACAGGATCCTCCAACACAGCACTGGCGTCCAGATCTGCATCCTCTAAATCGCCTGCGCCTGTAAATTCGGCTACTTCCTTTTCAATTTCCTGATTGGCTTTATAGTGCAGGTCAATGGCGGATTTGATATCCAACCCAACCCCCACTGAGGAAGTGATGCTCATTCCGGTCAGTGCTGAAATCTCGCTAATCACAGAGATATCAGTGGGGTCTTCCATGACAACAACCAGGGAGCCGTTGCTGATTTCAACCGGTATTAGCTGGTAACGGCGCGCAACATTCTCTGGAATAATCCGCGTAAGCTCAGGTGTAATTGTCTGGCGGCTTAAATCAGCAAAAGGAAGATTTAAGTGGATACTGAGTGAAAGAGCCAAAGATTCAGCTGTGATCCATTCCTGGTCGATCAATATTGTGCCTAATCGCCGGGTATCCCCGGATTGCTGCATTGTTAAAACCTGATCTAGTTGATCTTTACTGATCAGTTTGGAATCCAGCAGCACTTGTCCAAGCGAAGGTTTGGATCCTGGATATTCTTTGGTTTTTTGTTTCGCTATGATATTCTCCTTAATAGAGACCAGCAATCAATGATAAATATTAAAATAAGTGTATTATAGATCGAACTTCCCTCAATTACAGTTTTGTTATATGAAGGAAGCCCTTGTAGGGTGTTTTTGTGCTTATGAAGTATTTTACCTGCTAAATCGACATATTTTCAAGAAAGTTGCCGGTTAATTGGGGGTTGATCCATTGTTTGTCAGGTAGAAAAAAGGGAAAACCCCGAAAAATAGTTGATTTTCGGGGTTTTATATGTTGGCTCGGGAAAGGTTCTATTGAGGCACCTGGACCACTTTTGCCCCGGAGGCGTGATACTCGTAGCTTTCTCCGCCGGCGTTGAGGGTGATGATATATCCCGGAGTGACTACCGCCTCGTATTGCACGCCGGGCTGAGGAACACCGAGGCTGGAATCATCAAAAAGGGTTTCTTCAATGCTTTCAGTGATGATTTCCTCAAGATCCACACCAGTTCTTAATGTCAGATCAAATTTGGCAAGCATCACCAATGATTCTGCATCCTCGGGAAGCTCCGGGGGTGGTCCAGCCTCTTCACCCTTTCCCCCACAAGCGCTTACAAGAAGTACCAGGCTGAACAGTACGGCTGTTGCTATTGATCGTGATTTTGATATGTCCATTTAAAACTCTCCCAATTATTAGATCCTGCAAGGAAAACCTAGGGTAACTTCCAATAGGCTGCCTGAGTCAGGTAAGCAGTAAATCCAGGAGTATTTGAGGCAGCTACCAGGAGGCCAAATCGCCCTTTGGTAAAGGTTGAATCGGTGAGTTCAAAAACCTGCTGACCGTTAATATATCCCGTCAAGGTGGAATTTTTGGCTTTGATTCCCAACCGGTTCACTCCACCCGGGCCATTGTTTATAAGCTGGCTGGAGGTCCATTTCTTTATGGTAGTGTACTCCTCGGCAGCACTTTCCCAGCTGCTCAGTCGATAAGAACCATCACAGCTGATGCTGATCAGGTAACCTTCAGTTGTATCAGGTGCCCGGAAGATCATGCCGTAGCGGTCTTTGCCGCTGCAGTTTTCACCAAAAATACCCGTGATTTCCAGGTAAAAATTCTTCAAATCTCCCCAGGCTAGGCTCCAGGTTTCATAGTTGTTGGCTTTTTTGGCGATCAGGATCATCCTGTTGTCGTCCACCTGGTAGCTAGCTTGAGCGTCATCGTAAAGATAAAAATTATCACCATCATCAAAATTATCCAGGAAAGAAGGCACTCCCAGTGAGATGACCGGATCGCCCGCTACCGGCGTCGGCGTACTTGTCAATGTCGGGGTTGGGGTCAACGTGGGTGTAGGGGTTTCTGTCGCACTGGCCTGCGGTTGAATGGTAACC
>CAYUXO010000085.1:0-10943 GCA_964448865.1 uncultured Anaerolineales bacterium
AGACTGGCGAAAGGTTTTAGCCCTTTCCCCCATTTTCCAACAGTACATGATCCGGTCCCGCCTGGTCAAGATCCCAGGGATAGATGATATATGCATCTGTAATTGCCCCGTAATAATCCGGATGATAATTTAATAAATTTCGATAAGGGTTGTAATGCAGCACGCAGGTCCAGGCCATTCCCCCTGCACTTTCCACTTGTTTGTGTACAGCCCAGGTTGTGCGTCCGGAACCCCAGGCATTGTTTACCACCAGCACCTTTTTCTCAAGCAGGATCTCATCTTCGGGAAAGTGGAGAAAGCTAGGCCAGGAAAATAATTTGGATGGTTCCATCTCATTGCCAGGCGAAAATTCCACCTGGGCGATCTGCAATTCTGAGATTCCTGCCGCTGAGGCGAGAATTCCAGCCGGGATAACACCGCTGGGGGAAACCATCACAATGCTGTCAAAGACGGTTTCAAATTGAAGAACGATTAATGAGACCAGTTTACTGACTTCCTGCCAGGAGATGATCTCTTTTCGGGGTTCATTCATGCAGCCATGCTCCAATAAAAGCTAATAACACTATTTCATTATAGCAATTATTTTAATATGGGGTGAAGAGATATTTTTCATATTTCAATTTCAGCCTGTCCTGAGCCCTTCGACTCCACTTCGTTTCGCTCAGGACGGGCAAGGCGAAGGACTCTGAGAGCTGGTGTGTTTTGATGACCACAACCAATTCAGCTCATTGAGCCCTTTGGCAAGCTCAGGGTGAACGCAGTCGAAATGGCGATTTCAATATGCCCCAGGAGTCAATCTCCCGGAATCTCCGCAGCGGCATTTTCCAGGATCTCAAACCCCATTTCTAACAACTTTTCAAGTGATATCAAATCAGGGTGGGGAGCGCCGAGGGTTTTAGCGATCGATGCCCGGACCCCGCTGGCTTGATGCGCCCAGGGTGTATCAGCAGAAATCCTTTCAAGCCGTTCGAGCAGGATCTGAGATCTGGCGATCGTTAACGGTAGATTTTCGATTGTCATCAGAATTTTTATCTACCCTCAATTACAATTCAAAAAGCATGCCGGGAGGGCAGGCTTTTTGATCAATATATCGGTAAACTGTGGTCAACATACGCAGCCCAGGCGTTAATTCCCCCTTTCAGGTTTTTAACTTTTTCAAATCCTGCGCTGGCGAGGATTTCCAGGGCTCGGGTAGACCGGGTGCCTGTTTTGCAATACAGCACGATGTCTTCGGCACTATCTAATTCAGATAGTCGGGCGGCGAATTGACCCAATGGAATCAATTCGGAACCCTCCAGGTTTGAGATCTCCTGTTCATGAGGTTCCCGGACATCGATCAGCCTTAGATTTGCCCCGGATTGTAACCTCTCTGATAGTTCATCAGCAGTGATATCCCAATTATCCCCTGCAGACCCTTCATCGTGGCCATGGGTCGGTAATCCACAAAAATCCTCATAATCGATCAGTTCGGTGACTTCAGGATTCACTCCGCAGACCTTGCACTCCGGATTTTTGGCCAGCTTCACTGTCTGGAATGATAAATCGAGGGCGTCATACAGCAGCAGTCTGCCTATTAATGTTTCTCCGATGCCCAGGATTAACTTTAAAGTTTCTGTTGCCTGAATGCTTCCGATGGTTCCCGGTAAAACACCCAGGACACCTCCTTCGGCACAGGATGGTACCAGTCCCGGGGGAGGAGGTTCGGGGAATAGACAGCGATAACAGGGTCCTTCTTCTGCATAAAAAACGCTGGCTTGACCATCAAACCGGAAGATTGATCCGTAAACATTGGGCTTACCTGTTAATACACAGAGATCATTGACCAGGTAGCGGGTAGGAAAATTGTCAGTTCCGTCGACGATAATGTCATACGGTTCGGCAATAACAAAGGCATTTGCGGATGTGATCATCTCATTATAAATATCAACCTGTATTTCAGGATTGAGATCCAACATGCGGTCTCGCGCTGATTCTACTTTTAGGTCACCTATCCGGGATTCACCGTGGATGATCTGCCTCTGTAGGTTGGAAAAATCAACCACGTCATAATCGACCAGGCCAATTCTTCCCACTCCAGCAGCTGCTAAATATAAAGCTACAGGGGATCCTAATCCGCCTGATCCGATTACCAGGACTGAGGCAGCCTTTAATTTCTGCTGTCCAACCAATCCTACATCAGGAATTAATAAGTGCCGGGAATAGCGGAGGATCTCCTGGTGAGTTAATTCGGGGAGCATTTGATCTCCTTTGGACATTTCTGGTTGACCGCCAGCGATTGACGGGATGATTATTATGGTGTCGCCATCTTCAAGGGGCGTACCCAATCCTTCCAACTGATTGACGTTTTCTTCACCCAGGAAAACGTTTACGAATGGGCGTAGCTTATCCTCATCATTGAAAAGATGTTTCTTTAGTTCAGGATGACGTTCAACCAATGCACCAAGCACATCGGCTACTGTTTCGCCGGGGAGGGTGATCACACTCTCCCCGTCTGCATAAGGGCGCAAGGGGGTAGGAATCTTTAAAGTTGGCATTTGTACCTCTTCTGCTAAAAATTATATATCCAGCCTGGCAGTTTTTTTATCAGCAGCCTTTTCTATTAACCACAGTCTCGCAGTGCGAAGCTGGAGTGATTTCCAAGGTGCCGGCTTGTTCAAAAGGTGCCAGGTAGGATCTTAAACTGGATTCATCCTCTGCTTCCAGAACCAAATTGAAGGTGTGTTTCCCATCCAGTACCGCGTCAGCGAGAATCTTCACCCCATGCGAACGAGCATTGGCTGGGCTGAGGTGTTCCAGTAGATAATTGCCCTGGGTGGGATCTTTAGCGGGACAATTGTCCGCAGAATGTGTGTGTACTGCAAAAAAAAGAGACATTATTAACCTCACTTTGATAATATGTTGATATTTTCTTCCAAAAATCTTTCCCTGTCATCCTCCAAACGCCAGCATCTGCTGCCGCTTGATTTTCCAGATTTAATACTGGTGATCAAATAGGAATACCAGGGTATAGCATACTCCCTGTCAAATTCCGAAGGCTGGTTGGGGTGGTCAGGATGGGAGTGAAAGATCCCGATGATACTAATACTAAGACGTTCAGCTTCCCCTTCACCCCGGAGCATATCCTCGGCAGTTATCAGATAACGATTGTGCCGGGCGGTATCTTCCCGGGAATTAGTGAGGAAAAGAAGGTTAGAGACAACGCGTTTTCCATTCTTTTCTGTACCCAGCATAAGTCCGGCACCTTCTTCGGGATAAGCCTTTTCTCCATGAAGGTGGATTTGATCCAAAATTTCCTCAGGTATATTGATGCTCATGACCCTTTCCATAATTTTTCGTCACTTAAGTATTTGAAACCGGCATCCGGAAATACAGTTACAACCACACCTTCGTCGAGTTCACCTGCCACTTCCCGGGCCGCCACAGCTGCAGCTCCGGAGGATATACCTATAAAATATCCTTCTTCTCTAGCCAGGCAGCGGACCATATCATAGGCATCTTCTGTTTTTACTTCAATAATCCGATCAGCTGCTGCTGGATCATAAATTCCCGGCTGGATGGCTGAGTGCAAATGTTTTAATCCCTCCAATCCATTAAAGGGAGAATCGGGTTGAACCCCAATTACCTTAACACCCGGATGGTGATCCGCAAAATAGCGCGACACACCTGTCATTGTGCCAGTTGTTCCCATTCCCACCACAAAATGTGTTATTTTTCCGCGGGTTTGCTCAATGAGTTCTGGCCCGGTGCTTTTATAATGTGATTTCCAATTTTCTGGATTATCGTATTGGTTGGCATAATAATATTTTTCGGGGTGATCTTTTACCAGCTGCTGTGCAACCCGCATGGCGCCATCGGATCCTTCCAGGGGATCGGTCAGAATTAACTCAGCACCCAGGGCTTCCATGATTTTTACCCGTTCAGGACTGGCATTGGATGGCAGCGTCAGGGTTATCGGAATTCCAAGGGCGGAACCGAAAGTTGCATAGGCGATACCCATATTTCCAGATGTTGAATCCAACAGATGCATCCCGGGCAGGATTTTCCCCTGATGCAGTGCATGCTGGATAATTCCCCAAGCTGGCCGATCTTTTACTGAACCGCTGGGATTAAACCACTCCGCTTTGGCAAATACCTGGACCCGGCTGGTCGTATGATCAGATAACGTGACCAAAGGCAACAGAGGGGTATTGCCAACCAGGGATGGCATTCCCTCATCAAGCGATATTCTTTTTACATACGGTTTCAAATCCTGCATTGATTGCTTCCTATTAAATGAAAATTGACCAACTTGTCTGGGAAGTTGAGTTCTTCCGGAGATCTGCGGAAATCGCTCATACTTCCAGGACTGGATTGATCAGTTTAATTTCTGGAAGCAGATTTACGATCCCCGCTGTATACAGGAGCAAATGAAAATCATAAAACAATCCAATTATTATGAATAAGTTGACACTTATTGTAATTCCATCTGGGCTTTTGTCAACCCCGGTGGGTTTAAATATGCCTTGTTTCCTCAAGATAATGATGGGGAGAAGTGTTTCCTTCTTACTTTCATAACGCCCTTGAGAGGAATGCGGACATTATTTGATCCTCTTTAAAATAGCGTCTTATAGACGTTCAATTATCTCCCGGTCATGAATGACCGGGCAATTACCTGTGCCTGCTGAAGCAGGCTTTTTTGATTCCTGGATTTCCATGTTGATCTTTTCAGTACCCCTGAAATGGTGTTGTTTCTGGTTCTTTATGTATCGGACAACATATTGCAGATCTTGTTCCCCAAATGAAAAAACCGAGTATTCAGACTGCCAGAAGAATTTTTCTTCTCCAAGGTTTGATTTGTTAAGTTTAGTAGAGGAAACAGCCTTTATTTGTCCAATAAATCTTGATATTGTGATAGATGCTGGTATAGATACGGCTAGATGAATATGATCATCAGTTCCATTCAAAGCATGAATGGTACCTCCCAACCCAATTGCTTTTTTGGCTATGAAAGTATGTAACTGTTCCTCAATTTCTGCTGTTATGTTTGGTTCCCTGTTTTTTTTATACTCCAGATAATATGATAAAAGAGCTTAGAGTATGGCATCAATTCCCCCTGTTGAATGATTTTGTTGAGGTCTCTTTTTGAGGATAAACGGAAATATAGGATTATTCTAGCCCGATAGGGCGCTGGTTTTAGCCCGGTGATTTATCACAGGGCAATCTCGGGATGTGCTAGAAACCTTCAGGCATTTTATTCACTCCTGACTCTCTATAATCCGCCAGCCCCGGTTTTCGGCGATTTTTCGGAGTTCTGGGGAGGGGGTTACCGCAACAGGTGCTTCACTGAGTTCCATCATGGGTAAATCGGAGATCGTATCACCATAGGCTGCTGTGATTTTCTCGTTTTTATATCGGGCCAGTATGTTATCTGCTTTCTGCTGGTAAGCATTTACCGGTGATGAAACGCCGGTTAGTTTATTCTCCTCATATATGAGAGAAGAACCAATTGAATCTGCGCCAATATGGTCCGCAAACCGGTCAACAAAGGGTTGGTAGGCGCTGGAGACAAGCACAATTTTGTTTCCGGATGTTTTATATTCTTCCAATTCCTTAATCAGATAATCTCTTCTTTGCGACCACATCTCATTTTCAACGATCCATTCGGCGATCTTATTAAATTCATCCGGGGAATATCCCTTAAGAAGATTAATTTCCCGATGCATCCACTCGGTCATAGCCTTTTTCCTATCAAGAATACCTGCCTGAACCAGTGGATACCGCGGCAGCCACCTGAAAAGGAAAATGCGGTACACCCAGGGATTCAGGTAGGTCAGGTAATACTTCTGGAGGGCTTTCCAGCTGGAACCGGTTGTCAATGTTCCTTCAATATCTGAGATAACAATAGACATAGGACCTATCCTTTTAAAGGATGGAAAAAATGATAATTATAACTGTTTATCAGCAGAGCGTTCTTTGGTAAATGATACCAGCACAACACCGAAGATTATTAGCAGAGCTCCCAGTATCTGCCATCCCCCCAATCTTTCTCCCAGGAAGATATTCGCCAGTATGGCCGCAAACAAGATTTCAGCAGTTGCCGTGATGGACGCTACGCTTGCAGGCAGGATCTGGAGAGCTTTTACGTAAAGTCCAAATCCCAGTATGGTTGACATCAGCACAAAACCGAGGATCCACCCCAGAACACCGCTTCCAGCTGGCCAGGGGTCTGGCCTGGCGCCCTGGAAGATAAATATTGTCATTGTGCCAATGGCGAAGACATAAAATGTTATTGTCCAGGGATTGTAATCAGCAGTGAGTCTTTTGCCAAAGAGGAATAATGAGCTATAAGTAAGAGCTGATAGGATCGCAATTCCAAAACCTTGGGGATCTATTATCCAATTTCCTCCAATAATTGATCCTGCTGCCAGAACTGTCCCGCCTGCTGCGGCCAGAATAGCCAGCACCTTCCGAAAGTTGAGGGACTCCTTAAAGAACACACGCGCCATGATAGTTACAAAAACAGGAGCGGTGCACTGAATCACTGTTGCCAGTGAGGCGCCCAGGGTTAAGACGGACATATTCCAGAATATGTGAAAAGCCCCTATGCTGATTGCACCCATCGCGACCAGCCAGGGGATGTCCTTCTTTTTTAGGTGCAGCAGTTTGGGACGGATGATCAAGATACCCACCAGTAATATCAGGGAAGATATCAAATCCCTCCAGAATGCCAAACCAACTGCAGATAAGCCACTTTTTTCAATGATATTAATAATGAAAATACCAGAAGTTCCCCAGCAAGCTGTTGCAATCAGAACCAGAAATATTCCTGTTAATCTGGAAGGGTGGAGTTTTTGAGAGTGGTTCAATTGCAGCACCTATCAGGGAGCAAGCTTCATACCTTCAATATAAAAGTCGTAAAAATTAGCGGACTGATCCAGGTCTACCTGTTGAGATTTTTTGGCCAGCATTTCTCCCAGAGCAAAACCCTCATCAGTTGTGAACATGGCTGCGCCAAAACCCGCCCCATTGGCTACTGTTTCTACAATTCCTTTTGCTACGGGGGGGATCATGCCTAATTCCAGGATGGCATCGATATCCACCTCGCCGCCAAATGAGCCTGTAAGGTAGATATGCTGGAGATCGTTGGGAGCCAAACCCAACTGATCCATCAACACATCAACTGCAGCGCGGATAGCGCCATTAGCTTTCTGTAACTCCCGAATATCGATCTGGGTTAGATACAGCTCCGGTTCTGGACAAAATTGGATTCGTTTGACCCCGTCTTTAGTATCAACGGGTATCAAGCCAGAATCACCTTCCGGGTTGATGCGGCCGCTGATATCAATTAGGCCTGCCCGACGGAATTCGGCAATAGCAGACAGGAGACCTGATCCAGTTAATCCAACCGGGGGGGCATCAGCAATGGTGGTCAATTCCAGCCCCTCTTCCGTAAGCTTCACTCGAGTTATTGCCCCGTCTATAGCCCGGGATCCGCATGATATATTCACTCCTTCAAACGCAGGTCCAGCTGCTGTTGAGGCGGTTAAGATCTTTTCCCCATCAGTGATCATTACTTCGCCATTTGTGCCCAGGTCTATGGCGGCTATGGGACCAGGAGGATCATCAAATCCAAAGTAAGCCAGACAGGCCAGGGCATCAGATCCCACAAATCCACCAATAAGGGGGGGCAGGGAGACCTGAACACCCTCGGGAAAGATACCTTCCATGATGTCATTTGCATTTGGGATTGATCTGGTATCGTGGGGTTGGAAGGGAATAAAAGCCAGGTTGTTGACCGGCAGCCTGGTCAGCAAATGGTGCATGGCAGTGTTGCCGACAATGGTTACTCTTCCAATTCGTCCCCAGGTTTTGGGGGATAAATTCAGGGAATCCACGGCCTGGTTAATGGATGCCAGTGCCAGCCGATGTAATCGCTCAGCGTTTTGAGGATTATCCAGGGCAGCCGCCAGGCGGGAGATCACATCTGAACCATATACCGTTTGTTGATTGAGACCCCCACTTCCAGCAGCGACCTCACCATTATCTAGAGTTGTTAAGAATGCAGCTACTGTGGTCGATCCAAGATCTATTGCCAATCCTAGCGGGACATCAGGTTCCTTTTTGTAGCGCGAACTGCCTTTAAATATCTTATTGGAATAAACCACAATGGGCGAAAGAATGAGGCGTGTTTCGCCCTGGACCTGAGCCCGACAGGCGAGGCGGTTATTAAGGGCAATTTCTCCCTTAGTCAGGTTCTTGATTTCTATTTCATCAGGAGGGGCGGTTCCGAGTTCTACCAGGACTTTGCATTTCCCACAAGTTCCTCTGCCAGCACAGGGTTGTTCAAAGGGAAGTCCTGAAGCGGAAATGACGTCTCCCAACAGAGCGCCATCCTCGGCGATTATCGTTTTTGTTTCACTGCCATATATCAGCGTGACTTGAGGCATCCTGTACTCCTGCCTATTTGATCAGCTTCGTTTTTGATTAACTATTTTTATTGCCAGATCTGCAGCTGAAGCTGCATTGGAAGCATATCCATCAGCCCCGATCTTATCTGCAAAATCCTGGTTAACAGGGGCGCCGCCAATTAAAACGCTCAGCTGGTCTCTGACACCTGAATCTTGAAGAGCCTGTATTGTTCGATCCATTGACATCATGGTTGTGGTCAGCATGGCGGACATACCCAGAATGTCTGGCTGCAATTCGTTCATTGCGTCAACAAATTGCTGGGGATCAACGTTTTTTCCCAGGTCAATTACTTCAAATCCAGCTCCCTCGCACATCATGCCTACCAGATTCTTTCCAATATCATGCAAATCACCCTTAACGGTTCCCAGCACAATTTTCCCGACGGGTTTTGATCCGGTCTCCGCCAGAATGGGGCGGATGATATCCATGGACTCCTGCATGGCTTTGGCAGATCGCAGAACTTCAGGTACAAATACCCTACCTGCTTTGAATTCAATGCCAATATGGTCCATGCCGGGCATCAACCCCTGACTGAGGATCTTGTCTGCAGATGTGCCTGCATCCAGGGCAGAGAGGGTGATCTCAGCAATTTCATTGAAGTTGCCTTCTATGAGCAGAGCTGTAATTTCAGATAAATGTTCACTCAATGGGTGGAACCTCCTCTCCCGATTGAAACGGGATCCCGGAATTTATTTTGACCGGGCACGGTAGGATTTGATCCAATTCATGCCAAATTCATCCCTACCCAGTACTAGGTCAGCGCCCAGGATAGCGAGCCGAACTTCTTCTTCAAGGGGATTAGTGATTGGACAAGTTAATCCTGCCTGGATAGCCATAGACAGGAAAATTGCGTTGATAGAAGGTCGATCAGGCATACCGAAGGATATATTGCTGGCTCCGATGGTCATATTTGTGCCGAATTCGTTGACTACCATTTTGATGGTATCCAGGGCAATTTTTCCAGCTTTATGATCGGAGCCCATGGTCAGTGCCAGGGGATCAACGACCAGCCTGTCCGTGCTAATGCCAAGCTTAGCTGCCCTTTCGATTATCTTTTCCGCAACTTTTAAGCGATCTTCAGCTGTGGGTGGTATACCATCGTCATCCATGCATAACGCGATGACTGAGGCGTCATATTCCTTGACTAGCGGGAGTACACTGGCAAGGCGTTCTTCCTCACCGTTTACCGAGTTTATCAGGGCTTTTCCTTCATATATGGATAAAGCAGCTTCCAGGGCTTTTTCATCTGCCGTGTCAAAACACAGCGGCATATCGGTTACTTCTTGAATGACTGAAATCATATCCTTTAATAATTCGGATTCATCTGCGCCTGGAACACCGGCATTCACATCGATGATTTTTGCGCCAGCTTCAACCTGGGCAATAGCATCAGATTTCACCATATCAAAAACCCCGCTTTTTAGTTGGTTAAGCAGCGTTTTACGGCCAGTTGGATTTATCCTTTCCCCGATGATCACTGTGGGGTTATCACGATTAATTTCAACAGATTGGGATTTTGAGGTAACAGTTGTGGTGAGATTTTTTGCCATGATATCTCCAAATTTTCAAATAATGTTTATATCAAACATCTAGTATAAACTAATTCTTTGGCTTATGAAATTTATCTTATCTTACTGAGAGTTAATCGGGTGATCCTAAATGATTATCTCAAAAGTTAAATGAAAACCCGGCCAGGTGTGCACTGAACCCCAAAAATAGGACACAAAATTAAGGACACCTCTCGTACATTTAACTATATGGGAGGTATTTGCATGTCTTTCATCATGGACTGAAGTCCTCAGATGGGTCTTCGCCTTCGCTCAGACCAAACGTCCCCCTCCGGGGACGTATCGATAAACTTTTACAGGGACAAGGATCTACCCAATGGATCTTAGTACCTTAGGGATCATTTGTCCGTTAAGCGTCGATGCAGATCGACGATCGGACATCCCTCGATTTCTGAGGGATGTACCCACTGAGGATTTCAATCCCTGAGCTGGGGAAGATCAAACCAGGTTATTAAACCTCATTTAGAGCAAAACTGACGCCTGAATTCTAACGGCGTCAGTTTGTATAAAATATTCAGAGTGGGATCTATTCATTTGTCCGGTTTTCAGGGTGCATACGAGGATAGATAAACCAGCCGGGATTTATTTTTAGGTCAATATTTTTATCAGATCTCAGCCAGGGCTTCAGCCATGGCCCGGATGTGTTCCGGGGTGCTTCCACAGCAGCCGCCGATCAGCCGGGCGCCTTCTTTCCAGACCTTCGTGGTATAGGCGGCCATCACCTCAGGGGAACCGTCATAAATAATCTCGGTTCCCACCATTTTCGGGACGCCTGCATTGGCTTTGGCGATAATAGGCAGTTTTGGATCCGCAGCTTGTATAGCCTGGATGGCTTCGATTAACTCAGCCGCCCCGGTGCCGCAGTTTGCACCTAATAATTGGATATCCAAAGTTTGAAGTTCACCGACTGCGCCTTCAGGACTCACT
>CAYUXO010000086.1:0-10806 GCA_964448865.1 uncultured Anaerolineales bacterium
AAGAAAAGGGAATCAAGCCATCACCGTGCAGTGCCAGCAGCCAGCGTATTGGCCTGGAAAAAGCCAGCGAGGGATCATTCCACCGCATGGATTGGCCAAAACGAATGGAAGAGATCAACTCTGGTAATGCACTGGAAAGTACCTCGTGAGCTGGCAAACCAGTTTTACGCTCGACCGCCACCACATATTCTCCGCCATCCATTTCCCTGACTTCGAGTTCATCCACGCTGACGCCTTTAGAAGATGCAAATCCTTCAGCTGCTTTGGTGGGTACCCCGTCCTGATCGTAAGCCCGCTCACTGGGAGGTCCCTTAACCAACTGTTCTAGATCATCCTGTCGGTCCGCCAGTTCAGCAAGGGAGACCACCAGCCTGCGCGGTGTTGCCAGTACCTGCAAACCCTGGTACTCCAACCTGAGATCCTTTAATATTTTGGGAAGTGCTTTTTCCAGATGGCTGACAGCATCAACCACATCTCCAGAGGGCAGTTCTTCCGTGCCGATCTCCAGTAGGAAGGGAGCCGGTTTTTTCGGGTATGATGGTGGGGATGTTTTTCTGCTTTTCACTGATTGTTTCTCACCTTCATCTAGCCAGGGAAATTCCAGTGTTTGGCGTTCTTCAAGATAGGCATCCGCAACCTGGCGGGAAAGATCTCGCATGCGGTGGAAGAAACCCTGTCTTTCGGTCACACCCACAGCTCCCCGGGTGTCCAGTAAGTTGAAGGTATGAGAACATTTCAAAACATAATCATGAGCTGGCAAAACCTGTTTAGCATCGAGACAGCGTTTGGCTTCCTCTTCATAAATGCGGTAAAGCTCCCGCATATTGTCGACATCAGCCAATTCAAAGGCGTATTTACTGAACTGCTGCTCACTTTGCAGCTGGACATCACCGTAGGTAAAGTGTTCGTTCCAGCGAATGTCCTTAAAATCGCGAGCATCTTGCAGAGCCATGGCAATCCGTTCCAAACCATAAGTGAGCTCGACCGAGATCGGGTTTAACGCCTGGCCGCCGGACTGCTGGAAGTATGTGAACTGGGTTATTTCCAGGCCGTTTAACCAGACTTCCCAACCCAAACCCCAGGCACCGAGAGCAGGTGATTTCCAGTTATCTTCCACAAAACGAATATCATGAACCCCGGGGTCAATTCCCATGGCTTCCAAAGACTTCAGATACAGACCCTGGGGGTTTCCGGGATCTGGTTTTAAAATGACCTGGTACTGAGTGTGTTGATAAAAACGGTTAGGATTTTCCCCGTAACGTCCATCATCGGGACGGATGGAGGGCTCCACATAACCCACATTCCAGGGTTCCGGGCCCAAAACACGCAGGGAAGTGGCCGGATTCATAGTACCGGCACCTACTTCTGTGTGATAAGGCTGCCAGATCAAGCATCCGTTATCAGCCCAGAATTTTTCCAGGACCATAATCAAGGATTGAAAATCAAGCGCTTCTGCCATAAGCTCTCCAGCCGTTCTATTTGTTTCCAGGACAATTTACATCCAATTTTAATAACCATCCATTACTCTTTAAAACTATCCGAAAATTATAACATGTGGGCTGTCATGGAATACCCTGGGAAATACTCTGGAAACAAATTTTTATGCTATTGATGTATATCCAACGGTTGTCGCACAGGGCGTCCTTCGGAAAACCGTGGGCTATGGAGAACCAAACCTCCCCAATGGGAGGTTTCTATCACCAGGTCAGGATCGTAGAGATCGAGTGGGGGTCCTACATATGAGACCTTGTTTGTTCAGCCCACAACTTCATGCGAAGCAGCCTGCAAGGCATCGTTGGGTAGTAAAGGATTATGCGAGATCACGAAGAATGATTTTATCAGGATTCCCTTCCTCGAGAACCCATTCCACCCACAGACATACCCTCTTGAAGTATAATCGCAAAACTAATCAGTGCATTATTTATCAAATAATATTTAGTAAAGAGAGTGAACTATGACTACAGAATATAAACAGGAACGCTGGAGTTTAGCCCCGCTTTTCCCAGGTCATGAAACACCAGAATATAAAGGCGCCAAGGAAACCCTGGAAAAAGCCATCACTGCTTTTGAGGAATATCGACCCCAGCTTTCAGATGACATCGACGAAAAATCTTTCCAGAAGATAGTTTCTGATCTGGAAATAATCACTAAACAAAGCAATCGGCTGTACGGATTTACTGGATTGTGGTTTTCAGAGGACACCCAGAACCAGGATGCCCAGGCGTTGCAAGCCAGGATTGAGCAGTTCCTGGTTGAACTGCAGAACCGGGTGCTGTTCTTCAACCTATGGTGGAAGGGACTTGACCAGAAAAATGCTGACCGGTTGATGGCCAAAGCTGGAGATTTGAGCTACTGGCTGGAGGAAATGCGCCATTATACCCCTCATACGTTATCAGAGCCGGAAGAAAAAATCCTCAACATCAAAAATGTGACCGGATCCAGTGCCCTCAACACCCTGTATTCCTCGATCACCAACCGCTACAGCTATCAAGTTGAAATTGAAGGCGAAGTCCAGGACCTGACCCGGGGCGAATTAATGGTTTACGCCCGCCATCACGATCCCGATCTCCGGGCAGCCATTTACCAGGAACTCTACAAAGTCTACGGCGATGATGGTCCCATCCTGGGGCAGATCTACCAGACTATTGTGCGGGATTGGCATAACGAAAATATCGACCTACGCTCTTACGGCAGTCCCATTTCCGTGCGCAACCTGCAAAACGATGTGCCTGATAAAGCCGTGGATGCCCTGCTGCAGGTCTGTGAAAAAAATGCCCCCACCTTCCAGCGCTTCTTTGACCTCAAAGCCCGCTGGCTGAAAACAGATCAACTCCGGCGTTATGACATTTACGCCCCGGTTGCTAAATCAGATAAAACCTATACCTATCAGGAAGGCGTGGATATGGTGCTGGATGCTTTCCAGACCTTTGATCCCCGCGTTGCTGAGCTGGCTGAAAAAATTATCGCCGACGGCCATGTGGACAGCGAAGTTCGGAAAGGCAAACGCGGCGGGGCTTTCTGCTGGTCGGTTGACAAGGACTTGTCACCCTGGGTATTGTTAAACTATCAGGGCACAGCGGATGCGGTTGCCACCATGGCCCATGAGCTGGGACACGGCATCCATGCCCTTTTAGCCGCTGATCACAGTATCTTCACCTATCATTCCTCTCTGCCGCTGGCGGAGAACGCATCCACTTTCGGCGAAATGCTGCTGATTGACAAGCTGCTCACCCAGGAAGATGATCCGGCTGTCAGGCGCGATATCCTTTTCAAACAGGTCGATGACGCTTATTCGACCATCATGAGGCAATCCTTCTTTGCCATGTTCGAACGGGATGCCCACAAGATGATCCAGGAGGGATCGATCATTGATGAGGTTTCAGATATGTACCTGGAAAACCTCAAAACCCAGTTTGGCAAAACGGTTTCGATCAGCGACGAATTCCGCTGGGAATGGGTCTCTATCCCACATTTCTACCATACCCCATTTTATGTTTATGCCTATGCTTTTGGCCAGCTGCTGGTTTTGTCCCTTTATCAGCGCTACCAGAAAGAAGGTGATGGTTTTAAACCAGGTTATATCAAGATCCTGGAAGCCGGCGGATCCAAAGCTCCGGCCGAGATCCTCTCAGAATCAGGCATTGATATCTCTAGCCACGATTTCTGGCAGGGGGGATTTGATGTGATTGAAGGAATGGTAAAGGAATTGGAGGATCTGCCGATCGAATAAATCAGTGGTCTTCCTGGACCACCACATAACGTAAAACAAGTATCGCCAGCAGGCTCCCGAAACCGGCAAAAATGGCATTGGACCAGAAACCCCACAGGTAAAGGGGAGCCACCAGGAGTGAACCCAGTCCTCGTCCGAGGTTTGCGCTGGCGATATTTAATGCCATCACAGTAGCCCTAGCTTCAGGCAGGACACCAGTCATGAGGGGGATCAGGCTGACGATGGTAAACTCAAATGCCAGGTAAAAAAGGAATAATCCCAGGAATGCTCCCCAGGAGCTGCCTCCCAGGAAAGGGAGAAGAACTGATGACACCACACTGGCGATCAATCCTAACCGGACAGCCCGTCTGGCGCCGATCCGGTCCGTAAAAGCGCTGACCCCACCTTCACCAATTAATTCAGCTATCCCGATCACCGCAGATGCCCCCCCCAGGGCTGCTATCTGCATGCTAAAAGATTCATTCAACCAGACTGCAAAAACTCCGTTAACCAACTGGTTGGCAGCACAGATCAACAGGGTCACTCCCAATCCAGCCAGAGCTGACCGAGATTTGATGGCCAGTTTGATATTGGCAGTGAATCCTGGAAGGTTTTTTCGAGGTGAAGATTCAATTGGAATCAAGATGAGAATAACTAAAAAAGATAAAACTCCCAGGGCAGTCATCAAAATGAAAGGAGATAACAATCCATATCGATCGATCAGAAATGCTGCAACTGGAACCCCCAGAAAAAATGCCAGTGACCAGCTGATCTCGGTGATTCCCAGCACAAAACCCCGCCGATTGTAGGGGATGGTATCGCCAAAAAAAGCCTGAAGAGAGGGATCAAAAACGGACTTGCCCAGCATGGATAGGACCAGGAAGATAAAAAATCCCAATGGTGTTGGAATAAAGACGATCAACAGTGTTCCAAGAGTAAAGAGAATCATGCCTGCCAGCATGCCGGAACGTCGTCCCCTCGCATCAGCGATAGATGCCAGGAAAGGTCCGATCATGCCCACCAGGGACTGCCCGGCAAACATGCGGGTAATCTGATTCAGGCTCAACCCAAAGCCTTTCATCAAAATGGGCTGAAGAGGAAATATCATCCGGAAGCCGGTATTAGATACAGTCCGAATCAGGGTGGTGCTGATAATTTGCTGCCAGGATTTGCGGGGGATTTTCATAATCAATATATAGTACCAGTAATTGGCAATATGTCATTGCGAGGAGCTCGAGGGGACAGCGAGCGATAGCGAGGAGGGACACGAAACGCGACGTGGCAATCTCCTGGTCTTAACCACCCCTGGTCTAGGGAGATGTAAGTTTCTGTCTCTCAACATATCAGGAGATTGCTTCGTCCACTACGCTCCCTCGCAATGACAGTAGGAAAACAAGCAGGAGCCCTTCGTCAGGCTCAGAGTCCCTCGCAAAGACAATGGAATAGGGACTAAGTCCTTTGAAAGGAGTTAGTCCCTTAAATGATCCTTTTATTCCCCCTATATTCCCTCAAACAACTCAGCTCTAATTAATCCTCGTTTTCTGGCATCGGCAATTCTGTGGAATGCAGAGCCCATTCTTTGTGGTATCGATATTGACCCGTCAGGTCCGGGTTCATATCTTCAGATTGTTCAATACCGCCCACTATGATATCAAAAGTTCTAGTTGTGCGCGAGTACGGATAAAAAGGTACAAAAGGCGTAGATGATTTATTGGGGCAACTCAACGTCCCGCTTGGACCCCCGTCAGTGTCAATAACCTCAATGATGGTGAGGGTGATCTTCCCATCTTTACAAGAGGCCTCTTCCACGGACAATATGGCGTCACCGCTGGCTGTGATATCACAGCGATCAGGATCGCCTTGCATATATCCTGTATTTGTGAAAGGGAAGATGCAATCCTCCATGGTGACCTTGCTGCCATGAACCGAAAGCGGACAGGATACAAAGGGCGCTGTTTTCCCATCCACCCGCATCTTAGCCAGATCCCGGTCAGGACTGTAATCCCAGGTATGATTTACGACGAGGAACAATGCCATCGGATGAGCGGGACAAATGCCGTAGGCAGGAGGGACGTCACTATCGTCAAAGCTGATATCATCATCCGAGTCATCTGAATCCCCATCTTCACCAGAGAGATCAATCATTTCAAGTCCATCTTCATCACCGCCATTAGGTTGAGAAACGTTTTGAAGATCACTGCATCCAGCCACGATCAAACTTAAACAAAGCATGATGATGAAAACTAAACTCAAGGTTGATAGTTTTCTATTAAAGAGCGGCATGATATTCTCCTTTTTCTCAGGATGCCCGATAGAACGAATGCACTAATTGATAAACACGGATCAAGTCAACCAATAAACTTCCCCCTGGATAGGTACATTGTACACGGAAAAAGGCTTGAAGCTATCAACTTCCCAGGAGATTACTTCGGGCTCCTTCGATACACGTTTCTGTGAAACGCTACTCAGGATGCCCTCGCAATGACAGAAGTATGTCATTGCGAGCGAACACTGTGAGCGCGGCAATCTCCTGTTAATCGGAATACCTTACAAATCATCAAAGAGATCTATCCAATCAGGATTCATTAAATTAATCATCTCAATCTTGTTATTCCTCGACCCACCCTTAATTTGTTTTTCTCTCCAGATAGCTGATCGAACATCACGCGAAAGTTCATAAAAGACAAGCTTAGTGAGATTGTATCTTTTGGAGAATTCTGATCCAAATCCAGATTTGTGTTCAAGGACCCGGCGATATAGATTATTAGTTACACCAGTATAAAGGGTTGTGTTGTATTTATTGGTTATGATATAGACGAAATAAGTTCTTTCATCCATTAATTTCCCCCTCTTTCTTAATAGCTTATGGATCTTTCTCAACTATTGAGGAGATTGCTTCGGGCAAAAGCTGCCCTCGCAATGACAGTGATTTTAGCCGTCTTCCGTCCCCGGTCGGACGCGAAGCGTCCATCCGTCCTCCGTCATTTTTATCATATCTGCAGTTCCACTACGTCCTCGTCCTCGAGCACATGGTTGCGGCTGACCAGCTGACCCGGAAAGTCAGCACTGGTTCCCCAGATCTTGGCGTTTTTAAGATTTTCCTGGAAATCCTTGTGGACCTTTCCTGCAAAATCCGCCAGCTGAATGCCTTTTTCCACCACAAATGGGGCAGTTTTATCAATATCTTGACCGGGTGCTTTGGAATAAACCCGGATCACTCCCAGCATTTCAAAAATCTTCTTCTTCAAAACGTCCAGGTTATGGCCATATTTAGCTGAAACCGGGATCATGGGATGATCAACTTCCAACAGCTCCAGGAAAATCTGGTAATGCTCCTCATAATCTGTGCTGTCAAATTTATTGACCACCACCAGAGTTGGCACATGCAGCAAAAAACCTTCAGCTTCGATATGTCCTTCCAGGAAGTGGGGTATGATGCGATTTTCACCCAGCTTCTGATAAATAAATTCCAGCTGCTGGACCGGATTAGCATGCAGATCGATCATGATCAGCACCAGATCTACCCTGCGGATCAAGTTCAGAAATTCCGGATCGATATAATCCTCACTAAATGGTGGGGTATCAATCAGCTGGACCTGAAAATTTTCAATCATCATCATGCCTGGCATGGGGCTCCAGGTAGTGAAAGGCACTTCTGAGACTTCGGGGTCAGCGTTGGTTTGGGTGGACACCAGAGAAGATTTTCCCGCATTGGTGCAGCCGATGATGATAAGCTGGCCAGCACCTTCCTTATTAATATGGTAGGGAGAAACCTGTTTTTTTGAAGTTTTCTTCGATGTGCTGGCCGTCTTTAGTTTGGAAAGTTTCTTTCGCAGATCCGCCCTGAGATGATCCGTTCCTTTATGTTTAGGAATCGTTCCCATCATCTCTTCGAGGAATTTTATTTTATCCTCAGGCGTTGTCGCAGAGCGAAAACGTTCTTCGGCATTAAAATAGTCGGCAGGCAGATTGGTTGGCATAGTTTTTTATTTCAAAATGGTAGTCCAATTTTACCTCAAGCGGCGCCTTACTGCTCTGCAAACCTTACTATTTTCTTAAGCACCGATTTCAATAATCACTTAAAATCAAAGTAATTAGATTGGTATAGAAAAAAAATCATGATCAAGCTATTACTGGCAACCAACAATCAAGGGAAGCTGGCTGAGCTGCGGTCGCTTTTAGACGGGCTCGATCTTGTCCTTTTATCCCCTGCTGACCTCGGCCTCAATGTCCAGGTGCAAGAACGCGGAATCAATTACCTGGAAAACTCCGTGCTCAAAGCGGCTATTTTTGCCCAGGCGTCCAAAATCTGGGCCCTGGCGGATGATAGCGGTTTAGAGGTTGAAGCTCTGGATGGAGCTCCAGGTATATTTTCAGCCCGCTACGCGCCCCAGCCGGGAGCAACCGACAAAGATCGCCGCCGCTTCCTGGTCCAAAATTTGGAAAAATACCCCCGTCCCTGGAAAGCCTCTTTCCAATCAGTGGTTACGTTGGTAGGACCGGAAGGCTCTCCGATCGTCACCCGTGGTA
This sequence comes from uncultured Anaerolineales bacterium, assembly GCA_964448865.1. GTDB lineage: Bacteria > Chloroflexota > Anaerolineae > Anaerolineales > UBA11858 > B10-G9. The sequence goes on from CAYUXO010000086.1 coordinate 8,240, forward strand.
CCTGCCAGGGAGAAATCATCCCGGAAGGCAAGGGGGATGGTGGATTTGGTTATGATAGGATTTTTCAGCTGGAAGACTCGGGATTGACGATGGCAGAGTTGACCCCAGAGCAGAAAAACAGTCTCAGTCACCGGGCCCTGGCAGTTAGAAAACTGATCCCTGTGCTGCAAGGATTGTTTGAGGAAGAGATGATCAGCGGATGAAAGACAGTTTAAGGGCACACTTTGTCAGGATGATAAGTTCCCCTTTTTAAGTTATGATATAGACTATTAACATGAGGTTTATGTAAAAGATGGTATCAGTACAAGAGTTTTGGATCATTCTGATATTGGCCGTAGTGATTTCCCTGCTTCTGGGAGGTGGGGCAGCTTATTTCGTGCTGCCCATGCTTCAAGGCAAACAAGAAGATCCAACTCCCAAGCCCAAGAAAAAAGAAAACAAACAAATAACAGAACGGATCCGGAAAATGTTCCAGCTGATCACGGATCTAACCGTGACCCTGAACTACTCCCGCGTCCTGGAAAAAAGCCTTGATGCCTCTGTTCTGGCCCTGCGCTTATCAGATCTATCCACCGATCGATTGATCAGCGCTGTGCTATTGTTTTCCGAAGAAGATATGGCTGTGCCAGACCTGGTAGTAGCTTATGGGAGGGGCTTGCCCAGGCCGGATTTAAACACCCGGGTCCCTGGTGTCACGGGATTACTGGAGCGGGTAATAGAATCTGGCGACCCCCACATGACCAATGAAATGGGCACTGATCCAGAGTTAAAGCAATTCATATCCTTCAGAGCCTGCGCTTCAGGCTACTGCCTGCCCTTGCGGGCTGGACTTGATACCTTTGGTGTGCTCCTGTTTGGCCATCCTGAACGGGATTATTTCACTGCAGATGCCCGGGAATTAATCGGAACAGTTGGTCATCAGGCCCAGATGGCCATGGCGAATGCTCATCTGTTCCAGGAACTAAAAACAGAACGGGACCAGATCATTAAGGTCCAGAGCGAAGCCCAACGCCGACTGGCCAGGGCTCTGCACGATGGACCGACCCAGACTGTGGCGGCCATCCCCATGCAAATCAGCCGGGCCCGGGCTTTGCTTAAACGGGATGTTAACGCAGCTGCCGAAGCTCTTTATCAAACTGAAGAACTGGCTCGTCGTACCTCCCAACAAATTCGGCATATGCTGTTTAGCCTACGTCCGCTGGTATTGGAATCAGAGGGATTAATCCCCGCCTTGAACTCAATGGCAAAAAGAACCCGCGAGACTTTTGGACAAAACGTGATCATAGAAACTGATACCTCCCTCGTTGAACAACTTGACATGAACACCCAGACAGTGATTTTCACTATCGCTGAAGAAGCTGTCAACAATGCCCGCAAACACGCCCAAGCCGAACACATCTGGGTTAAAGTTCAGCGCCTGCAGGAAGACCTGGCCTTCCTGGAAATTGAGGATGACGGCAAGGGATTCCTGGTAGAAGACGTGATGGATAACTATGATGACCGGGGCAGCCTGGGAATGATTAATATGCGCGAGCGTGCTGAACTGGTCCAGGGAGCGTTCCACGTCAAATCAAGGCCAGGAGAAGGCACCCAGATCCAGATAGTGCTGCCTTTGACCCCCGACGCGGCTGACCGCCTGCGGCTGATCTAATATTCCCCCTGAACCAACGTATAATAAAACCATGCCTTACCTAGCTGATATGTACTACCAGGCTTATCACGCGGATGATATTTCGCGCGTACCCCTGGTCCTGATCCACGGCGCCGGGGGGGAACACCTTTCCTGGCCCAGCCAACTACGCCGCCTGGCAGGCTACCGGGTTTATTCCCCGGATCTTCCCGGCCACGGAAAAAGCAAAGGCCACGGTTTGCAGCGGGTATCCGGGTACGCCGAGGGTGTACTCAACTGGCTGCACAAACTGGAGCTGCCGAAGTTTTTTCTCTGTGGTCATTCAATGGGTGGAGCCATCGCCCTTTGGATAGCTCTTCATAATCCTGAACTGCTGCACGGTCTGGTGCTGATGAGCACAGGAGCCCAGCTGCCGGTCAATTTATCCCTGATCGAAGACCTGGCCACACCCGGGAGTTTCCCGGCCGCGGTGGATAATATTTGCCGCTGGTCCTTCAGTCCCAGCACAGACATCCAGGTAGTGGAAGGCGCTAAAAAGCAAATGCTCAAAACCCGTCCATCAGTCTTGGAAGCGGATTTCCGGGCCTGTGATGCCTACGATCTGAGCGGCCAGCTGGGGAAAGTTAAGTCACCCACTCTGATCCTGGTAGGAGAAGAGGACAAAATGACCCCACTGCGTTTTTCGGAAGGGCTGCAAGATGGGATAAAGGAGTCAGAATTAAAGGTGGTTCAGAGAGCGGGTCATATGCTGCCGCTTGAGAAACCAGCAGAGGTTGCCAAATATACTCGAGTCTTTATGGACAAGGTCCTGGCGGGGTAAAAAGTATTGCCTAATCAGGTGTGAGGTTGTATAATGTTTTTTCGATGGGCGGTTAGCTCAGCTGGTTAGAGCGTTGCGTTGACATCGCAAAGGTCGTTGGTTCGAGTCCAATACCGC
>CAYUXO010000087.1:0-10134 GCA_964448865.1 uncultured Anaerolineales bacterium
ATCTTTCATGGTAAAGGATCGCCGCTGGGATTCCTCGCAAGCTCGGAAAGACAAATTGTTGTGTACACAAGCGCAGTCCTAATCTTAACCGTCGGCGCAGGCCGACGATTGGCGCCAGCCAGGGAGAGGAATTCATTCCATCCTTTACAACTCCAGGGCGGATATAGCACCCCTCGTCGCATAGGACTCAGCCCATGGTTTAAACCAAGGGGGGATCAATCAATAACCCATCGATCTTTCATGGTAAAGGATCGCCGCTGGGATTCCTCGCAAGCTCGGAAAGACAAAATAATATAAATTTTAATAACAGGAGATTGCCGCGCTCCTTTCAGTCGCTCGCAAAGACAGTAATACGTCGACGGAGGTCGACGTTCGGCGCCAGCCAGGGAGAGGAATTCATTCCATCCCCAATGCCTTGGAAAAAGGATCGCCGCTGGGATCCTTCCCCCTCGGCTTCGCTCGGGGTCAGAATGACAAATAAGGGGACACCCCAACAGCTCCTTCAACTGGGTTTATCCCGAGCTTGTCGAGGGGCTCAGGGACACTCGTAGAAATAAGAAACTGGCACAGACCTACCCTCAATCTCAAAACAATCCTCTCCCTGAACAATCACAACTCCCTCTCTCCGGGAAAGATTCTGATCTCAACCACCTGCCCGCTGGTTAAGGTAAGAAGAAATAGGCCTACCACTCGATCGAGTGTGGCCTCCACCCGGAAATCTTGCAGCTGATCCCAGTAATCTTGACCTTCCGGACAAGTTTTATAGCCAGGTTCCTTTCCGGGAGAGATCTCAACACAGCTAAATCCTTCCTCCGGATAACCTTGGGTAAATAATTTTCCCCCTGAGAACACTTCCTGGATCTGGTGGATTTCATCCTCGTTCAACTCAGTCCGCGGGAAACCGGGATATCCTGGATCCCAAAAGAGCACATCTTCCTGGAGATGGATATAAACTCCTCCTTCGATATCAGCTAGATCAACCTGGCCCAGGATGAACTCGGCACTCTGATAGTCCCGGGGAGAAAGCGGGGATGAATCCCGTGTCAGTTGAAGCTGACCAAAGAGCAATTGAGGGAAACTGGGGATGATCCAAACCAGCGAGCTGATCGTTATCACACCGGCCAGGTTGATAAAAAGGGCAAGTAGGATGAGTATCCACAAGTTTAGATTTTTCATTGGATACTCTTATACTGGAGTATTTATCCCAAACCCTCTCATTCGACTATCAATAACTATCGGTTGGGAAAGAAAAAAACAGGTTTTTGAAGTAATGACCGGAGACCGAGCCACCGTTAGGCGGCTTTTCCCATACTATGGCTAGAATGATATAAAAAGACCGATCAACATATGGCACCCCTCATCGCATAGAACTCAGCCCACGAATTCATTCGTTGGGCGATAAATGAAGCCAGGAGATTGCTTCCTCGTCCTACGGACTCCTCGCAAAGACACAAAAGCCCCGAAGGGGCGCCGTTATTCGCCCTGTGGTTCACCGCAGGGCGAACAGGGCATTCCATCCAGGATTGCCTTGGAAGAAGGATCGCCGCTGGGATCCTTCCTTTCACTCAGGATGACAAACAGGGGGATGCCAGGAGATTGCTTCCTCGTCCTTCGGACTCCTCGCAAAGACAGTAATACGTCGACGGAGGTCGACGTTCGGCGCCAGCCAGAGGGAGGAATTCATTCCATCCCTTACCATGCCAGAAGATTGCTTCCCCTCGACTTCGCTCGGGGCAGGCTGTCCTCCTTCGGACTCCTCGCAATGACACAAAAGCCCCGAAGGGGCGCCATTATTAGCCCTGTCATTTATGGCAGGGCGGACGAGTAGAGAGAGTATGGACTTTTTCCCTCTTCGACTACGCCCGTCCTGAGCGGAAGCAAGCCTCTTCCAAATGTGAAAAAAAGTACTAATTTCAGAGACCCCCTCTGAGTTAGAATATAGAAATATTACTTACCGGATGAATTCCCTCAAGGAGAAATTCCCATGACCATAAAAGAATTCTCTGGGTTTCCCTTTTCTGTGTCATCATCCTTACCACCTGCCAATCAAACAGCTCTGGATCTTCGATTTCGACAGATATAGCCTCACCAACCTCATCTGTGATACCCGCTCCAACTGGACCAACTATTGAGGATCTGATGGTCGCCTGCCCCAGCCCCGAAGAAGCTTTTCGGCCGATAGTGATCTGGACCTGGAGAGATTTATCACGAGTAAGCTTGTGTCAAGCGTTTGATAATCAGGTCATATAAGGGCCAAGTTCCATTTGAGAAAGAATATGCCAGATTCAGTCGAAACCAAACAGCTGGAGGCAAATTACCTGGGTAGGTTCAGGCTCGCCTGGCAGGATGACCAGAAACCTCCAGCGGTTGTCTTAACGACTCCCCCGACAGTTAAATCCCAATCCCTTCTGGCATTTTTGATATTCCATCGGAATCAATCCCACAGCCGGGAAAAACTGATGGATATGTTCTGGGGAGATTCCCCGTCCCACAAAGCCAGGCGTTCACTTTCTACAGCTCTCTGGCATATCCGGCAATGTTTTCCAGATCATGATCCTTTGGAGGCCAATTCCCTTACGGTCCAATTTTCATTTGATGGAATTATTAACCTAGATGCTGATCATTTTGAACAAAAGGTCAAGCTGGGGACTTTTTCAGAATTACGGGAAGCGATTGATATCTATCAAGGCGGCTTTCTGGACGGCTTCTACAACGATTGGGTGATCCGGGAACGTTTCCGTTTGGAAACATTGTTAATCGAAGCTTTATCCAAATTGATGATTTACCAGGAGAAGGCCGGCGATTTCAGCAGCGCCCTCTCTACAGGTCACCAGCTGATGGAAATCGACTCCTTGCACGAAAATGCCCACCGGCTTCTGATGCGGGTTTATTGTGCTTTAGGCCAGCGCAACTTGGCTTTGGAACAGTACCATCTCTGCCGCCAAATCGTGGGTGATGAACTGAATGTAGAGCCCATGGTGGAGACAACCCAGCTTTATCAGGCTATTCTTAGCGGTCAGTATGAAATAGGTCCTGTATCTGCTGTAGCAGTGGAACCTGTCAGTCTGAAATCCACCTCGACCGGGAGCAATCCCCTGGATATTGTTGCCCGGGAGGTATTGGTCGGAAGAGATCAAGAACTGACTTTTTTAACTGAACAATGGGCAGCAGCCCAAACTGGACAGGGCGGGCTGATATTGGTGCATGGCGAACCGGGAGTAGGTAAAACCTGCTTGTTGGAAAAATTCACAACCAACCTGCGATCTTTAGGAAAAAGGGGACTATGGGGCCGATGTTATGAATTTGAACGTCAGCTCCCTTACCAGCCCTTTGCCGAGGCACTCCGTCCTTTATTGTTGGAGCTATCTGCCGAAGATTCAGGCAGTGTCCCGGATTGGGTGCTGGTCGAGATGGGCAGGCTGATCCCAGGGTTATTGGCAAACCAGACTGCAGAGGGTCTGGGAGCATCAAGCGGGGTCATCCAGGAACAGGCTCATCTTTTTGCGGGGGTAGCAAATTTTCTCAAAACGATCTCCAGCTCCGATCCCTTGCTGCTGGTTTTGGAAGACCTTCATTGGGCTACTGAGTCCACCCTGGAATTAGTCCATTACCTGACGCGGCACTTGACCAGTTCTCCCCTATTGATAGTGGGCAGCTATCGATCCGATATCGTTGGAGAGGGACACCCGCTGAAAGCTTTTTGCCAGCAGTTGGATAAAGAAGGTTTTATGCAATCCTTCCCGCTCTTGCCATTATCCAGCAAGGCCACCGAGCAGCTTGTGCAGGGCTTATCTGGATTGGGTGAAAAGATCATTCCCTTTGCCCGGGGGCTTTACCAGGAAACGAAAGGCAATCCCCTCTTTCTGGTGGAGACCATCAAAGCGCTTTTTGGTTCCGGTGAGATTACGTTTGTCGATGGCACCTGGCAGGGAGACTTTGACAAAACATACCAGAACGGATTGCCGCTGCCTGATCGGATCAGCGAAGTTATCCTGTCCAGGGTTCACCGTCTGGATGGAGCTACCCAGGAGGCACTTCGGGTTGCAGCTGTTCTGGGAATTGATTTTGATTTCGATCTCCTGGCTGCAGTCTGGGGGCAAGCTGAGGAAGTTGTTCTTGATGCCCTGGATCAAATGCTGCGGCACCAGATCATCGTTGATGGAAGCGGCCTGATTGACCGTGACTATGTATTCACCCACCACAAAATCCAGGAAGTCGTTTATACTGAACTCTCCTCCCACCGGAGGCAATTTCTACACAGCCGGGCTGGATTAGAATTGGAAAAATTGTCTGGATCTCAAGTTGATGAAAAAGCAGCTGAGCTGGCTTTTCATTTCTGGCAAGGTCGGAACACCAATTCGCAGTCTGTCCGAAAAGCGGCCCAATATCTGCTTCTGGCGGGAGACAGGGCATTGAACATCCATGCCAACCAAGACGCCATCAATTACTATGAGAGAGCGGTTTCCCTGTTAAAGGAGATGGGAGATGATGCCCGCACCGCCGAAACATTTTTAAAACTTGGACAAACTTACCTCACTGCTTTGGATTTTAAACAATCCCAACAAGCCTACAAAACGGGTTTTGCCATCCGCCAGCGTTCTGAATTCCAGCAAAGCCCGCTTGATTCTCCAGTGCCTGATCACCCGCTGAGGGTTGATTGGTATGGATTGCAGCAAAAACCACCTGATCTAACTCTGATCGAAGGAGGAAACTGGGAAGGGGTGGTTGAGCAATTGTTCAGCGGCCTGGTGACTCTCGACCAGAATATGAACATCGTGCCCGACGTGGCTCATAAATGGGAGATTTCAGCCGACGGGATGCAGTATGTTTTTCACTTGAGGGACGATGTGCTCTGGAGCGATGATTCTCAGGTAACAGCTGTTGATTTTATTTATGCCTTCAGGCGCATGCTTGACCCAGAAGTTGAATCACCTTTTGCCAATTTATTTTTCGACATTAAAGGCGCAGAGGAGTTTCACACTGGCAAGGAAAAGAATTCCCATATATTAGGTATCCAAGCTCCTGATCCATTCAAGTTAGTGATCGACTTGAATAAACCCACCGGCCACATGCTGCACTTATTGGCCCAAAGTTCCGCTTCTCCTATCCCTCATCATCTGTGGGATGCCTGCGGTCCTGATTGGATTGATCCAGCAAATCTCGTTACAAATGGTCCCTTTCGATTAAAAAGCTGGCAAGCAGGATGCCAAATGGTCTTGGTCCAAAATCCGTCCTACCATGGTCGAGCCTCCGGCAATGTTGAACATGTGGAGTTGTTCTGGTGTGATAATGAACAATCCCGTTTAGAGATGTATGCTGCAAACGAGTTAGATATACTCGACCTGGGCCGTTTATCTGCTGAAGAGATGGCGGAAGCCCGGGAGCGATTTCCCGACGAATATATCTCCAATCCCTGGCCTTCAACCAATATTGCCCGGTTTAATACTCAGGTCCCACCTTTTAATGACCTCCGGGTGAGGCAGGCCTTTACCCAGGCCATCGACCGGCATACCCTGGCCCAAAATGCCCTGGGCGGTTTTGAATATCCGGCGTTGGGAGGTTTCATCCCCCCGGGAATACCAGGTCATTCAGCTGAAGCCGGCCTGTCGTATGATCCAGATCATGCCCGCAAATTATTACAAGAAGCTGGTTATCCTGGGGGGGGCGGTATACCAATAATCCCGCTGTACAGCAGCATTTCATATACTGCTCATGCCGCATTTTTGCGAGAACAATGGCAGACAGAACTTGGCATAACAATTGAGCCTGCAGTTGTAAATATCTCGGAATTGGCAAACCATTTGGATCAGGAGCAGCCCTATATTTTCATCATTGGCTGGTTAGCTGATTATCCAGATCCAGATAATTTCCTACGTCTCGGTTTAGAGCGTTTTTCGACAGGATGGCAGAATTCTGAATTTGAGAAACTAATCGGCCAGGCTCGCCTGATTGCAGATTATAAAGATCGTACCGCGCTGTATGTCCAGGCAGACAATATCCTCATGAGGGAAGCACCCATCTTTCCCCTGACCTATTGGCCGCTGCATTTACTGGTAAAACCCTGGGTGCAGCGGTACCCTATCTCATCCGGTAAATTCTGGTTTTGGAAAGATACCCTCTTGGATTTGCACTGATTTCAACAATTTGCGGGTTTTTTTGACACTTTTTTGACACCTGGGGGCTAAACTGGGGGTTATGTCAATCAATTCCTCCTCTGATTCTGCACCAAATCCCAATTTCTCTCACCCACTAAGCACGTTTGTCATTCGCATCTGGAAAGAATGGTCCACAGATGGAGGTACATGGCGTGGAAATATCGAGCATCTGGAAAGCAAAAAGCGTACCGGCTTTCAAGATCTCGAAAGCATATTGGATTTCCTTCAATCCTTTGGTTTGCTTAACAACGAGATTGGAAGCATTGAAGATAACCAGAACCAACCCAACACCTAATTGATGTGAGGTCTTTATGAAACGTTTATCCTATATCCTTCTTTTATTCCTTCTGGTACTTTCCGCTTGTGGAGCTCCGCCCGCTGGACCAACAACCTGGCTGGATCGCCCGCTCGACAATAGCAGCGTCCCGCTTGCTCCTCTCCTGATCCTGGCACATGCCTCCGACAGCAGCGGAGTCAGTCAATTTATATTCGAGGTCAACGGTGGATCCATAGCTGAGGTGACTGCTGATGGAAGCAGGCTTGGAGAGGCCAGTTTCGAATGGATTCCTCCCAGCCCCGGCGTTTATACTATCAGTGTGCGGGCAGTTAATTCAAACGGAAACACCGGCTCTGTGGCAACTGCCAGAGTGACGGTTGGCGGAAAATCCACACCTACTCCGGATGTGCTGCTTCTGGCAGAAGATGGATCAACCAACGCCGATTCAGTCGAAACAACCTTCGCCAACATCACCAAGATCGAATGCGGACCCGATCAAACCGTTTTTATCGATATCAGCATTGGCAATCCCCAGGGTATATTGGGCTACTCACTCTATTCCACCTGGGCTGATGTGAACCAGGCGGAGGTTTTTAATGATCCCCCTCCTCAATTAGTCGAAAAACGGATCCAGCTGGATGAATCGATCGACTGTGTCGATCGAGAGCACCAATTCACACTGGCTGTTGAAATTCCTGGGCAGTCAGACCTGATCGCCACCAACCTGACCGAGCCGGGTGGACGCTGCCCTGGACATTATCAGGAAGAAGTTGAGATGGCCCCTTCCGATCCAACAGCTCCTCTGGTCAATGCTACCCAGAATGGCAATTGCCGCAGCGGTCCTTCGCTTGAATATGACATACTCAGCAGCCTGATCGAAGGACAGGTCGCTGAAATAACTGGCCGCAGTGTCGACGGTAATTGGTGGCAGATTGATACTGGAATAGGTGGTGAGATCTGCTGGATCGCCGGTTATATAGTTGAAACTAGCGGATATCTCGGCGGCATTGCCGTGGTAGCAGATCCACCTCTGCCAGTCAAAATAATTACACAGACCCCCACACCAACAGTTTCACCCCCAGTGGATACTACCCCGCCAATATTTTACAGCACTGGCGTCTCTCCTGATTCGATCCTGACCGACGGGACAGGATGCCCCGGCTACGAAAGGACGATAACTGCCGCAGCTCTTGCTGCCGATGAAGGTGGATTGAATTATGTCAAGGCCTATTGGAATATTGGCGGATCGGAGAGCGGTCAGGTAAGTTTGACCGAAGGAAGCCTGGGGCATTGGGGGATAATTGGGCCGGTGAACACTGTCGGGACCATGCAGGTTTATTTCATCGCCCAGGATACATCCGGCAACACTGCTCAAAGCGGTACGCTGTATGTCACTGTGCAAAATTGTGTCGAGTAATTGGGAGATTAATAATGAGTCCTAAAATTCAATCTAAAAAGATTTTCCTTATCGCAAGCCTGGCCACGGTTCTGGTAGTTTCAGTCGGCGCCCTGGTACTTTACCTCATGCGAATTTCCCAGGATGCACTGGCGACCGCCAACACTCCCCCTTCGGTGATGATCACCGCTCCAGGTGAAGGGGAGACAGCACCAGCTGATAGTTTTATGCTGGCCCAGGTCACCATTGCAGCCCAAAACCCCATCTCACGCTTGGAGTTGTGGCTGGATGGTGTGCTGGTCGATACCCAAACGCCTGACCCGTCCTTAGGCGAAGTGACAACATTTTATGCGGTTGCCCGGCTTAAGATACCTGAAGGACAGCATCTGTTTTCCGCCCGGGCCATCGACGTGAAGGGATTGATCGGCCAGAGCCTGCCCATCTCCTTAAAAGGTCTGCCGCTTCCTGAGACATCTGAAGTCGCTGCTCAGGAAGGTCAAACACTGGAAGATATAGCTGCTGCCCAGGGCACGGACCTTAAAACATTAACTCAACTGAATCCTAATCTGGGGGGAGGAGCCCTGCCTGGTGGATCTCCAGTAAAGATCCCGGCTCCCGGGTCCAATGGTCCATCCGACGGAAGTAAGCCCCCAGGCGGGGCTGGACCGTCTATCCTGCCGCCCGCGCCGCTCCCGATCACTCCTCAGAATGTGGCCGCGCTGCAGGTTGTCAACCTGCCGATATTCGACCTCCGGTCGCTGATTCCCATGTTCATTGGAGCTGCGCCAAAAGCACCATCATCCCTGCAAGCTGGATATGAGAATTGCACCATCCGGCTGGCCTGGATGGACAACGCCGACGACGAGATCGGTTTCAACGTTTGGATGCAGGCTCTGGGAGGCCCACCGAAGGTAATCGCCAGGCTTACGGGTTCTCCTCAATCCGGCCCAGCCTGGTACGAGTTCGCCGCCCCCATAACCGGGATCTACAGCTTCTGGATCGAAGCCCATAACGGACTTGGCAAGCAATCCAGCGAGATCGCCTGGGTAGGTGTGACTGACTTGAACTGCTCGCCGGGGGTCGCCACCCAGATAAACATTGATGTGGTGGATATGTTCGTAACAGGCGCATACGATCGCGCCTACTGCTATCTTTCTGTGGAAGGAGCCCCGGAGAAACGCGTTCCGCTCAACGACGGACAATTCGTCCAGCTGCTGGGTGGTTGGGGAGATATCTCCAATTGGACCGGCAGCGGAAGCAGTTTTTTACTGCCAGAACCACAGGATGGCGAAGTAACTCTGGAGGGAAAATGCCTGGGCTGGCGGGGAGGGGGCGGTCCGGATGACCTGGGTTCGTTCAAGTCCAGCGTACCTGCCTCGCAATGGGATGGCAGACGGTTGGAACTCAAGGGCGCTGGCTTCACTATCGGCTACCGGATCCAGCCATTTGGGGCTGGGCAGGCCAGCGGTTTCTACACTTATACGGATTACACCATCCCTTCTCCATCCCAGCCTTGGATAAATATCGAATCTTCATCAAACGCCGTTGAGAACGAGAAATTAGCCCGCCGCCCAACGCTGCATTGGGGTTGGACCGGAGACCCTGCGAAACTGACCGGGTTCACCATCTTCCTGGATGGCAAGTTCTTCCGCACGGTTCCCAACTGGCAGGGTGGAACTCCCGGCCGATATGAGGAGACTTTTTTGCTTCCTTCTTCTTGCGGAACTACTTACAAATTTCAGGTTGCGGCCAATTCCGGCGAAGCCCAATCCGCACCCAGCGCGGTTTATGAATATAAACAGCCGCTGTGTGAGTTATATGCTGAAATCAGGTTTGAAACCATCACATTTACAGATATAGACGACGGTTCTCCGGGTTCTTGTGATACGGCAAATGTTTATTACAACCTAGGAGTAAATAACAAGGGTCGTCATTTTGGGGAATTTGAAGGGCACGATATTGAAGTGGACTGCGGCGTGTACTACTTCTCAATGCTGCCTGCCCTGAGTCCTCAAGAAAATAAATATGAAAGCGTAGACACCTTTATTGTGCCGATTTCAGCCCAGAACCCTTCATCCAATGTTATCAATATCTGGGTGAGCTTCACCGACAATGATCCAAGCTTGTTTGATGATGCTGATACTTTGTGTATCGCGACAGCCCAGATCCATAAGAGCTCCCAAGAATGGGTTAATTTAAATAATCCTGAGAGCATCCAGATCTCTTGTGACGACAATGGAAAATACGATTTTGATGCCAAAGGTTTCGTTACAATAAGTGTCCGAGGATTGATTGCTCCCCCCGGG
>CAYUXO010000088.1:0-9968 GCA_964448865.1 uncultured Anaerolineales bacterium
CCCACCACAACCCCCGATTGGCAGGCTGCTGTCCGCCGCCGGACCCGGTTTTATATCCTGGCGGCAGTCCTACTGTCAACCCTGTTTGGATTCCTGGTCTTTCAATTCTTTGCCAGTCAGCAGCGGATAGCCCCGGGAGAATTGACCTCGGCGATTTTCGCCGACCGAGATATAGAAATTGGAATATTTATCACTTCGGAGATGCTGGATATCCGGGATGTGTCTGTTAGAGCGGTTCCCGCTTCCCACTTCAGCTTCAAAGAACAGGCAGTAGGAAAGGTCACGCTTTATCCCCTTGTTGAAGGGGAAGTGCTTCTACCAGAGAAACTGGCAGGGGACCGGGGAGGTGCTGTAGCTCAACGCTGCCCCAGTGGGAAATGGTGTGTCAGCATCCCGGTGGCCTGGTTTATCGCTGCCCCGCCGGATTTGGCTGAGGGAGATCGGGTGGAGATTGCCTCTGTCCTTCCCGGAAGAAGCCAGGAAGAAGCAGGTTTTATTGCTACCAGTGTACAGGTGGTGGCTTTGCCGGGAGATGAAGAATTGCCTGCCTATGTATTTGCCCTGGATGATCAGGAAGCCTTGTCCCTGCTCTACGCTCGGGCTAATGAATTCCAACTTTTAGTGCTGCTGCGGCCAACGGGAGGATAGACAATGGGCTATGTGATTGGGATCTTCTCAGCCAAAGGTGGTGTTGGAAAAAGTTTACTTGCTACTAATTTAGGGGTCGCATTTGGGATGGGGCATCACCGCCGCACAGTGATAATAGACCTTAACCCGGGATTAGGCACCACGGATCTACTGCTTGACCTGGAGCCGGAACGCACCTGGTCAGACCTGGTTTCTGTCATTAACGAGTTAGATCCCCAACATATTAAATTGGCGGTCACTGAGTATCGCCCCGGGGTGGATTTGCTGGCCTGTCCGTCAGAATTGACCTGGAAACAGATCTTAACTAAAAAGAATGTGTCTTCACTCCTGAATGTTTTCCGGAAGGAATACGATCTGGTCCTGCTGGATACCTCTCCCGGCGGGGGACAACTAAACGAGGCTGCTTTCTCCCTGGCTGATATCCGGCTGGTTGCTCTCACACCGGATGCGCCGACTCTGAGAGCGACTGATCGTTATCTTAAAGCCGTACCAGAGCAGAAGAAGATTACCGGCCTGGTGATAAACCAGTACACCGCAGGAGCAGCCGTCTCACCGGATGAAATCAAGGATCACCTGAGGGAACGCCTTTTTGCTGTGCTGCCCATGGATCCAGGTGGAGTGTGGGCAAATATCAGTTATGGTGAACCCTGTGTGCTGCGTAAAACCAGTAAATTGGGGAAATCTATCCGGCAGTTTGCAGTTCTGCTGCTGAAGATGACTGAGCAATTGTCAACCTGAGATCATGAATATGAATAAAAAGGATCTTACGGCTCTTGAGGATAAATTACACCGGATGGCGAGCGAGTACATTCAAGTGCGCTCAGCTAACAAGGATGAACGGCTGTCCTTAACCAAAGATCGGGAGCGGCTGGGGAAGATTATCTGGAAGTTGCTTCAACGAGAAGGTGAAATCCTCCCCCAAAAAACCGAAGAGGAAATTGTACAGGCGGTCGTTAATCGGATGGTGGGTCTTGGTCCGATCGAACCTTATCTGAATGATCCCCAGGTCACAGAAATTATGGTGAATGCTCCAGATGAGATCTTTGTTGAAAAAGATGGAGAATTGGAACCCGTTCAAGCCTCTTTCCGAGATGAGCAGCACATTCTGAATGTGATTGATCGCATTGTTGCACCCCTGGGACGCCGGGTGGACGAATCCATGCCTTTTGTGGATGCCCGATTGCCAGATGGATCCCGGGTCAATGCCATCATTCCTCCCCTGGCACTGCGGTCACCAGCGCTCACGATCCGGCGTTTTTCTGCTGCACCATTTAACCTGAACCGGTTGGTGGAACTGGACAGTTTGAATATTCAAATGGCGCATTTTCTGCAAGCCTGTATCCGTGCTCGCCTTAACATTTTAATCTCTGGCGGAACCGGATCCGGGAAAACCTCCACTTTGAACGCCCTGGCCCGCTGTATTCCAGAAGGTGAAAGGCTGGTCACCATTGAAGACACGGCGGAATTGCAATTGGTGGCTTCAAATCTGGTCTCCCTAGAAGCCCGTCCTCCCAATATTGAGGGAATGGGGGAAGTCAGTATCCGCACACTGGTGCGTAATGCGCTTCGCATGCGACCGGACCGAATAATTGTCGGGGAAGTCCGTGGTCCAGAAGCATTTGACATGCTGCAGGCAATGAACACAGGCCATCCTGGTTCCCTGACCACTGTGCATGCCAATTCACCTGAAGATGCTGTCAGGCGGCTGGAGTCCATGGTCCTGATGGCGGGATTAGATCTTCCTCAACCGGCTATCCGGGAGGGTATCGCCAGTTCGTTGGATTTGATCTTGCAGCAGGAGCGACTTCCCGGAGGAAAACGCAAAGTGGTATCTATTGCTGAAGCTCTTTCCACCCAGGATGAAGGTTGGGAAAACATTCGGGTTAAAACTGAACCTATATTCACATTTGAACGGGAAGGTCTTGACGAACGCGGTCAAACCCGGGGGCAATTCCAAACAACTGGATATGAACCCCGGTGCCTGAAGGTTATCAAACGGAGTGGTTTTTCAGTGCAGGACCAATTGGAGGATTGAGTGCCCTTAGGCGGTTTTGGACTCTTTTTTTATATATTGCTGTTGATAACTGCCTGGCTTTTCCGTGATTCTTTGTATTCCAGCTTGCCTGCAAATGTCCCAGTCTTGTTAGGGATCGCAGCGGGATTTTTATTTTTTGTGTTATCTCTCCCCCTGATTGAGAGTTTGCGGGGAAGGGAATTGCGTCGGTCCTGGCGCCAACGATTGGAGGTAAGAGATGGGCTTCCCCAACCCTCCGCCTGGGGGGGAGTTCCCGGCTTGCTTATCAAACAAATCAATAACTTCCTGGAATTTTTGTTTCAAAGGGGGATCGGTCAGGTCTTGCTGGGGTGGTGGAGGGATGCCGGTTTTGGGTCTCAACCGCTCTCTTTGCTTCTGGTCTTGATTGGTACCGTAGGGGGAGGTATCCTGGTGGGATTTTCCTTCACCGGGAGAACCCTGCTGAGTTTATTTGTTGCCTTTTTACTCCAGATTGGTTTATTTACATTGATCTATTCCCGAGCCAGAACGCAGCGCCAATTATTCCAGGACCAATTTCCAAGTGTATTGGATCGATTGGCGGATTCATTACAGGCGGGATTTTCATTACCCCAGGCAATTGAATTTGTGGTTCCAAACCTTTCCCAACCCAGCGCTTCGGAAATGGCCCAGATATCTGATCAGATCCAGATTGGGTTTACCGTGAATCAGGCGCTTGAGGAGCTGTATCAACGCCGTCCCAACGAAGATGTCAGGCTGCTGGTGGAAGGATTAACACTGCAGCGGCAGGTTGGCGGAAACATGGCCGAAATGATGCGAGAGATGGCAGAAATGGTGCGAAGACGAGTTGAGTTAGAAAATGAAGTCCGAACCATGACTGCCCAGGGCAGGCTTTCCGCGGTCGTGATCGCTTTACTTGTCCCGGGTTCACTGGGACTGCTGTCCATGTTTCCTGGATATACCGATGTGCTATTTAATACAACTGTCGGTAACCTGGTGCTGATCACTGCCGGAATTCTGGAAATGATAGGCGCTGCGATTGTGATCCGTCTGATCAGGATTGAGGTGTAAGGATGTTGATGTTGTATCTTTTATCAATTATTTTCGGCCTGATAATATTCCTGGTATTGATCTCTTTGATCTCTATTGAAGATCAAAAAGCGAAGAGACGTATCCGATTCCGACTATTAAGTCAGGATGCCCCCCCTCCATTAACCTGGAAAAGACGGTTAATTCCATATCTGGATGCCATAAAGATCCCCGATCGTATCAGTCAAATAGTTGATGTACAGACAGTTATCTGGGCAGGGATCCAAATGACCCACCACCAGTATATTGCTTTCTGGTGGTTGTTGATCTTAATGGGAGTTATTCTGGGAGCGGCAGCGATTGGATTCGGTTCTGGGGATCTAGCAATGGGTTTTCTTGGAATTGCCCTGGTTCTCTTCTTAGTTATTGGCCCATATTTATATCTTAAGTTTCTGATCCGGGAGCGAAAGAGGGAAGTGGAACGGTCATTACCTGATTTTTTGGATATGCTGACCTTTACAGTAGAAGCAGGTTTAGGATTGGTACCTGCCTTAAAGAGAGTGAGCAAAGGTTTTATGGGTGTGTGGGGGGAGGAGATGCGAAAGGCGTTGGTCCAGATTGAACTGGGTTTCTCAAGGCGCGAAGCTTTGGATGAGCTCGGTAAACGAATACCTTCTTCGGACGTTCAGCAATTTGTAGGAGCGATCCTGCTATCTGAACGCCTGGGCACATCACTTGCCAGAACAATGCGGGTTCAGGCATATCTACTGCGAACCCGCCGACGACAGCGTGCGGAGGTCAAAGCCCAAACAGCTCCTATCCGGATTATCCCTGCTCTGGTGTTCTTCTTTTTACCAAGTTTACTTTTGATTTACCTGGCGCCTCCGATTATTAGTTTCCTCTTTCGCCGTTGATTTTAGGAACTCTTTCCGGCACGATGATGAAAAAACAATCGAGAAATTCAAACTCAGGACAGGCATTGGTAGAATTTGCTTTTGTCCTGCCGCTATTATTATTGTTGATGGTCGCAATAATTGATTTTGGGATCATTTTTTATTCCCAAATAGCAGTCTTAAATGCAGCTTGGGAAGGGGCAAGGGCAGGTGCGACGATTGTGGACCCATCCAAAGGAGACCAAGAAATAATCGGAGCTGTTCACAACGCTGCCTATGGGTTGGATATCTCCCAATTGATAGTTGATATAGATCCAACCCAGGATGAATACCCCCGAAATCAATCCTTTCCCGCACCCCGGGGGGAAAAATTAACTGTGACGATTCAATACCTGATAGAGTTAACTTTTCCTCAGCTAATGGTCCGGGTGACGGGACGCGCAGTAACCCGCATGGAGTATCAGAACCCATGAAAATAAGCGAAAAAGGGCAGGTAATAATCATAGTAGCCGTTCTTTTAGTGGTGGTTCTTCTATTCTTAGCGGTAATTATTGATGGGGCTCGTTTGATGGTGGAATTTCAAGAATTAAATAGGGCGGTCGACGCAGCTGGAAAAGCAGGATTGATTGTTGTTGGGGATTGTATGGTAACCCAGGTGGTATATGCTCAGACTGCGGCGGCCAGTATAACACTTACAACAACCTCTGCAGGAAGTACCCCGGGGCCAACCCTAACAGAAACACCTGAGGCAGATGATTTTTACTCCTGGTTAACAGAAGACCACAGGAGTACACTGGTCGCCCCACCCATGCAGACAATGGTAGCGACGTATGTTCTGGGCAGCGTCGAGGAAAACGGTTTTGGGCTGAATAATCCATCGATCATAGGTCTTGATATCACCTATCCGGATCAGTATGACAGAGATATGAAACATCTCCAATTATTTATCCGGATCAATCGTAGAGTTGTGGTTATTTTTGGAAGATTGTTAAATCTAAACGAAGGAGTTTTATCTGGGAGCACAAGACAGACCATCCCCCAGCGATAAATATGGATTGATAGTATTTCTGATTCGTGTACTCCCGATATTGGGATTAGGAACAGCGGCAGCTATCCTCGGATATCACCTGGCAAGCTTTATCCCCGTTGTTGGCGGAATCTATCTTGTATTGTTAATCTTGGGTTTGTTTTTGGGTATGATCATTCTGGAGACAGAATCAGGCTGGAATATGGTTTTCTTTCTTGGTTTTGCGTTGGCAGCCGGGGCTCTGCTTTACTGGTCAGAGGCAAATATCAATCGATCGAATACCTGGATCTTGTGTATTATCTTGTTATTGATATCTTTTACCGGAGGATCATTATTCAAGGAAAGATTTGCACGGGTAACGAGAGTGTTTTTTCCACTAACAATTCTTTATCTGACAGGTTGGATATTAATTTTTATCGCTCAAATTCCAGAAGTATATAAGTTGATCTGGATTATCACCGGATTGGTACTTTTTACCTTGATTACTATAGGTGTTTTGGTAAGAGGGAAAACAATCAACCGGGCTGATAGTCCGATACCCCTGGCAATCGAATTATTTGTGATTATATATAATATATGCTGGTTGTCTTCCTTGTTGTAGGTATAGGATCGTGTTCTTTGCTTTTTTATAATGGTGGTGCGACCTGGTCCCTTATTGTAAGCAGCCAGACAGGCAAATTTGCAATATATGTAAAATGGAACTGCAATTTATTGACATGCCCTGATTCTCATGCTACATTATATAGAACATATTAACGTCGGAAGGACGGTTCCCGACCCTGCATCAGGCATCAGGAGGAGAGTAAGTTAAGCAGGTTTGCCCGGTCCAGGGAGAACGGTCTGAGAAGGTGGGTATTCTAGAACTAACGAGGTGTATGCGCTTGCCCACCGAACCAACACCTCATCACCATCGCCGGGTGTCCCGACGCACCCCCCGGCGCTCGCGGAGTAACGCATCTCCCGAGCCCGCTGCAATCAAAACCTGAGACATTTGTCTCAGGTTTTTTTATTTAATCTGGGGAGGGATTCGGTCCCTTTAAGGGACCGGATCCCTATTAAACTTAATTGACGGGTAAGTGGACACCATCTATACTTGAATAATGGTCAAGTCCCTGAAATCCTGTTCTGCTTTGCTGATCACCCTTTTAATCCTGCTTCTGACAGTGGTTATTTTCCTGGAGCTAGGCAGCAGCTGGTATATCCGATCCACTTCGTCCTCTTCTGCCCCAGCGATCCTGGTTTGCCACCTGGATTATTATCCAGTGAGCGAGGGCAAACTCTCAACCCTGGCTGAGCTAGTTCAAAAACATGAAAATGGTGAAAAAATCGCAGATTATGATTTGGAGGGATCTGTAATATTGGCTCCCCAGGATGATATGCCCGGCCTGAACGGCATCGTTTGCAACGGCATGATCATCGTCAGTTCCCGGCTCCAGGGCTCAGCCCGTTTATATGTCATCCGCCATGAACTGGAACACGTTTTTCAATTGGCTGGTTTGGAGCAAGATTGTCAGGACGAAGAGCTCTGTGCCACCTGGGCTGCTGCCCGGGAATTCCCGCTCGGTTTTGTTTACGCTATTATTTCCTCTTTAAGAGAAGCCTACCGCATTTCGCCATCGTTCTGGGAATTCCTCTTCAGCTCCTGGTATATATTTAAAGTGTATCTGCTACCTTGACTCAAAAAAAATAGGGACCGGATCCGTATTTAACCCTAGATCGGTAAATGAATTGCTATAGTACAAACTTCATCCCCACCCATGACACTTTCCAGCATTTCCACTTTCACCGGCTGGCCCAGGATCTCCTCCCAGATGCCCTTATAAAATCCTGCTCCACAGTAGCAGTATTCCATTGGCAGAGTGGGATCACTTCCCACTTCATCCCGCACCCGGGGACAATGGCAGTACAGGCGCCTTTTTTCAATTGGATCCTCTTCCTGAAAATATTCCCGCAGGTAACCGCTTTTGGGGATCTTGGTGGCAATAATTGTGTTCCCTTCCCGTCTTCCAGCCAGGCCCCAGCCCTGATCGAGTATGGTTTGTATCAGTTCTTCTTCCAGCTCCAGGTTATGTAGAAAATATTCAAATATTCCCTGCAGCAAATCCAGCACCTGATCTATATCCCTGTTCACACGGTAGGTCATTTTGACTTGCAGCAGGTCATCCAGAGGATATTGACAGGCGCATTGGGTCAAAATTTCCTGGCGGGTCTCCAGATCTGCACAAGCTTCAAGGCATTCCAGGACCTGGAAAGTCCATTTCAGCCTCTCCTGGGGTGTGCTGGCATCACTGATTTCAGGGCCACCAGCCAGAACAATATCCCGGGCATCATCACCAACACGCTCAGCTACTGCCAGGCTTAATTTATCCTGCCATTGGTATTCAAAGTCGATTTCCTGGAGTTTTTCAGCCATATAATTTATCCGTTTATTATGCTTTAGGTATAATAGCTCCTATTAAAGGAATAGTATAGCATGGGAAGGGGGGGGAAATAATCCCGGAGCAGCGGCAAGTTAAGGAGGATCCATGAGCATCAAGAACAACAGGAATTTTATGAAATCTGATTTTGCCCAATCGGTCCATCAAATTTCCGACCAGGCCAAAAAGGTGCCCTATCCGCCGCTCCAGAAGGAGCTTCCTGAGGCTTATCTCCAGCTGATCGACCTGCCGGAACCTGATCCAGGGATCCTCGTCAAGGCTGAATTTAACCAGCTTTTACGCGACCGCCAGAGCTGGCGAAAGTACACAATAGACTCTCTCTCGCTGGAAGAACTGTCCTACCTGCTGTTCAGCACCCAGGGCTTGTTGGCAGAAATGGGGCAGGGCCACGCCAGCCGCAGGACTGTGCCCTCCGCAGGCGCCCGCCATCCTTACGAGACCTATCTGGCCGTCAACCGGGTGGGTGGATTGGATCCCGGCATTTACCTTTACCGGCCCTTTGGCCATCAGCTGGCCTTCTTGGAAGGGTCTGAAAACCTGCCCGACCTGCTGACAGAAGCCAATCTGGGCCAGAAATTTGTGGGTAATTCTGCGGTGTGTTTTGTTTGGAGCTGTGTGCCCTACCGGGCGGAATGGCGCTATATGGAGCACGCTCACAAGAATATGCTGATCGACGCCGGCCATATCTGCCAGAACCTTTACCTGGCTGCCACTTCCCTGGGATTGGGCACCTGCGCGGTGGGAGCCTATGACCAGGCCGCCATGGATGCTATCTTTGAGCTGGACGGCGAGGATGAATATGTGGTTTACCTGGCCCCGGTAGGTAAGATTTAGTCCTTGAAACGCGTCTAAATTGTCAAACTATTTATAGACCAGTTCCACGCTGGGAGTATTTAGCGCCAGACAGGGAGAGCAGATGAAAAAGTTTTTATTAGCACACATTGGATTTGAACAGCCCACTGATGAGATCATGGCTGCCTGGGGCAGGTGGTTCGAGGCTATCGCTGAGATCACTGTCGAAAACGCCGGGCTGCATCCCGGAAAAGAAGTCACTTCCGGAGGTGTTAAGGACATAGCTTTTGATGACCAGGTTACGACCGGTTACACAATCATCCAGGCAGAAAGCCTGGATGAGGCAGTGAAAATTGCCCGGGATTGTCCCTTTATCACCAGTATAAAAGTGCAGGAAGTCAGGTTGCATTAGTTTTGAATAATCTCCCAGAGCTTCAGAAAGCTCCGGGAGACTCCATATTGGAAAGAAAAGAGACTCCTTAGGAGCCTCTTTTTTGTTATCTAGAAGTAAATATCCCGTAGATAAAAGGAGGAGAATATGAATAAACTGGGAAGGATCCGCTTCTGGCACTTAATGGTTGGCACCGGTTTTGCCTTATTGGCCATCGGGTTGGTATTGATCTTCCTTCCGCCCGGGGTGGGGGATTCCGAACCCTTCCTGATCGAATTCTTCGAAGCAAGCATTGAGGGCACCGAAATGGGATTGGCTCTGATCGTGCTGGGTTTATCCTGCTTCCTGATCGGTCGTAAAGATTTGGCGGATCTGAGGGCTTACCGGAGTGTCCAACAGGATTTAGACAAAACCAGCATCCTGACCGCCAAACTGGTAGCTGGGCGGGTTGCCCGGACATTTAATAACCTACCGGCTCAACCCACAAACTTGCGGACCCTGCCGGACCTGGATGTGGAAGGCACCCGGCGGGATCTGATGAATCTACAGAGCGGGGATATTCTTGAGGGTGATTTTTCAAGGATGATCAGCCAGGCCGAACGGGGGTTGAAACTGCTGGAAGCTCTCGAACGGGAAGGTTATTCCGTTTAGGTAAGTCAGCAAGTGTTAACTTGATGCCTACCATTTGGAAGGGTTATTGCCATTTAAATAAATATAGTGAGCGTGGAGGGGCTCG
>CAYUXO010000089.1:0-2373 GCA_964448865.1 uncultured Anaerolineales bacterium
TATCCCAATCTATTCAGTTCTTCTTCAGCAACCTCTGGGTCCAACTTCTGGAACAGGGGTTGAGGTTTATTAAAAGTGCTTCCAGCCTGGATGGCGCTGGGCTGCCAATCGCAGCAGATTTCACCTTCCCGATATCGAAGCACTGTATGTGTGCCTAGATTGTCTGACACTTCTTCTGTGTACTGCTCTCCAAAGAGCGGTTTATCGTAACCAAGGATCTGATGGAGTTCTTCGCAGGTGAAAGGAAGCACAGGGGCAAAAAGGATTTTTAAGGAATCTATGGCTCTGATTGCTGTGTATATGGTTTTCCCGGCAATGTCCTTATCTTCCTTAATTTCAAACCAGGGAGCTTTATCATCCAGGTATTTGTTTACCTCACCGGCCAGGCGCAGAGTTTCATTTAACGCTGCCCGGAGTTTTACCCGGTCATAAAGATCGCCGACTTTTTCGAATCCCGCCTCAATAACATTCAGGATTTCCTCATCCTCGGGGCGCATTTCACCCGGATCAGGGATGATTCCTTCCCAGTTTTTATGGGCAAAAGCCAGAACCCGATTGACAAGATTGCCCCAGTTGGCGACCAGCTCATTATTATTGCGAGCGACGAATTCCCCCCATTCCCAATCGGCATCCCGGGTTTCCGGCATGTTGGCTGTCAGGTAGTACCGCAAGGTATCCGGTTCATAGCGGGAAAGGAAATCCAGGCCGTCGACAACCCAATTCCGGCTGCCGGAGATCTTTTTACCTTCCATATTAAGGAATTCATTGGCTGGCACATCATAGGGCAGGACCAGAGCTCTTTCGTCGTCCTCGTCAAAGAAGGCTCCAAAAGTGGTTCCTACACCGGCCAACTCGGCCGGCCAGATCACCGCGTGGAAGGGTATATTGTCCTTGCCGATAAAGTAATAAGCCCGGCTGTCAGGGTTGTACCACCAATCCTTCCAGGCTTCATCGTCCCCTGAAAGATGGGCCCATTCAATGGCTGCGGACAAGTAGCCGATCACAGCCTCAAACCAGACATACAGCCGTTTCTCTTCCCAACCATCAACCGGAACGGGTATTCCCCATTTCAAGTCGCGGGTGATGGCCCGGCCATGTAGATCATTTGCCAGGATCTGACCCAGGGATTGCCTGATGACATTAGGGCGCCAATAATCCTCCCGAGCTTTCAGGAACTCCACGATCTGGGGCTGCAGTTTACCTAAATCGAGATAAAAATGTTCGGTATCCCGCAGTTCGGGTGTTGAACCATCCATTTTGGAGCGGGGATCGATCAGCTCGTTGGCTTCCAGTAAATTTCCGCATTGGTCACATTGATCTCCCCGGGCGTTCTCATAACCACAGATATAGCAGGTTCCCTCCACATAACGGTCAGGCAGGAATCTATCCTGGGAAGTTGAATACCACTGCTTTTGAGTTTCCGCGTACATGTAGCCTTTTTCTTTTAAGGCACTGAACATGGTTTGAGAAACCCGGAAATGGTTTTCGGTGTGTGTGCTTGTATACAGGTCATAACTTAACCCGGTTTTTTGGAATAGATCCAGGAATTTGGCATGATATTTTTGGTAAACTTCCTCCGGGGAGATGTTTTCCTCATCAGCTCGTACAGTAATGGGCGTGCCGTGGGAATCCGAACCGGATACCATCAAAACCCGGTTGCCCTGCAAGCGGTGAAAACGAGCAAAGATGTCTGCCGGTAAATAAGATCCAGTGATGTTCCCGACATGAATATCGGCGCTGGCATAAGGCCAGGCAACGGCAACTAGTATATTTCTCTTCATTATTAACTCCACTGCATTTGCTTACTTAATAAAAAAGGCTGTCCGCGCTGGACAGCCTGGTGTTGATTATCTCGATTTGAAATCAGCGATCTTTTTTCAAACGGATGGCTTCCAGAATCACAGTAGGGTGGGACAAGCCCTCCCGCATGACCATATACATAACCACTGCCATCACTACTAATACGAATATGTAGTTCATCTCATACCACCTTTAAGTATTATCCTAGTCTATATGGAGAGAGGGCATTTGTCAATCCTAATTGATCAACCTTTAAGGTCTGGAAAATATCCAGAGCAACTCAAATACGGTATACTAAACTTACTCTGCCAGATATGATTTGCAGGTAAGTGAAATCAGAAAAATTTAATCTTTTACACAAACCATATTCTGAATTGGAGACCGATCATATCTTTCAATTTCTGAGGAGAAAACCGTGGCTGCCTTACAAGATATCCGGATTGTTGACATTACCCGGGCCATGGCTGGACCATACTGCACCATGATGCTGGGAGATTTTGGTGCAAATGTCATCAAGGTTGAACGACCCGGATCCGGCGATGAGAGCCGGGGCTGGGGACCTCCCTTTGTGGG
>CAYUXO010000089.1:2473-7601 GCA_964448865.1 uncultured Anaerolineales bacterium
AAGCTGGTTCAAGTCTCGGATGTGTTCATTGAAAACTTCCGCACCGGCGTGCTGGATAAGATGGGCCTGGGATTTGCTGACTTGATTTCCCTTAACCCGGGATTGATTTACTGCTCTATCAGCGGTTACGGCAGATCAGGTCCTTATCAGGACAGGCCGGGTTATGATGCCATCATCCAGGCTGAAGGCGGCTTAATGAGCATCACTGGTCCGGTTGAGGGACCACCATCTCGGACCGGCATTCCTATCATCGATATAACCTCCGGTATGTTTGCCGCATCTGCTATCCTGGCCGCCCTTTATGAACGGGTTCAATCCGGACAGGGACAGCAGATCGATATATCCCTGCTGGATTCACAGGTAGCTCTGTTGGCCAATGTAGCATCTAGTTACTTGATCAGCGGGGAACCACCCGAAAGACAGGGAAATGCCCATCCCAATATCGCTCCCTACGAGTCTTTTCAAGCCAAAGATAAAGGGTTTGTAGTCGGCGCGGCCAATCATCGGCAATGGGAAAAACTTACAAACGCCATTGGTGAAGAATCCTTGAAAACAGATCCCCGTTTTCTCACCAATCAGGACCGGGTTAAAAATCGGCCGGACCTGGTTGAAACCCTTAATAACCTGTTCTCAAGGAAAAATGCCCAGGATTGGTTGACCCTGTTCCAGGAAGCTGGTTTACCCTGTGGTCCGATCAATTCCCTGCCGGATGTTTTTGCCCATCCTCAGATCTACCCGCGTGAGCTGGTATTGGAAACAAAACACACATCAGCTGGTTCGATCCCGCTGACAGGATTCCCTTATAAATTATCCCGGACCCCTGCTGAAATCCATACTCCGCCACCGTTGCTAGGTGAACATAACCAGGAAATCCTCACGGAAGTTCTTGATTATAGTGTGGAAGAAGTAGCAGATTTCAAAGCCAGGGGGATTATCTAGAGGGTCTTCAGGAAGGATTTATGGCTTATATTAAAACTGAAATTCGATCAGGTGCATATTTCGATTCGGTCATATTAATGCAGCTGCAGCGATCCCTGGCGGATCTGCCTGGAGTACTCGATGCCGGGGTGGTTATGGGCACGGCTGCTAATCTTGAATTACTGGATCAAAGTGGCTTATTTGTGGATGAAATTAAGGCTGCCAAGGCGGATGATCTTGTGCTGGTGGTTAAAGCTGATAAGGAAAAGATAGCTCTGGAAGCCCTCGGTAAAGTTGACGAACTGGTTGCTGCCAGGCGGAGCCGGGATGCCGTTGATCAGGATTATTTGCCTAAAAGCCTGGAATCGGCTGTTGATATGCTGCCAGAAGCAAACTGGGTCCTGATATCTGTGCCGGGCCGCTATGCTGCCGGTGTTGCTCGGGAAGCTCTGCGATTGGGAAAACATGTTTTCCTGTACAGTGATAATGTCAGCCTGGAAGATGAAATTGATTTAAAGGTAAAGGCCGCTGAAACCGGATTGCTGGTGATGGGTCCGGACTGTGGTACAGCGATTATTAATGGAAAAGGATTGGGATTTGCCAACCAGGTCCGGCAGGGACCAATTGGAATGGTGGCTGCTTCTGGTACGGGACTTCAGCAGGTATCTGTCAGGATTCACCAAATGGGGGGCGGCCTGACCCATGCCATCGGTACAGGTGGACGGGATATTTCTTCCCGGGTTGGAGGAATTACTGCCCGGATGGCTTTGGACTTACTGGAAAGAGACCCTGAGACCAGGGTGATCGTGCTAGTAAGCAAACTTCCGGATAAAGGTGCGGCTGATGCCATCCTGGACTACGCCCGCACTCTCAGTAAACCTGTTGTGGTCAACTTTATCGGGTATCCATCAACTTTAAGGCAAATTGATAATCTGCGTTTTACCACCACCTTTGATGACACAGCTCGTGAGGCTGTGGAGCTTGCTGCAAATCCAGAAGTGATTTCTCAGAATGATGACCCATCATTGGACCAATTCGCGGGTGGCCAGCGTTATTTGCGGGGATTGTTTTCCGGAGGCTCACTGGCTTACGAGGCTTTGTTGATCCTTGATCATTATTTACCAGCGGTGTATTCCAATGTGCCAATCAATAAGGAATTCCGCCTGGAAAATTCCCTTATCAGCCAGGAACATACCATTGTAGACCTGGGAGAAGATGAATTCACAGTAGGTCGATTGCACCCCATGATGGATCATGAACTTCGGATAAAGCGCCTGGAGTCTGAAGCGGAAGACCCCGAAACGGCGTTAATCCTGCTCGATGTGGTTTTAGGACATGGCTCCCATCCCGATCCGGCCTCAGAACTTGGACCAGTGATCAAGGCCGCTATAAAGACAGCTCATAAATCGAAGCGCCATCTGGAAGTTGTGGTTATCCTGTCTGGAACTGATGAGGATCCCCAGGATATGGCAGACCAGGAAAAACGATTGATCGCGGCCGGAGCCCGGGTATTCAAAAGTAGTGATGATGCCGTTCGCTTTGTAGGTATTTTGCTTCGAAACCTTGAAAAAAAATCTGATACCACTGATGAGATACCTTATCAGAAAGTAGATCTGAAGAGCCTGTCAGGTGATTTCTCCGCAATCAATGTTGGCCTGGAATCATTTGCTGAGAGCCTTAAGGTCCAGGACGCCCGGGTAATCCAGGTAGATTGGAAACCAGCTGCCGGGGGAAACCCTGATCTAATGGCGCTGCTGGAAAAAATGAAAGGATAAAGGAGTGATATTCTCATGAAAGAGTTTACAGCTGCCTGTGTGCAAATTTCTGTCAGTCCCAACCAGCCCCGGGAAAATATCACCAAGAGTTTAAAGTGGCTTAAAAAAGCAGTCGCAGAGCATGAGGCTGATCTAATTGTTTTTCCAGAAACCATCACAACCGGATTTGACACCGGGCTTCCGGTGGAAGAACTCTGGGAGTTGGTGGATGATGTACCTGGAAAGTTGACTGAAGAAATCCAGGCAGCTGCCAAAGAATTAGGAGTTCATGTGGTTTGGCCTACATACCGCCGGGCAGACCAGCCGGGTAGAGTGTGGAACTCATCAATCCTGATTGGTCCGGATGGGGAGATCATCGGTATTTATGACAAAACCCACCCGTTCCCGGGAGAAAGGCGGGATTCCGGGGGATGGACCGAGGTGGGTACAGCAGCTGAAGTATACGAGACTGAATTGGGTACTATTGGCATGATCATCTGTTATGACGGTGATTTCCCGGAGCTTTCCCGGCTGCTGGCTGTGAAGGGCGCTGAAATCATCGTCCGGCCATCCGCGCTGCTGCGTTCCTATGATATCTGGTATATCACTAACTGCGCTCGCGCTTATGATAATCATGTATATATGGTCAGCACAAATATGGTAGGACCGGATGCGGCTGAAAACTACTATTTTGGGCACAGCATGATTGTCAATCCGATTGCCTGGCGTTTGGCCCAGGCTAGAGGCACCGAGGAGATTATTGCAGCCAAACTTGATCCGGATCCTCTTAAATATATTACCTGGGGCAGTAAAAGCATCCAGCCTTTTGATCATCTGGAGGACCGCAATCTCGCATTATATGAAGAGATTTTAAAAGAAGCTCGATCTAAATTTGAACCGGGCAAACGCTACCCCCGCAACGGGTCCTGAACTTATATACACCTGAACTTGATTAATAAGGAGTTGGCAATGGATATTGAAAAAGCAAATGGTGAAGCCGTGGAACGGATGATGGAAGCCAGGCCGGTCCTGGTTGGAATAGAAAAAGCCATTGATGTTATCCCCGGTATGAAGGATAACCTGCTGCTGCATGCCGGGCCGCCCATAACCTGGGAGCGTGCCTCTGGCCCCATGAGAGGAGCGATTACCGGAGCTTTGATCTTTGAGGGCAAAGCAAAAGACATGAAAGGTGCCCAAAAACTGGTTGAGAGCGGTGAGATAGAATTGGATCCTTGCCATCATCACCAGGCAGTTGGGCCAATGGCCGGCCTAACCAGCCCCTCTATGTCGGTCTATATCCTGAAGAATACAACCCACGGAAATTCTGCTTTTTCAAATCTAAATGAAGGTTACGGCAAAGTTTTACGATATGGAGCGTACAGTGAGGAAGTGATCAAAAAATTACGCTGGATGGAGGATGTCATGGCGCCCCTATTAAAGGAAGCCATTGAATCCAGTGACGGGATAGATATCCGGGCGCTTTTAGCAGAATCTCTGCACATGGGCGATGAGGGCCACAATCGCAATAAAGCGGGATCGATCCTGTTTGCTGCCAAGCTGGCACCCTTGATCACAGCAGTAGCCAAGGATAAAAAGGAGGCCTCAAAAGTATTGGCTTTTCTGGGAGAAAACGCACTCAGCGTACTAAACCCGGTGATGGCAGCTTGCAAAGCCATGTCCGATGTCTGCCATGGTATCGAAGGCAGCACGATTGTCAGTGTCATGGCACGCAATGGGACTGATTTTGGCATCCGCATCAGCGGCCTTGGAGATCGTTGGTTCACTGCTCCAGTGCCAACTCCCAAAGGGTTATTTTTCCCTGGTTTCACTGAAGAAGATTCGAGCGGTGATATTGGCGACAGCACCATTACAGAATCTGTTGGAATCGGCGGTTTCGCAATGGCGTCTGCTCCGGCAATTGTAAACTTTGTAAGCGGCACACCAAGGGATGCTATCAATACCACCCTGGAAATGTACGAGATCACTTATACCGAACACAAATATTTCACCATCCCACCTCTGGATTTCCGCGGAACTCCCACAGGGATGGATTTGAGGAAGATCGTTGAAAAGGGCATCACTCCCCGCATTAATACAGGCATCGCCCATAAGGATGCCGGTGTTGGACAGGTGGGGGCAGGATTGGTTCGCCCTCCGATCACTCTTTTCCAGGAAGCCCTGGTGGCTTTTGCGGAGCATTATAAGATCGGATAACCCAGGCTCATATCAATTTCTAAACTTTCGGGAGAATTCTAATGGAAAGAGAACAGGTTATCAAAACCCTCACTGAAGCCAGGATGTTTGACTTGACCCAGGCTTTAAGCGTTTTTACTCCGCCGTTCCCGGGCGAAATGCCGCTCCAGGTGCACTTTTTTAAGCGCCTGACAGGATCTTTCGGTGGAGGCCAGGGAGCCAATGGACAGCTGATTGAATGGAGCAACAACACCGGAACCCAC
>CAYUXO010000089.1:7701-9860 GCA_964448865.1 uncultured Anaerolineales bacterium
CTGCGCCACCCGGGTCCATCACCGGAGTTCTTCCAATGGGCTCTTGATCTTAAATTGAAACTTATCGGTGTGGATTGCGGTTGTATAGAACATCCTATGAATACCAATCTGCGCTACATGCATGCCAGGGAATTCGAGAAAGCCGAGGCGAAACTAAAGGAAACTCACGGCAAAAGCTGGGATGAACTCTTTCCACCAGGGGAATATCATAAACTGACCCACATCACTATGCCTAAAAGCGGTTTGCTGCTGGCTGAATCCCTGGGGGGAGATATTGACCAGCTTAATAATCAGCGGGCCTGGATTATGATCTTTCCCATTCCCTATCTGGAAGTTGAATCTTCCTGGAGCAGGGCTGTTGCCCTGCAGGCACCCAAGGGAATGAGTGAAAGTGATTTCTTTAAACAGATGAGGGAAATCAAGATGCTGGATATGACATTGCCGTTCAGCGTGCAGACACCCCAGTGGGCAAACTATGTCCCCCTGACTGTAAACTACACCAAACGGGTTGGCGGACAGAATTTTGGATTGGGACGAAATAACGCCCATTGTCGGGCTAGTTTCCACCTGGCAACTCATATGGATGGAGCAAAACACTTCCATGCCGCCGGATTCACAATCGGTGAGACTCCTTTTGAGAAATGGTTTGGACCTGGTGCTGTGGCGGATATATCTGAATTTGTGTCAGATACCAGTGTCTATACCCCGGAAATGATCGAGAAGGTAACCGATGTGAAAAAGGGCGATATTCTGGTGATCAAGACCGGCTACTATAAATATGGCTGGAATAGTCCCGATTCGGATGAATTCCGTTACATGATCAGGCATCCAGGTCCTTCACCGGATTTCGCGGATTGGTGTCTAAAAATGGAAATAAAGTGGCTGGCTGTGGATTGTGTGGCCATGGAGCATCCCATGAATACCATCCAGCGCATCTGGCATCCAAAAACATTTGAAGAAGCCAATCAAAAATTGATTGAACAATACGGTGCCGGCTGGGATGAGATCTACCCGCTGGATAAATATTATCAGGATATGCATCTGAACCTGTTCCCCAAAGGCATCATTCACGCAGAAAACCTGGGCGGTGAATTGGCGAAGATGGAAAGCGGCCGTTATTATATTGGCTGTTACGTGCAGAAAGGCATGGAGTTGGCATCCTGTTGGGCGCGATTTGTAGCGTTTAAGGAATCAGAATAGAAAGGACCATTAATAATTATGATTCTTGTCACTGGAGCAGCTGGAAAAACAGGTCTGGCAGTTACCCGGGCGCTGGTCAGCGTCGGAGCATCTGTTCGGGCCCTGGTTCATAAAGAAGAATCTCAGGATTTGGTTGAATCAGTTGGAGCAAGTGAAATCTACCTGGGAGATCTTCTCAATTCAGAGGATCTCCAGGAGATAATGGATGGGGTCAAGGCTGTTTACCATATTTGTCCAAATGTGCATCCCGGGGAGGTGGAAATTGGGGCAGGGGTCATTCAGGCTGCCAAAGAAGCCGGGGTAACCCATTTTGTGTACCACTCGGTTTTACATCCCCAGATTGAAGCCATGCCCCACCATTGGCTGAAGCTGCGGGTTGAAGAGCACTTAATTGAATCCGGGCTGCCCTTCACTATTCTGCAGCCAACAGCTTATATGCAGAATATCGCCTCATGTATCCCCAAGATCCTTGAGAGAGGTGTTTATCGAGTGCCATATCCAATTGAAACAGGAATCTGCCTGGTGGATCTGGAGGATCTTGCAAAAGCTGCGGCACTTGTGCTCACCGAACCTGACCATGCAGGCGCGATCTATGAAGTGGTTGGGACGGGGCCAATCACCCAGGTTCAAGTTGCAGCGGTCTTAAGCGAAGTGCTTGGCAAAGATATTCAGGCTCAGAGGATTCCTTATAAAACCTGGGAAGCTCAGGCTTTAAAAAATGGCTTGGGATCCTATCAAAGATATACTCTGCTGAAAATGTTCCAGCATTACAAGAATTTTGATTTTAGTGGAAATTTCCTTGTACTCAGCTGGCTGCTTGGCCGTCAGCCGACACCCCTGGAAAGTTGTCTGCAAAGAGAGTTTAAACGCCTCAAAGATTAACAGGATTTCACATAACATATAATGGAATGTCCCGGCGATATCAACAACGGAGATTAGTATATGAAACCGGCACCTTT
>CAYUXO010000090.1:0-3366 GCA_964448865.1 uncultured Anaerolineales bacterium
CTTATTTAAGGGGTTATGTTATTCTTCCCAGAATTCCCCTTCAATGATAGTATCTTCTTCGGGCACCCTAGCATCCTGAAGCTCTTGATTTAATCGTAGTTCATCAACTAAATCGTCTGGAACCAGGGACAGGAAGAACTGCAGAAAGAGAGTTATCACCACCGCGTCGTCAAATGGACCAGGAATCAGATCAGGATAGACAAGATAAATCAATGACAAAAAAGGGAGAAGTTTAACCAGGGGATGAACTCTTTCGTCCCTCATTAAGCGCATTATCAACTGAAGCTGTTTTATCATTTTATTTACCAAAGACCTGGAATTGACAGAATTTAATTATACTACTGTAAGGTTCTCGAGGTCTGTATATCTTGTATAATCACACATATGACTCTTACAACGCCGCTGGATGGCTTACTATTTGATTTTGATGGACTGATTCTTGACACAGAAACACCAATCTTCCAGGCCTGGGGGGATAAGTTCAGGGAATATGGACAGGAACTGATAATTGAGGAGTGGGCAGAAATCCTTGGAAAATCAGGAAAGGATGACGGCCCAATAGATAGTTTTCTGGAAACCATTGGAGATGTAATAAAGCAGCAAGAAATTTACCGGGAAGTGTCTCAAAAAGAGCTGGATCTAGTAAAACAGCAAAAACCTCTCCCGGGGGCTGTAGAATTGATTAAGAAAGCCAAAGGGGATGGGATAAAACTTGGAATAGTATCCAGTTCAGACAGGGAGTGGGTCCATTCACATCTCCGCCGCCTTGATTTATTGGAATACTTTGACCATACTAGCTGTTCCGATGATGTAGTGGACGCAAAACCCGACCCAGCCCTGTATCATCTTGGTCTTGAAAAGATGGGGAGCTCTCCGGAAAAAGTGCTTGTATTTGAAGACTCTCCTAATGGAGTCCTGGCGGCAAAAAGAGCAGGATTATACTGCATAGCGGTACCAAACAAGATCACCAGGCAGTTGCCATTTTTTGAAAATGGAGGTAATCCGGACAGAGTGCTGGATTCCTTGAGGGATTTTCCCTGGGATGAATACATGAAGGCTTATCAATGAAGACAATTCTTAACGCAATCATGAAATTTGTTGCTTTTATTCTGGCAGGTTTATTGATTCTTGCTCTGCCTCTTGCTCTGCTTGCTAATAACGCAGGGCAAGTATTCTTTGACCAGGAAAAAGTGAAAGAGATTACCGGTTCGGTCATTCTAGACTCGGAAATTATCCCGGCTAGCCTTGAAATTATCACCAATCGCCAGGCTGAAGATATCTCTAACAAAATTGAGGATACAGACCAACCCGAAGGACAGCAGTTAAATCTATTTAATTTGATTTATTCCATGGAAGAAGAAAACTGGAAGAATTTCAAGCAAGCTCTGCTCTCAGACCAGGTACTTGGGAACTGGATTACCGGAGCAGTCACAGGTTTGTTCCAATGGCTGGATTCTGAAGATCAACTGCCCTTCATATCCTTGAATATGGCCCCTTTGGTTGAAAGAATGAACGGACCCGAAGGAGAAGCCGCGGTGGTGGCTTTTTATGATTCTCTTCCTGATTGCACAGATCTCCAGATGGAGGAAATGCAAACTCCACCCGGAGCCCCGCTGCCCAGGGCTAAAATGGTCAAAGAACTGTGTAAGCTTTCCACTTTTCCTCATTCGGACCAAATACAAGTTTATAACGATGTGATGCAGATGGTGGTTGAGGCAACTCCACCGGAATATAATGCAACCCAGTCATTCCTAAAAACGGGCGATCAAATCGGGGGTGCATACACAGCGAAATGGAGTTTACGCACCATACGCTTAAATCTGGCTACGGCTTTATTGGTGCCAATAGGACTGTTATTCTTGATCCTGATATTTGGAGTACGGTCAATGGAAGGACTGGGACAATGGTGGGGAATACCCCTGGTAGGAGGTAGCTTAATCACTTTGATCACAGCCCTCCTGTATCGTCCCCTCTGGACAGGCATACTGACGGACCGCATGCCCGAGGCGATCCCGCCAACCTCACTTTTATATCATGAGCTTATTGGAGCAAGCACGCGGATCATTTCTCCCATTTTTAATCCTCTGCGCTGGCAGTCGTTTTTGATCCTGCTGATAGGAGTGGGATTATTGGCGATGGGCTTTATATTGAAGATGAAAGAATCGGGGGAGAAAGGATCCTGATCGATTTCCACACGGGGATCAATAGAGGCGGACAACAAATATAACGATAATAAAACCGGGAACAAAATATTTTGTTCCCGGTTTTATTGAGGAATAATCCCCGGATGTTATTTGTAATCGCCTAGATTAAGCATCCATATTATTCTTTGTCGAACAGGTGTTCTTTGAAGTAAGGCGTCAGAAGCAAGACAATTAAGATGACTCCTTGAGCTCCAGCCATCCAATAAGTGGAAGTGAAAATTGAAGGGGCCAGGGTGTCTGCAGGCACCAGAGATGCTGTTGGTGGGCGCAAATAATGGGCAGGGAATGCGCCGATGGCCATCATCGCCCCGGTTAGAAGGGCTATATACCAACCAGACTCTTTTCGCTGGGCAAGTTTCCAAATCGCCAGACCGGCAAAGACGAAAACCAGAAACATCAACGGGCCCGTGCGGCGAAGAACTGCCGCGGCTGGATCCAAAAGCGCCGAAGCGGGGTTCTTTAAGATCACACGCAAAGCATGGGGGAAAAGCATAAACCCTTGAGCTCCTAACATCCCCAGAAGGGTGAAAACCCAGAACATAGCGTTTTTAGTTTTCTTGTCGTTCTCTTTCAGGAATAACATGACCAAAAAGGCGACAAAACTTAAGAAAAAGGTGATATACGCAGGGGGGAATTTCTTGAGATTTTCCAGCCAACCTAAACCGATATATCCGTTAACCATTGCGGGAATTGAAAGCAGGAACATTGTCATCGGCCAGGCCCATTTTTTGCCCGCATAAAGCGCAGCTGAGACAGCGATCAATGCCAGACCTGCCAGCATTTCAATACCGCTGTAGATTGAGCCAACATAGAGTCGACTCAAAGGACCAGCCGAAAGGTTTGTGGCTTGTTTTGATTGTTTTAGGATTAATTCATCCATAGTTGTATCAAAAAGACCGGGGGCTATAAAAACTATAAAAATGCCCATAAGTATGGCGATTACTGCCATTATCGTCCAATTGTTCTTTTTTTCTGCCATTTCAAAACTCCTTTATATTTGATGAGAAGAGGGCGATAATTTGTTTCAACCCAGAGAATAGCACACCAAAAGGAGGCTGTCCTCAACTTATGTCAAATATATGTGACAATAAAGATAATTGAGCTAACAAGAAAGGACAATCGTTTATCCAAATAATTGGCTCTTGAGGGATTTGTTCCTGTC
>CAYUXO010000090.1:3466-9335 GCA_964448865.1 uncultured Anaerolineales bacterium
AAGAAAGGACAATCGTTTATCCAAATAATTGGCTCTTGAGGGATTTGTTCCTGTCGGCCAGCCCGTTCAACATTACCTGAAAGGAGAAGGAACCAAAGGGTTAAAGATCAAAACCCGGTTTAAACCGGGTTTTTGATGAAGCGGAGGGGGTGGGATTCGAACCCACGGTGGACAATAAAGCCCACAACGGTTTTCGAGACCGCCCCGATCGGCCACTCTGGCACCCCTCCTTTGACAAAATCGAATTATACCAAGCGGAACGAGAGTAGTAAACTCAACGGAACGCAGCCCCGGGAGCATCCAGGATATATTCCCGAAGATGAGAGACATTAGATTTTCCTTAATAATTTTGTTGAGAACCCCTTTAGTTAGAGAAACTTCCTCATTGGTAACATACTTCCTCCAGAAAATCTCCAGATTTGTAAGCTACAATGAGGCAGGTTTAGGGGGGATATCAGGTAAACAATAAAAAGAGCAAAGGGGTTCATCAACCAGGTAATCGTTAAAAAGAAGGAAAGCAAATATGAAAAAAAGAACCATAATAATTATTATTGTTGTCGCCCTGGTACTGGCGGGTTCTGTATACGGAATTGTCAGTGCCCGGCAGCGCAGTCTGGTCAGCACCAGCGACCTGCAAACCTACCAAATTGGATACGGCGATCTCAGCGCAGTGGTAGACGAAACGGGAGAGGTTCACGCAGACCAAAGCGCCAACCTTTTCTGGGAAACAACAGGTGTGGCCGAAGGGGTTTCCGTATCATTGGGAGATAATGTGTCAGAGGGTCAGGTTCTGGCAGAGTTGAGGGAAGGATCTCTTTCTCAGGCATACTTCCTTTCCCAGCAGGAACTTATTAATGCCACCCGGGCCCTGGAAGATATTTATGAAAATGCTGCTGCAGCGGCAGCTCAAGCACAATCAGCGGTAGCTCAAGCCCGTGACCAACTAGACACGGCAGACTATCGCTGGATTCTCAACCAACCCGGGAACCGCTACTCGCCTGAAGAACTCGCAGCGGCAAAGGCCAAGCTGGTAATAGCAGAGAAACAATTGGCAAGCAAACGAGATCGCTATGAAAACGCCGCTGGCGCAGTTGATAAAGCGCAAGCCCAGCTTCTCCTTACCAGTGCAATTAATCAATATCAGCAAGCTTCATGGTATGTCAATTGGCTCAAGGATGGAGCTGATGAAATTGAGATGGCAATTCTTGATGCCAATGTCGCGGTAGCTCTTGCCAGCCTTGAATCGGCGGAACGGCAGTACGATAAGGTAAAAGATGGACCGGACCCTGATGATATAAAGATGGCGGAAGCCAGGATTGCAGGAGCCCAGGCCTCACTTGATGCCGCTTTTATTACCGCGCCCTTTGACGGCGTCATTACGGCAGTGAAGGTTCTTCCCGGAGACCTGGTAGCCCCCAATAGCCTGGCCTTTCGAATTGACAATCTTAATAACCTGCTGGTAGACGTAGCAGTTTCTGAAGTGGATATTAATCTGATCAGTATCGGACAGCCAGCCAAACTAGCATTTGATGCCATCCTTGGCAAAGAATATCAGGGTGAAGTTGTCAGTGTATCTCCCGTGGGTATTCTGCAGCAAGGGCTTGTTTCCTTTGAGGTCACTATCAAAGTACTTGATGCAGATGAAGAAGTTCGGCCTGGCTTAACTGCGGCCGTACAGATTGTTGTCCGCCAGGTGGAAGATGCCCTGTTGATCCCCAATCGGGCTGTCCGTTGGGTAAATGGAGAACAGGTGGTTTATGTCTCGAAAACTGGAGAAGCGCCAACTTTGAAAGACTTGAACAGGATACCTGTCACTCTGGGAGCTTCATCGGATGAATTTACAGAGTTACTCGAGGGAGAGCTGGGTGAGGGTGACTTCCTGGTTCTCAATCCGCCCAGCATTAGCATCTTTGACGAAATGGAACCCGGGCATAGCGGCCCCCCTGGGGGCTTTCGATAATTAGCAGGAGATTTATATGAGCAAGTGGGTAGTTGAAGCTAAAGATATAACCAAAGTCTACCAGATGGGTGAAATTGAGGTTCATGCTTTAAGGGGGCTCTCCATTAATATTGCCCCGGGTGAAATCTTATCCATTATGGGCCCATCGGGCTCTGGAAAATCAACCTTGATGAATATTTTGGGATGCCTGGACCGTCCAACCTCTGGAGAATACAGCCTGAATGGAGAGAGTGTGGCCACCTTGTCAGATGATCAGCTGGCAGACATACGTAATCGGGGAGTAGGTTTTGTATTCCAAAGTTTTAACCTGCTGCCCAGAGCAACAGCCCTGACCAACGTGGAACTTCCTATGAGGTATGCCGCCCTGAATGGACGCAATCGAAAAGATGTGGCCAAAAAGGCTCTGGAAGCCGTTGGGTTGGGAGATCGCATGCATCACCGCCCTAATGAGCTGTCCGGAGGAGAGATGCAGCGGGTAGCGATTGCGCGGGCGCTGGTAAATAATCCAGCTATCATCATGGCAGATGAGCCAACCGGAAACCTGGATACAAAATCGGGTGATGAAATCATGACCTTGTTGAAAAACCTCAATAAGGAACGTGAGACTACTTTAATTATCATTACCCACGACCCTGAAGTTGCAGAGCAAACTAACCGGATAGTATCCCTACGGGATGGATTAATAGTGGAGTAAGAAAATGAATCTAGGATCTTCATTGTGGGAGGCTCTGGAAAGCCTCTCTTCAAATAAAGCACGAACAGCCTTAACCATGCTGGGTATTATCATAGGTGTAGGCGCGGTGATAGCCATGCTGGCCATTGGTACAGGAACTGAACAAGCGATCGTCGGAGAAATAGAAGGCATTGGCACCAACCTGCTATTTGTGACAACCGACCATGAGGATGTAAACAACCCTGAACCACTAACAATACAGGACGCAGAAGCCTTGAGCGATCCGATATTTGCTCCGTCAATTGCGGCTGCTGCACCAGTAGTTCAAGGACAGGCGGAATTGACCAACGCCGGAGAAGTAAGGGTTGCATCCCTGGTTGGAGTGACTGAAGACTACAGCCTGGTTCAAACTATTGAATTGTCGGAAGGCGAATTCTTTACTTCTACCCAGGTAAATGGACTGGCTTCGGCAGCCATTCTGGGCACTAATATAGCGGAAGACCTGTTTCAGAGAAGTGATGGACTTATAGGAGAAACAGTCAGGGTTAATGGACAACCCTTCAGGATAGTGGGGATACTGAAGAAAGAAGGCGGATCTGAGTTTGGATCAAGCAAAGATGACCAGATCCTGGTTCCCTTA
Source organism: uncultured Anaerolineales bacterium (assembly GCA_964448865.1). Taxonomy (GTDB): domain Bacteria; phylum Chloroflexota; class Anaerolineae; order Anaerolineales; family UBA11858; genus B10-G9. The sequence goes on from CAYUXO010000090.1 coordinate 6,740, forward strand.
ACTACAGCTCAAATTAGATTACTGCCTCGCAAATCAAGCAACCAGGTGGATATGATTTATGTATCAGCGATCGACTCAGACTCAGTAAGATCTGCTGAAGAAGAGATTGCCCTCATTCTGAGGGACCGTCACAAAATTAAATTGACCGAAGATGATTTCAGAATTCTGACCCAGGAACTCTTCCTGGATTTCGCATCCACAATAACTGGTGTTTTCACTATATTTCTGGGAGGTGTTGCTGGTATTAGCTTACTGGTCGGCGGCATCGGCATCATGAATATCATGCTGGTATCAGTCACTGAAAGAACCAAGGAAATTGGCTTAAGGAAAGCAGTTGGCGCTAAAAAGATTGATATATTGACCCAATTTCTGATTGAGTCATCCTTGCTAAGTGCTATCGGCGGGATGATTGGTATCCTGCTGGGGTGGTTGTTGTCCCTGGGCGTTGGCATGATCGCAGCAGCTAATGACTTCCTGCTAAAACCGGCTATTACAGTAAACGCAGTCCTACTGGCTACAATATTTTCAGCGGCTGTAGGGTTATTCTTTGGCATTTATCCAGCCAGCCGGGCTGCCCAGCTAGAGCCCATAGAAGCTCTGCGCAGTGAATAAAAATTGATTGTGGAATATGATTAACCATAGATCAGGCAAAATGAGTTAGATATGGACAGAATTCTTGTAGTTGATGACGACAGGGATATTGTCAGACTGGTTCGTTCCTATCTGGAAAAAGCCGGCTATCAGATTCTGACTGCCTACGATGGAGACACTGCCCTGAAAATCCTTAAAGCAGAAAAACCCCAGCTCTTGATATTGGATTTAATGCTTCCGGATAAAGATGGCTGGGATGTCGTGCGCCTGGTTCGTTCAGACCCCCAGATCGCTGCAACTCCGATCATAATGCTTACCGCCCGCGTGGAGGATACTGATAAGATCGTCGGACTTGAAATTGGAGCAGATGACTATATCACCAAACCCTTTAACCCCCGGGAAGTTGTTGCCAGAGTGAGAGCGCTGTTGCGCCGGACGCAGCTGCAGCAGGACGCTAAAACACCTTTGAGATTACAAACAGGCGATTTAATCCTTGATATTGGAAAACGGGAACTCACTAACCTCGGAAAGTTAGTTGACTTGACTCCCTCAGAATTCGAACTGTTAAATGTTCTAATGCAAAACCCCGATTTTGTGATTACCAGGACTGAACTGGCGGAAAAGGCGCTGGGGTATGGTTCTGAAGGAATCGGGCGAACGCTGGACTCCCATATTAAAAACCTTCGCAAAAAAATTGACCAGCCTGGTGCTAAAAAATCATTTATTCAAACGGTTCATGGTATTGGTTACAGGTTGAGGGATCTGTCCTGATGAATCAACTCTGGGTGAGGATCAGCCTGACCTTTGTGGCAATTGTTTTATTTCTGATCATAGTTCCCTCTGTAATATATTTAACAATCCAGGCTGATGAAATCAATATAGGCTACATTGATGAAGTCCACAGGGATCAAATCCCCGAGGGGGACAGAACAACAATATTATCCAGGTTGATTGGATACCGTGAAAGTGAAATTGTTATTAGGCTGGGCCGCATCCTCCTGTCAATATCCTTTTTGGGCATTCTGGTGGGAGTGATCAGCAGCCGGGGATTGGCTGCTCCCCTCAATAATTTAGCCAAAGCCGCCCGGGCAGTTGGTTCGCAAGATCTTTCCCAGCGGATTGACGTTAAAGGCAGCAGTGAGATCAGAGAGGTAGCGGTTGCTTTTAATGCTATGGCTGAAGACCTGGAACAGGCCGACAATCTTCGCACTAATATGCTGGCAGATATTGCCCATGAACTCAGAACACCGCTTACTGTTCTCCAGGGAAACCTGAGAGCCATTCTTGATGATGTTTATGAGCTTGACAAAGTTGAGGTTGCCCGGCTTTATGACCAGACCCGTCAGCTTTCTCGCCTGGTGGATGACCTGCACGATCTGGCATTATTAGAAGCTAAAGAATTTTCTCTAAACCTCAGTGAACTGAACTTAATTGAAACAATTCAGAATGTAGTGGCAATTTACCAACCAATTCTTGAAGATCAAGGCATTTCACTTGTGCTGGATTTGCCAGAATCCATCCACCCGATCCAGGCAGATAGCGCTCGGATTGTACAGTGTATAAATAACTTGATCAATAATGCTATGCGGCACACCGACCAGGGGGGAAAGATCACCTTAAGTCTGTTACAGAAAGGTGGAAAGATCCAATTGGTCGTCAAAGATGATGGAATAGGCATTGAGGCTGAACATCTTCCGTTTATATTTGATCGATTTTACCGGGTAGACCAGGATCGAAATCGGAAAACCGGCGGCTCAGGACTGGGACTGGCAATTACTCAGGCTCTTATTCAAGCCCACGGGGGGGAGATCTTTGTTTCCAGCCCCGGAATCGATCAGGGCAGCGAATTCAGGCTGCTGTTTCCTTGTTAACCAGTATATTGACCAAAAGACATTTTTTACTGCCAACTTCCGGGATACCATTGCCTGATGAACGATGAATTGAAGAGGGCAAGTAATCCCGGTTCTTGACATCCCAACGGTTTTTGGTTATATTAACCTTCTTG
>CAYUXO010000091.1:0-7689 GCA_964448865.1 uncultured Anaerolineales bacterium
GAAAACTCTCCCGCAAAGCTTTGGTAAAATTGATGATTGAGGGCGATAATCTTTCGAGTAATCTCGGGTTTCATAATTGAATTATACGTTATGTATCTTTCCCTCGAGATTTAATGTACTCTTTCAAGAGAAAGAATATGTCAATAAACAAGAGTTTGACTAAAGAGAACCGGATCATAAGTACCATATTGATCATTCGGGGAAAGAAAGTTATCTTAGATTCTAATTTGGCTGCTTTATATGGTGTTGAAACAAAGCGTTTGAATGAACAGGTCAGAAGAAACTTGGATAGGTTTCCTGATGATTTCATGTTTCAATTGACAAAAGATGAGTATACTAACTTGAAGTCGCAAATTGCGACTTCAAGTTCAGATTGGGGTGGAAGGCGAACCCCTCCACTAGTGTATACGGAATATGGTGCGCTTCAAGCAGCCAATGTATTGAGGTCTGAGCTAGCAAATAAGATGAGCATATTTATTGTGCGGGCTTTTTTGCGACTCAGAGAAATGATCTCAACTCATGAAGTTTTTTCGAAAAAGGTTATCCAACTTGAAAAACGGATCAGCAATCATGATCAGGTTCTGGTTGATTTGATAAAGGAAATCAGAAAGCTTATTGAGGCACCTAAACCTAAGAAAAACAAGAAACAAGTAGGTTTTATATTGCCAGAATCTGATTGATGGCAATAATAGAATATATGCGATAATGACAAACCATCAACAGATCAATAAAAAGGAATCAAGTATTACACCGCCTGAAAAATCAATCTATTCAGAGCAAAAACTCTTCCTGGCAGGAAAGGTACTAAATGACATTGAAGGGGGACTGGATGTGTTCAAAGCGATCCGACAGCACCCGCTGCCAGAAGGAGCTGGATTTTTAAGCAAACATGCCCTGATCACTGCCTACCGGAAACAGATCCAGGATGGCACCCGTCAAGAAAATCGGGATCTCTTTCAGAAGATCCGCTTAAAACCCATGCGGACATTGTCCGGGGTGACTACAGTTACTGTGCTCACTAAACCTTTCCCTTGCCCGGGTCAATGTATTTTCTGTCCTGATTATGAAGGAATGCCGGTAAGTTATCTACCAGACGAACCCGGGGCGATGCGCGCTCTATTTCATAAGTATGATCCTTATACTCAGGTTGAATCCCGGATCGAGACTCTGTACGAAATTGGTCACCCCACGGATAAGATCGAACTGCTGATCCTGGGCGGCTCCTGGACCGCCTATGACCGGGAATATCAAAACTGGTTTATCAAACGCTGTTTTGAGGCGATGAACGGGATTGAATCAGATACGCTGGAAGAGGCTCAACAGATCAACGAAACTGCCACTCATAAAAATGTCGGCCTGGTGCTGGAAACCCGACCGGATATGATCACTCCCAGAGAACTGAGCCGGATGCGGAAATATGGAGTTACCAAAGTCCAGCTGGGTATCCAGAGCCTTGATGATCGAATCCTGGAATTAAACTCGCGGGGACACACTGTTGACAGGGCTCAAAAGGGTGTGGCCTTGTTGCGTTCGGCTGGGTATAAGATCGTACTGCACTGGATGCCTAACCTGCTGGGAGCAACTCCGGAGTCGGATCGAGAGGATTTCAGCCGACTGTGGACCGATTTTTGTCCGGACGAGATCAAAATCTATCCTACCCAACTACTCCAGGACACCGGATTATTCGAAGTTTGGAGAAAGGGAAAATATACCCCGTACACAACCGAACAGTTGATCAGTCTGATCGCTGATATAAAAACCACCATTCCCCGCTACTGCAGGGTAAATCGTGTGATCAGGGATATCCCATCCCAAAATGTGGTGGATGGTAATAAAAGGACCAGCCTGAGGCAGGATATTCAGGAGGAATTAACCCGCAGGGGACAATCCTGCAGCTGTATCCGCTGCCGGGAAGTTGGCCGCCAGAAGGTAACTGCAAAAACCCTGGAAATCAATGACCTGGAATATTCCAGTAATGGCTGTGAAGAACACTTTTTATCATACGACACGGAAAATGATCACCTGGCGGGTTTTTTACGTTTGAGTTTGCCAGGACCAGATGCCCTGGACCCAAAAATCGATGATCTGGTTGGGGCAGCCCTGATCAGGGAAGTGCATATTTACGGGCAGTCATTGCAGGTAGGTCAGGAAGCAGGAGGCGCTGCCCAGCACAGCGGATTGGGGACCGCTTTGCTCAAAGAAGCGGAAAAAATCGCTGTGGAAAAAGGATTCAACAAAATTGCAGTTATCTCAGCGGTTGGAACCAGGCTTTATTATCTGGATCGGGGATATAGCAGGGGGGAATTATATTTGCTGAAAGACATAGGTAAAGATTGAAGATATAAAATATAAAATTTTATATTTTATATTGATTATTTTCCTTTTGCCCAACGGTTACCCCTCGACTATGCTCGGGACAAACACCGGAGCGACATTAGAACCTAGGATTTGATTTCAAAATGATGTCAACGCCCGAGGACGGGCGTTTGAGCGATATGGGAATTCCCGTTCCAAACGAAATGACATAATTAACCAATAAGGGCGACCCGGCCTGTCCTGAGCGTAGTCGAAGGAGGTCGCCCCTGCAAGTTATTACTACTTACTGTAATATCTTTTCAACCTTCAAACCTTCAACTTTCAACCTACCAACCTTTAACCAAATTTTCAATTTATTAATATTCAATCTCACTTAAAAGGTTCAATTTATCAAAATTGTGTTTGGCGGTAACCCAACGGACTGTACCGGTTTTACCACGGATGACCAGACTGTGAGTTTCTCCTCCCTGTCCGGTATAGCGCACACCGGGCAGGAGTTCACCATCAGTAATGCCAGTGGCAGCAAAGAAGACATCATTGGATGAGACCAGGTCGTCCATGGTAATGACCTGATCGAGATCAAAACCCATCTCCAACCCAAGCTTTTTTTCTTCTTCGTTCCTGATATATAGTTTTCCCTGCAGTTCTCCACCCATGGCCCTGATGGCGCAAGCAGCCAGGACACCTTCAGGTGTTCCTCCTATGCCGAGCAGGGCATCTATGCCGGATTCTGGCAGACAACACATCAGTGCTCCTGCAACATCACCATCGGGAATCAATCGGATCCTGGCGCCCAGCTGGCGAACTTCCTTGATCAGTTCATCGTGCCTTGGCCGCTGAAGGATAACTACGGTGACATCCTTTATGGATTTATCTTCAGACCGGGCTATTTTGTCGAGATTATCCTTTAATGGGGCATTGATATCAATTAAACCCTTTGCCAGTGGTCCAACGGCGATCTTATCCATATATACAAATGGACCGGGGTTGAACATTGTATCCCGGGGGGCGATAGAAACGGTAGCAATAGAGTTCAAGAAACCATTGGCGAGTGGTCGGGTTCCATCGATAGGATCAACTGCAAGATCAACCAGCGGGGGAGTGCCAGTCCCGACAGTTTCGCCATTAAATAACATGGGTGCTTCGTCTTTCTCACCTTCTCCAATTACCACTACTGCATCCATATCAATCGAATTCAATACCAATCGCATGGCATCAACAGCGGCTTTATCAGCAAGTTCCTTTTGACCGCGGCCCATGAACCGGCCTGCTGCCAACGCTGCAGCTTCTGTTACCCGCACAAGCTCCATGGCCAGATTTCGAGTAGGTTTTTTTGAATGCATGGTCACCTCGCTAAAGGAAAAAAAGAAGGATTAAATAGTATGCGATCGGGGCTGCCCAGAACATGGAATCAATTCTGTCAAATACCCCCCCGTGTCCGGGAAGTAAAGTTCCTGAGTCCTTTTCACCGGCTGTACGTTTTATCATGCTTTCAGTCAGATCACCTAAGGGTACAAGGGCAGATATGATCAACGAAAGGGCAGCGATCTCCCATAGAGATATCTCCAAACTAGCTTCAAAGACCCGGTTGTATAACAGGAATAATCCTATACCACCCAGAACACCGAATATGAGCTCACCCAGATAGCCTTCCCAGGTTTTATTGGGGCTGGTCTTGGCTGCCAATTTATGTTTGCCGAATGCGCTGCCTATCAGGTAAGCGCCCGAATCGGCAATCCAGACAGTTGGTAGAGCTAAAAAGGTCCACCATTTGCCATCCGGAAGGGCTCGCAGTGAGATCAGGAATGATCCCAAGAATCCAATATACAACAAAACGCTGATTGAAGCGCCAAAATCCCTGGACGGATTGGTGTCTCCCCGTTCATATTGAATAATGTGATACGCGGCAATGGCTAATAAGAAAGCTGTCAGCAAAGCTGAGCTGTAATTGAACTGAAAATTTGCCCGGCTGAAACTGAGCAGGAAAACCCCGCCCAGCACCAGGGGGGTGGCAGGTTGAAGTTTGATAATATTAAGAAGTTTGATGTACTCCCAGGCTGCGGCTACCAATAAAGTTATGATGACCGCTGAATAAACCCAACCGCCCAGGTGAATTGCCAGTAATGCCAGGGGGATGATTATCACAGATACGAGTATTCGTTTACCAAGGTTCAAGGGTTTATTTTTCCTGTGTTGTTTTTACTTCACCATAACGTCGGTCACGCTCATTAAATTCCACCAGAGCCAGGTGAAGTTCTTCCCGATTAAAATCAGGCCAGTAGGTTTTTGTGAAATACCATTCTGAGTATGCTGCCTGCCAGATCAAGAAGTTGCTGCAGCGGAACTCACCTGATGTGCGGATGATCAGATCAGGGTCCGGACTGTTTGCTGAATAGAGATATTTTGAAAATAATTCCGCATCCAGCTCATCTGGATTGCGTCCTTCAGTTATGAGCTGTTTTACGGCACGGAGTATTTCATCCCGTCCGCCATAATTAAAAGCTATGTTAAGTACCAGGGTCTGGTTGTCTTTGGTCAGGTTGATGGCCTCTTTGACTTTTGTTTGCAGTTTATCATCGATGCGATCGAGATTGCCAAGATGGCGCAGCTGCACGCCATTTTTATGAAGATTTTTAAGTTCCCTGTCCAGCATGGTTGTAAAAATTTTCATTAAACCCTGGATTTCTTCACTCGGGCGTTTCCAGTTTTCAGTGGAAAAAGCATAAATAGTGAGATACTTGATTCCAAATTCTACGCAGGCTTCAATTACTTCGCGCAGGTTTTCTGTTCCTGCCCGATGTCCAGCAAGCCGGGGAAGGCCTCTTTCCTGGGCCCAGCGCCCATTACCATCCATAATGATAGCCACATGGGTGGGTATCACTTTTAGTTTTTCCAGCGGTTTATTGGCCATTGGAGGTATTCAATCCAGTATTCATGATCGAGTGGCGATAGATATTACTTTATCTTTGTTTTATAACTCTGATTCATACTTCCATGATTTCGCTTTCTTTTCGTTCACAGACTCCATCAATCTTTTTAATAAAATCATCTGTGATTTCCTGAACTTTATCCTCTCCTTTGTGCTGGTCATCTTCAGTGATCATTTTTTCGTCCTCATAATCGCGTAGATCACGAATGATGTCACGGCGTATGTTGCGAACGGAAATCCGGGATTCCTCAGCTTTGGCGGTAACGACTTTTACCAGGTCCAACCGCCGTTCCTCGGTCGGAGTGGGAAGAACCAACCGGATATTCTCTCCATCATTGTTGGGGGTCAGTCCCAGGTCTGATTTCAGGATAGCTTTCTCAATATTTTTCAGGGAGGAGGGGTCGTATGGCCGGATCAGCAGTGAACGGGATTCCGGCACACTGATGCTGGCCAGTTCCTGTAATGGGGTCAGGGTACCATAATATTCAATGGGAAGAAGTTCAACCAGAGCAGGATTGGCTCGCCCGGTCCGGATGGTGTTCAATTCCTGGATGAGGGCAGCGATAGCCTTTTCCATCCGATCTTCAGTTTCCTGATAAACATCATTTAACATATATAACCTCCACGATCCTGTAGCGGGTGGACATTTTCTTAATCAAGAAAAACGAGAAAACTCAATCTCGATTTGTCCTTAATACTATACTCGATTAACCGTTCTCCATAAAGGTGTATATTACAGAAACAAGAGGTATTAAACAAAACGGGCGACCCGCTTGTCATGAATAGCTGATGTTTCACATCAGCGTATCAAAAGGGCCGCCCCTTGATCTATTTGGTTATTCGTATTTGAGGGTTGGGGCGACTCACTTGTCTTGAGTAGCTGATGTTTCACATCAGCGGTTCGAAAGGACGAGCCGCCCTTTTCCGGATTTAAGGTTTGTCGTCAGATACCAGGGTGCCGACCTTTTCTCCCAGCAGCACTTTCTTGATGGCATCATGGTCCCACATATTCAACACCAGTAGAGGCAATTTATTATCCATACAGAGGGAAAGCGCGGTAGAGTCCATCACTTCCAGGCGCATATTGATGGCATCGATATAGGTTAAGTGATCAAATAATTTTGCATCCGGGTTCTTCTGGGGATCTTTGTCATATACACCGTCAACCTTGGTGGCCTTGATGAGCACGTCAGCGTCTATTTCCATTGCTCTCAAAGCCGCAGCGGTATCAGTTGAGAAATATGGGCTGCCAGTTCCGGCTCCGAAGATCACAAGTCTTTTCTTTTCAAGGTGCCGGATGGCCCGCCGGCGGATATAGGGTTCAGCTACTGCCCGCATTTCAATGGCGCTTTGTACTCTGGTGATAATTCCCTGTCGTTCCAGTGCATCCATCAATGCCAGGGAATTCATCACTGTGCCGAGCATCCCCATATAATCTGCAGTGGCCCGGTCCATTCCCCTTTCCAGACCCTGGCTGCCGCGCCACAGGTTTCCAGCGCCAATTACGATGGCTATTTCTACCCCGAGATCACTGACCGCTTGCAGGTGTTCCGCAAGATCTTCAGCCCGGACCGGGTCAATGCCAAAACCGTCCGGTCCAGCCAGGGCTTCTCCACTGATTTTTAACAAGATGCGCTTGAAGACCAATTTCTTATTCATTAGTTATTCCACCCATGGATAATTTCTGGTTATTATTATATAAGAAAAAAGCCAACCTGGTGGTTGGCTTTTTTCACCCTTAATCAATGCTTTCCCCTCTCTCCCACCGTTTAAAACGCCGGACGACGATATTTTCGCCGAGCGAAGCGATCTTTTCGTGCAGGAGATCCTGGATCGTGAGATCTTCATTGCGGATATAAGCCTGCTGGAGCAGACAATTTTCCGTTTTGAATTTTTCAACCATACCTTCCAGGATTTTTTCGATGATGTTATCCGGTTTGCCTTCCTCTTTATAACGAGCGCGGGCTATATCCTTTTCGTGTTCGATTACTTCATCGGGGATCTGTTCGGCTTTGACCCATTTGGGAGCTGCTGCTGCGATTTGCAGAGCAACTTCGTGGGCAAACTGCCTGAATTCATCCGATCGTGCTACAAAGTCGGTTTCACAGTTTATTTCTACCATAACGCCAACTCGTCCGTCGCCGTGGGAGTATAGTTCGACCATACCCTCAGAGGCATCCCGGTCAGATCGTTTGGCAGCTTTCGCCAGACCTTTTTGACGCAGGTAATCGACTGCTTTATCAAAATCTCCCTCGGAGTCTTGCAGGGCTTCTTTGACATCCAGGATTCCTGATCCGGTAGCTTCACGTAATTTTTTTATCTGTCCTACAGAGATTTCCATTGCTTTTATGCCTTCTCAGTATCTTCTTTTTCATCTTCTTTAACTGGAGTTTCTTCAGCTTTGGCTTCTTCAGCTTCGGTTTCTTCAGCTTCGGTTTCTTCAG
>CAYUXO010000091.1:7789-9171 GCA_964448865.1 uncultured Anaerolineales bacterium
GTTTCTTCAGCTTTGGCTTCTTCAGCTTCGGTTTCTTCAGCTTCGGTTTCTTCAGCTTTGGCTTCTTCAGATTTGGTTTCTTCAGCCTTGGCTTTTTCTTCCCCTTTCATCTTGGCCAGGGTGGAAGCGCCGAGCAAGTCCTCATCACTGAGTTCATCGCGCATTTCATCTGGTAGCTGGGCTTCAGCTTCAGCTGCTTGCATATCTGCCTCGTAATCCTTGCGCATATTGATGCCTTCGCTTACTGCCTGGGCAATAAGTGAGACAATCAGCTGAATGCCCCGAATTGCATCGTCATTGGCAGGAATGACATAGTCAATATTCTTTGGGTTGCAGTTGGTGTCAACCATTGCAACAACAGGAATTTTGAGCAGGTTTGCTTCATGAACCGGAATTTCTTCCCGGGAGACATCAACGGCAAAGAGCAAATTGGGGACGCCGTCCATTTCACGAATACCACCGAGACGGCCTTCCAACCGCTCGATTTCCCTGGTCATGCCAAGGGCTTCTTTTTTGGAGAAGACTTCAAACTCACCCCGATCGCGCATGCCTTCCAGACGTTCCAGTTCGGTGATCCGCTCCCGGATGGTTTGCCAGTTAGTCAGGGTTCCACCCAGCCAGCGGCCGATCACGTAGGGCATGCCAACTTTTTCGGCGTTCGTTTTAATAATGTCCTGGGCTTGCCGTTTTGTGCCTACAAATAATACCGATCCGCCGCTTGCAACGACATCCCGGACGACTTCATAGGCTTCTTCCAGAGCCTGAACAGTCTGCTGGAGGTCAATGATGTGAATATCATTCCTGGCAGCATAGATGTATGGCTCCATGTACGGGTTCCATTTCTGGGTCCTATGACCAAAATGGACGCCGCTTTCCAAAAGGTCTTTCATTGATACATTAGGCATAGTACACTCCTTGCGTTTAGCCTCCGTTCCTGTCTTTCCATCCGGGACCAGGGAAAATTCCCTGGCACGCTCCGTCAGGTCGAGAAACGTGTGGGATACAAAATTTGACCCGCATGACTGCGGGATCGAGAGCAGTATATCACGGGGGAATAGTTTCGTCTAGATAATGTGCCTGCTGAAGATGGTTTTTTGTGGGAAATGCTGGGACAGCAGGTGTGTTATTCTTTAGAGAGAATTATTTACCGCAGGAGAGATCATGAGCGAAGAAAAGGTGCGCAGAGAGGAATTTAAAGTCAACGGCGAAGACCTGGTTGATAAGATCAAAGGGCTGGTACATGAAGGAAATATCCGTAGGATACTAATCAAAGATAAAGATGATCGGATATTGCTTGATATACCCCTGACTTTTGGAGTGTTAGGTGTTCTGGTCGCACCTCAACTGGCTGCTTTAGGAGCTCTTGCAGCCCTGGTGGGAAA
>CAYUXO010000092.1:0-9025 GCA_964448865.1 uncultured Anaerolineales bacterium
CAAGTAATCCCGGTTCTTGACATCCCAACGGTTTTTGGTTATATTAACCTTCTTGAGAAATTGTGTGCCATAATAATAGTGGATCTGAAATCACCGGAGTATTAAAAAAAACTGGGAAGAATTTAATCTAATGGACCATCTGCTTATCATCATCCTGATTGCCCTGGCTCTGATTTTTGATTTCCTGAATGGATTTCATGATAGTGCCAACGTTGTGGCGACCATGATCTCATCCCGGGCGATGACGCCTACGGCTGCGCTGCTTATCGCCAGCACGGCAAATTTTATCGGTCCATTTGTTTTTGGTGTGGCGGTGGCCAATACCATTGGGCAGGATGTGGCGCTGCTCAGTTCAATCACCATCGCGGTCGTATTGGCTGCTTTGTTAAGCGCAAGCATCTGGAACCTGGTCACCTGGTTTTTTGGAATTCCTTCTAGTTCTTCGCATGCTCTGATTGGCGGGATCGTGGGCGCAGTGATGGTAGGATCCGGAGCGAAAGCCTTAAAATTTGATGGCCTGGCACTGATTGGCCTGACACTCTTTTTATCACCGGTACTGGGATATGTCCTGGGGCAAATCACCTTGAAGGTCAGCATGTGGGCTGTTCGCAATGCGACGCCCAAAGCCAATTTATTCTTTAAGTACGCTCAAATTCCTACAGCCTTCACACTGGCGCTCAGTCATGGAACAAATGATGCTCAGAAAACAATGGGTATCATAACCATGGGGCTGGTTGTGCTGGATTATCAGCAGGTATTTATTGTTCCCTGGTGGGTCATTCTGTCCAGTGCTGCTGCGATCGGGATTGGTACTGCTTTAGGTGGATGGCGGATTATCCATACCCTGGGCGGCAAATTTTACAAGATCAGGCCCATACACAGCTTCACCTCACAGCTGTCATCGATGATTGTCATTCTCGGTGCCTCTTTATTCGGTGGTCCGGTAAGCACAACGCATGTTGTCAGTTCGTCTATAATCGGTGTCGGGGCCGCTCACCGAAAATCCATGGTTCGTTGGGGAGTGATGAGCGACATTTTGATTGCCTGGTTCCTGACCGTGCCGGTAACGGCAGGATTAGCGGCGCTTTTGTACTTTCTTGTTGAATACCTCATCCCTTGAGGATACTAGAAAAGGGAAGGGTTAAGAAATGGAGGTAAATGATGGGTATCGCAGGAGTTTTTAAAAGGGGTCCAAGAGAAGACAAATTTGTTGGTTTATTAATTGAGCAGACCCAGATCACAGTGCAAGGTCTTAAGCTGCTTGAAAAATGGCTCAGCAAATCCGAGCTAAAAGATAAAGCTATCGACCAGATGCGGGCGAAAGAAATCGAGGCGGACGAAGTGCGCCGAATCTTGATCGACGAGCTGCACAACACGTTCATCACTCCGCTGGACAGGGAAGATATCTTTATGATATCCCTTTATATCGATGATATTATCGATTACTGCTACACAACAGTGGAGGAGATGCAGTTGCTGGGGATCGACGCGGATGAACATTTGATACGGATGGTAAAGCTGACCAGAGAAGCGACGGAAGAGCTAGAAATGGCATTTCACCGTTTATTTGCTAACCCCCGTGTGGCAGGTGACCACGCCAGACGTGCCAAAAAAATCGAAAATGAAGTAGAGCACCTTTATCGTGTAGCAATAGGCGAGCTGTTTACACAAGCCAAGGATTTCAGTCCCTTAATGATCATGCTTCGCCGCAGGGAAATCTACCGGCATGTATCTAACATGGCAGACCAGGCGGACAAGGCTGCGGACATATTGGGCATGGTGGTGATGAAGCTGACTTAGACGAGACAGGCATAGTTATAAAAAAAGTGCGCCAGTTGCATCTGACGCACTTTTTTAATTGTTTGATCATTTTATAAATCAATCGATTCATTATCAAGGCAATTTCTTTTACAGGCTCAATTCCTGCATTATTCATCAATTACCTCAACCCTTGTTTCGATCTACCTGTCTTCCAGATTATTGTGGAGTAAGCTTGAGGATCGAGCCTTCCAGGTCCACCAGATAGACTTCTCCAGCTTCATCCTGGTCAATTGCAGCGATTCGGCCGCCGACACGGAAGAGCTGTTGGTTCTGCCACTCCCCGCTGGGCGTTTGCAGCAGCCCCCAGACCAACCCGGAGCAGAAGTCGCTGTACAGGTAAATCCCCTGCCATTCCGACAGGGAGCCCCGATATACAGCACCGCCGGAAACTGAACAGCCCAGTGAATGGTCATATTCCCAAATGGGATCAGTTACCTCAAGCTGCACCGGGGGAGAACCCTCATAAGGATGGCTTCCTTCCAGGTAATCCCAGCTAAAATTTGGTCCGGCGGGAGCATCAGCGGCCAGGTAGTTGATCTCTTCCCATTGATTCTGACCCACATCGGCAATGTAAAGGTCGCCATTAGAGGGATCGAAAGTGAAGCGCCAGGGATTACGGAGCCCATAAGCCCAGATTTCATTTCCGAAAGGATTATCCGAGGGGACGGCATAAGGCTGCTGGTTAACATCGATCCGCAGCAGTTTCCCCAACAGATTATCCAGCTTCTGGGCATTTTCCCGAGGATCCCCGCTCCCCCCGCCGTCCCCGGAGGCAATCCATAAATAACCCTGAGGTCCGAAGCTGATCTGGCCCCCGTTGTGGTTCTTGAACGGCTGGACAATCCTCAGTACCTTGGACTCAGAACCACCGTTCCCGCGATCAGGATCGGAGGAAACCACAAACCGGGAAACCACTGTATTCCCGCTGTTATCGGTGTAGTTGACAAAGAAAAAACCATTGCTTTCAAAATCGGGATGGAAGGCAAGACCGAGCAAGCCTTGCTCCGATCCCTTGGACCCCACCCGGCCCTGGATATCCAGGAATGGAGTGTCCAGGAGCACCTCGCCATCAAAGATCAGGATCCGACCTCGTTGTTCAATGATGAACAAACGCCCGGAGCTGTCCCCGGCAGAAGTCAGACCAACTGGCCGGTTAAGGTTGGAAATCACCTCCGACCAGTTGTATCCGTCGGGGTCGGGAAATTCGATCACATTTGGGGCGGTGGGTATGGAGGCAGGCGCGTCAGTCGGAGGTATGGTCGGTGTCAGAACCTCAGCGGATGGGAGGGCGGCAGGAGCGGTGGAAGGAATGTGTGCAGGTGTGTCAGAAGGGAGAGGAATTGCCGGGGCGGAACAGGCCGCGGCCAGCAGGAGAAACAAGGGCATGCTTACAACTAGATATCGTTTGATTATTTTTGATTTGGGCATAAGGAAACCTCTCAAGGTATACCTGAAACTAGTAAAGTGGTCTTTTATTATATTCAGGGAAGGTAAGAATTAGATAAGAAGGGAAATGGAGCTGAGCCGATCCTTGGGGGCTGGTCGATATCCTGGGCATGGTGGTGATGAAACTTACCTGAGAATAAAACCCGGCTAATATTGGAAAGACTGAAAATGTTATTTATTGATCCTGGATCGCTTTTTCTTTGAGAGCGTCCAGGATTATTTTTTTATCAGCCGGCAGATCCCGGATGCGAATTCCAACAGCATCATAAATGGCATTGAGGATGGCAGGCGCAGTAGGCAACGAGGGCGCCTCGGCAAAACCTTTCGCCCCCTGGGGGCCATCCGGATGAGGGACTTCTACCAAAACAGATATCACATCTGGGGTTTGATCCGCCGTTGGCATCTTGATTTGATTCAATGTTGTTGATAAATTTATCCCCTTTCTCACTTCAAATTTTTCTGATAGAGCGTAGCCCATGCCCTGGTTAACACTTCCGTGAATTTGTCCTTCCACAGCCTGCAGATTGAGCACTTTGCCCAGGTCATTGGCTGAGATTACTGTTAATACTTTCACCTTTCCGGTAGGTATATCAACTTCAACCACCGCAACCTGGGTACAGTAGGCATAACACCATTGGGAAAGTTGTGAAATAAATGATGGTTGACCATATTTGCTGGGAGCTCCATCCGGGAATGGGGAAGTTGGTTTTGAGGTATAACGTTTTTCAAACACAAAACGATCGCCAAGTTCACTCAAGGGCAACTTGGAACCGGAAGCCGGATCCAGGATTGAGCTTTGATCGAACTCAAAGGCCGCAGGATCCTGGTCCAATATTTCTGCAGCTCGATTGAACAGCTCTTCTTTGAGGGCCCGGGATGCCAGCACGATTGCGTTACCAGTCAGAAAAGTTTGGCGGGAAGCGGTTGTTGGTCCTGTGGAGGGAGTGAGCGCTGTATCAGGTTCCGCAATCTCGATCCTTTCCAGGGGGATCCCTAATTCGCTGGTGGCGATTTGCATCAAACCGGTTTTAGCTCCCTGTCCTAAGAAGTGATGTCCGTGTCGGACAAGAACATGCCCCGATTTATCGAGCTCAATAATTGCGCCGGCGCTTTCTTGAGCTTGCCGTCCAAATCCAACGCTCTTCACTCCAGACGCGACACCGACACCTATTTTTTTCTTATCGGATGAAGAGGGCAACTTTATCTCGTTGAATTTCTTCTCAGCAGCGGATATGGTCTGTTTGATAGAGACCACACCCTCCTCCATAATATGATCCGCTGCAGTGGGTAATCCCACGTCCAGCGCATTGATGAGGCGGATCTCAAAAGGATCGATATTGAGTTGGCGGGCAATTTCGTCTATTTGGGTTTCAAGGGCAAAAGTAACCTGGTTCACGCCAAACCCGCGCATAGCCCCGCCGGTGATATTGTTGGTGTGCCAGGCTTTGCCTTCCAGAAAAAGATTGGGTATATAGTATGGGCCGGCCCCAAACTCAACCATATTCATCAGAACCTTGTGCCCGTTAGACATATAGGCGCCTGTATCAATGGAGACCTTTGCCTCTATGGCCAGGATTCGTCCCTCTTGATCGGCGCCAACTTTATAATGCATCCAGGAAGGATGTTTTTTTACATGAACCCGCATGGATTCTTCTCGAGTGAGAACCATTTTTACCGGCTTGCCTGTGAGATATGCGCCGAGCGCTAAATGCTGGTGCAGCAATATATCTTCTTTGGCGCCAAAGCCCCCCCCCATTGGAATCTGAATGACCCGCACCTTGTCTTCAGGCAAGCCCAAAATTTCAGATAATTGTTCCCTATCCCCAAAAGCATTCTGGGTGCCGATCTTTAAGACCACTCCGCCATCTGGTGATGGATAGGCAACCCCAGATTCAGGTTCCAGATACCCATGCTCTATCCAGGGAGTCGTGAAATCTTCTTCAACGATTACGGCGCATTTATTAAAAGCGCTCTCAACATCACCGCGGACAATTTTAAGATGTTTTGCCAGGTTGCCATCCTGATGGACTTTTGGCGCGTCTGTTTGGGCAGCATCTTCGATACTGAAAACTCCTGGGAGAACATCATACTTAACCTGTATTAATCCCAGTGCCAGTTCAGTAATCTTTTCTGTCTCAGCAAAGACCACCGCGACCGGATCACCAATATATCTCACCTTGTCGCCGGCAATGGCAGGTTGGTCCCGCACAAGCAATCCAGCCTGGTTGAGCCCCGGGATATCATCGGCAGTGATGACAATCTCTACCCCGGCCAACTCTTCCGCCCCGGACTTGTTGATGTTGATAATGTTTGCATGGGGATGCTCAGCCCACAACACTTTCCCGTACAGCATGCCTTCCAGGGTGATATCCGCTCCATAGAGGGTGGCCCCGGTGACCATTTTGATCCCATCGTCGGAAAGCAAGATAGTGTCGATTTGGCTGCCCTCAGTGATTAGCGGGGGAGGAGCTTGTTTGGCTTGAAGCATTTCCCCAGCAACCAGGATGGCCTTGATGATATTCACATATCCAGTGCATCGGCACAGGTTTCGGCCTTTGGTTAATGCGGTTTTTATATCCTCTTCGCTTGGGGAAGGGTTTTCATCCAGTAACGCCTTGGCGGCCATGATTGTTCCGGGAGTACAGAACCCACACTGCATGGCGCCGTATTTAATGAAGGTATACTGCAGCGGATGTAGAGTGCCATTTTTCGCCAGCCCTTCGATGGTTTCAATCCGGGTATTTTGTGCTTTGGAGATTTTAACCAGGCAGGCTCGTTTTGCAATTCCATCTACAATAACCGTGCATGCCCCGCAGTGGCCTTTGGCGCAGCCATTTTTGGTTCCGGTCAGCCCCAGCCAATCTCGTAATAAAACCATCAGGTTTATATCTTCGGGGACTTCAGTCCGAACTATTTCGTCATTGACAGTGAGTTCTACAATAATGGGTGGAGTCATATATTTATTCTCCTCTCCCTAAACATATATCACATTATTTCGTTTTGAAACTGGTTTGATCTCGAATGTTAAGAAACTTAAAGAAGACATCATATTTATATCGGGAATTAAATCAGAGAGCAGCTGATAGCCTGAATAAATGCAGGCGAATCCGGGAGGCTGATTTTTAATATTGCTCCTGAAGTATTGATACTTTTTACAATTTGCTGTATAAACGTAGTTATTAAATAGGTGGAAATACAAAGTTAAATATAGGAATAAACTTTCATGAATTCAAGTTGGCTGCCCGAAATTGTTCAGCGTTCTGAAAATGGTCCCTACCAGAAAGAATCTGATTATGACCTTACCCTGGCGAAAACGGTGATGCGCCTGGTTAAAGAATATGAGATAAATTATGACCCTGCTATCCTGGTGCCAAGTGATGGAGCCCTCGCAGACCGAGTCTATCAGGCTGCGGTTGATCTGGTGCTCGAAATGGGGTTTTACAACCAATCCACCCAGCGCAGGATTTTATTTAGCCGGGAGGAAATCGAAGATGCTGTTGCCGCCGCGCCATCCGAACTGGTCCTGGGAGTAGGAAAGGACGCAGTGATCGAGCGCCACCGGGAAGTCGAAGGACTGGAACCCTGCTGTATGCATAGCGGTCCAACCGGTACACCTACCAGCGAAGAATATCACGGACTTATTTTACAAAGCTGCGCTCAGGAACCCCTGGTGGACTGCTTAGGTCATGGATCAGTAGCAACCTATCAGGGCCAGATGATCATTCCAGGCACCCCTTTGGAAATCCTGGCAGCTCAACGGGATGCTGTTCAGGCCAGGGAAGCAATCCGTAAAGCCGGTCGACCTGGCATGCATATTGAAGACATGGCGCTACCATTGACTTGTGCGGGTAAAATTTCCACCTTCATGCCGGAAAACGGCATGCGCCCGTCGGATGGGCTGCTGGTTTCCCAAATGCCGGAGCTGAAAACGGATTACGATCAACTCTCCAGGGTGGCGTATTTGAATTCAGTCGGCATGCATATTGTTGATTTGATGACACCCTTGATCGGCGGATTGGGCGGAGGCGCCCAGGGAACTGTGATTGTCACGGTTGCATGCCATCTACTGGGAGTATTGTGTTATGAGGTTTCCTATCATTTTATGGGGCATATGTCCTTGCAATGGTCGCATAATACGGGACCGATGGGTTTATGGATCCAGGCTGTGGCAGGACAGGCGCTGTCTCGCAATACCCCTGTTGTGTCTGTGAACGACCTGTATACACGATCTGGTCTTGGCACGGAAGAGATCTTCTGGGAGATCGCGGCCGGTGCGATGATCGGTGCAGTCTGTGGTCTGCATCAGCACGGGGTGGGCGCAACCTGCGGCAACGAACTCGATCACACCAGCGGCCTTGAAGCGCGCTTCCAGGCCGAGGTCGCCCATGCTGCTCTGGGTAAAACCCGGAATGAGGTCAATAAGCTAGCCTTGGTTTGTCTTGAAAAATATCAGGCGAAACTAGCCCAGCCGAATTTAGGAAAATCTTTCCCGGATTTGTACGACCTGGATACACTGGAACCCAATCAAGAATGGCTGGATTTGTATCTCGGAGTGAAAGAAGAACTAGAAGGGATGGGACTAGACCTGACGCATGGTTGGAAAAAAGCCCTCAGATTAAGAACCAAAAGATGTTGATCACTGGGGTTTTCCTATTTCAAAGCTAACGAGAAGATTTGCCTGAAAATAACGGGGGAAATAGAACATAATCGATCAACCCATCTACGACAATTAACTTGCCCTTCTGGTTTTCAATCTGCCTGTTTCTGAATGACTGGAACCCTATAAACAAGACTATTTAGCATAAATTCTCTCAGAAAAAAAGCCATATTAAAGTGTCACCAATGGCTGTTCTTGGGTTACTTTCCACCTATTGACAATTAATTATGCTTCGTTTATAGTTTGATTATCAGTTGGCTACCAACTGACGAATGACAATTAACATTCAATGCTCTACTTGGTTCCTCTTTCCCGTAAAGGATTTGCCGTGCCATGGATGAGTTAAAACTGGTCCGACAGCCCTCCCTTGCCGATCAAGTGCTTGAATTAATCACAGAGCGCATTAAAGAGGGTATTTATGCTCCCGGCAGCCAACTTCCACCCGAAAACGAGTTAATTGAAGAATTTTATATCAGCCGGGCCACCCTGCGCAATGCCTATGCCAAACTGGAGGAGCGCAACCTCATTCGGCGCCGCCAGGGCATTGGCACATTTGTCAATGAACAACGTACGATTTCCAATCCTTTGCAGGAGAAGATAGATTTCATCGAACGCATTACTTTACAGGGATTCTCCCCGGGTTTTAAGCAGTTAAATGCTCGGGTTGTTTCAGATGTTACGGAGATAGCAGTCAGTCTGGAAGCTGATCCGAACACTAAGTTCCTGCGGATCGAGAAGATCTGGACAGCAGATAACCAACCCGTCATTTATATTGTCAATCATATCCCGGTCTCTATCCTGGAGAAGTTTTTTTCCCCGGCAGAATATATGCAGCCTGGTTTGACTGAACCGCTCTTTCAGTTTTTTAGGGTTCAGGTCAAAATGCCCATAGATCATTTCGCCTCCTGTCTTACTCCACAGATCGTCGAAAACTGTGATTTACCGGAGGATTTTTCGGATTATTCATCTCATACGCCTTTGATGGTCATCGAGGACGTGGGGTACACGATCGATGGTACCCCGATTATCCATTCCAGGGGACACTATTTTGGTCCTGCCCGGAAATTTGAAACTATACGGCGAGTTTATTAATGGTGGATT
>CAYUXO010000093.1:0-8664 GCA_964448865.1 uncultured Anaerolineales bacterium
TTCCTCCCGATATCTACGCATTTCACCACTACACCGGGAATTCCACCTCCCTCTATCGTCCTCTAGTCTGGCAGTTTTGAGCAACCTCTCCTAGTTAAGCCAGGAGATTTCATACCCAACTTACCAAACCACCTGCACACGCTTTACGCCCAATAAATCCGGATAACGCTCGCCTCCTACGTATTACCGCGGCTGCTGGCACGTAGTTAGCCGAGACTTATTCCTGAGGTACCGTCCTTTCTCTTCCCTCAGAAAAGTGCTTTACAACCCGAAGGCCTTCATCGCGCACGCGGCGTTGCTGCATCAGACTTTCGTCGATTGTGCAAGATTCCCTACTGCTGCCACCCGTAGGTGTCTAGCCCGTGTTTCAGTGCTAGTGTGGGGGGTCACCCTCTCAGGTCCCCTACCCGTCATCGCCTTGGTAGGCCATTACCCTACCAACTAGCTGATGGGACGCAGGCCCCTCCTAAAGCGGCACTGTAGCCTTTCGTCCACAGAACCTTTACTTCAAAAGCATCTAATCTTAAGAAGCACATAGGGTATTAGCCTCAGTTTCCCGAGGTTGTTCCCTTCTTTAGGGCAGGTCACCAACGCGTTACTCACCCGTTCGCCACTAAGAGCTCTCATGCGAACACAAGAACATCTTCGTTCGACTTGCATGTATTAGGCACGCCGCCAGCGTTCATCCTGAGCCAGGATCAAACTCTCCGCAAAAATTATCCCACAACGAGGTGGGATCGATTACGAAGTTCTATCTCAAAGATTTGTTTTGCTGTTTTGGCTTTCTATCACTATTCAGTTGTTAAGGTTCA
This sequence comes from uncultured Anaerolineales bacterium, assembly GCA_964448865.1. GTDB lineage: Bacteria > Chloroflexota > Anaerolineae > Anaerolineales > UBA11858 > B10-G9. The sequence goes on from CAYUXO010000093.1 coordinate 813, forward strand.
AGGCCCTTTTTAAGAGCGGGTTTAATTTTACCACCCCCGCTTTTAAGCGTCAAGGGCAGTCCCCTAAGAGAACAAAAGACCCTGCCGATTATCACAACTTGTGAAGTCGGTCTTGCTTCCGCGCATGACTGCGCTTCCGCACAGGGTCAGCATTCTTTCAGTTGTATGGATTTGCCGTCTATCCGGCGAAATCTCTTGGGTCAAACCTCCGCAATTATAGTGTATATCTACTATCTGTCAAGGTGAATCAACGGCTATTTTCCAGGATCGTATTTTCGCCCCCTTACTCCATTTCCTGGCGGCCCATTAATGCCCTCAATAAGGTGCTCTGATCGGCGTACTCCAGGTCCCCACCCATTGGCAATCCTCTCGCCAACCTGGTCACTTTGAGATCATAACCGCTAAGCTGCTGCTGCAAATACATTCCGGTTGCGTCCCCTTCCATACTGGGGTTGGTTGCGATAATAATTTCTTTAATATTCCCTCTCTTAACCCGTTCGATCAGATCCCTGATCTTCAAATCATCCGGGGTGATTCCCTCCACAGGAGACAACGCCCCACCCAGGACATGATACAAGCCCTGATAAGCTGATGTGCGTTCAAGGGCAGCCAGGTCCAATGGTTCTTCTACAACACAGATGATTTCCTGATCCCGTTCCAGGTTTTCGCAAAGAGTACATTTTTCCCGGTCGGAATTCATCATATTAAAACAAACCGGACAAGTATCGGTCCCGTCCATTAGCTCAACCAAAGCATCTGCCAATTTCTGGGACAGATCACTATCCCTGTCTCGCAGCAAATAAAAGGTTAATCGGGCAGCTGTTTTTGGTCCCACACCCGGGAGCCGGGCAAAGGCATTGATGCATTCCTGAATGGGTTCTGGCATCATAGTTTATCTCCCGGGCTAAAAGGGCAATCCCTGGCCGGCAAGCGGACCCAGCTTACCTTCTGCCAGTTTCCGGGATTCTTCCAGGGCCTGGTTGCTGGCAGTCAGGAACAAATCTTCGATTAACTCTTTGTCCCCGTCTTCGATCAAACCGGGGTCAATGCTCACAGATATAATTCGCTGATCACCAGTGGCGACAATTTTCACAGCGCCCCCACCCGCGGAACCAGTCACCTGTTCTTCAGCCAGAGCTTCCTGGGCTTTTAACATTTGTTCCTGAAGCTGTTGGATCTGCTGCATCACACCTCGGCCCCCCAAGTCACTACCTCCAGGTTTTGATCTCTTAGCCATTCACTCCTCCTCTCACCAAGACCCTTTCATTATAGTATGGCTCGTGCAAATTATTCCCATATAAACCAACAAGCTGACCTTTACTCAGCACTACTATAATACGTTAATGTCACTTCAAGTGGACCAATGATGGTCTCAAATTCCTCTGTCGCTCCATCCACAGCCGGGATGGCTAAATAAATCCGATCGGTAGCAGGATCATAATTTTCAACACCCCCATAGACACTGATATCTTCAATGACATAGGCAGGAAGATAGGTGATTTCTTCAAACTCGTTGCAGGTGTCCGTCCCGCTAAAGATCACATCAGCCGGGAACAAGAATTTAAACACGCCCTTCTCAGGACTGCCTTCCCGGTTTCCTTGAATCTTAAAATCGAAAGTTCCGGAAACATCCGTAGTTGAGGGGAGCTCTTCACCAGTCATAACATTTATACATGTAACCTCAGTGTGGGTGGACAAAGTACCTCGACCTTGGCCATCCAGCGTTCCACCATCTCCCACCTTGAATTGACCTTCCCAGGTAATGTAATGGAAGCCGGAATCCCAGGTAATATCAATGAGCATAGTAATCTGCCAGGAATCACACTCCGGAATCTCCTCCCCAGCTTTCCGGCGGCGTTGAATATCAAGCCACTCATTGATTTCATACCTGAAATCGTAGGGATCAGTTTCAGCACCCAGGAGAATTGCCCGGGCCGCTGCGTCAATTAATTTTCCGGTGTCCTCTTTGCTGGCAGAACAAGGTTCAAATAGATCCAGCTCACCTGCCAGGTCCAATTCTGCCAGGTCCCGGGCTCGTTCCAAAGCCTCTTGATCCAGATCTTCAATACCCAGCAGCTGGACTTCTGCGACAATTCTCAAGGCTTCCTCCACAGATGCACTTTCAATCGCTTCAGCAGCCCATTTGGAGTATGTATCTTTAGCAGCGTCCATAAACCGATCAAACTTATCGTCATTACCCCAATATTGTGCTCTGGCAGCAACAATCAAATACGCCCTGACTGTTCGCCTTGTTTTTGCTCCTCCCTGCTGCAAACCAGGCGCAGCGGTCTTGTACATCACGCCCGCAGAAAATTTTCCGCTCTCGATCTCTATAAGCAGATCATCCAACATTTGATCTGCTTCGGTCTCCCGGTCGGAATCAATCAGTATTTGGATCTCATCCAGGACCTCAAGCAATTCAGCCGGCACATCCAGTCCGCAGAAAGTTTCGTCCAGGGTCAGGAGCTCATTAGCAAGATCGGCAGCTCCGTCCTCCCCCAATAGGCCCAGTTCGTTTTCCCCGATCAAGATCTGCATTACAGAAGCTGCCTGCAAATCAAAGATGGCCAAGTCTTGTGGTTGATCACAGAGGTCGTACTCTGCGGTCGAAGCGTTATTGTTGGCGCTGGTAAGATCAGGTGTTGTCGGGGAAGGTGCACAAGATGCCATGAAGAACGAAATCAAGATAAAAGCAAGGTACTTAGAAGATCTGACACGAATAATATTCACGGTTGGCTCCAATCTGAAATTGTTAAAACAATAAACTCATGAAATCATGTATGTTGAAATGCTAATTAAGTTATTAGATTAATATTATCAGCTGTTCTCATCCTGATCCGAGACATAAGTTCCTCCCAGGTCTCGCACCACTGCTGCTACCAGTCCTTCCGGATCCACCCCGTCGGGTAGATCAGATTGATCTTTGCCGCCCACCAGGCAAAGTACTGGCAGCTTTACACCAATGACTTTTTCAATCACCTCCTGGGTGATCTTTAAGTGATCATTTCCTTCCATCTTTTCTTTGATGGCTTCACTGCCAAAACTGAGCACCAGTTTGTTATCTTTGATCCCCAGGGGTTTGCAGGAATTGAGTATGCCCTGGGTGGCAGGATTGGCATCCCTGACTTTTTCCAGAATTTCTTTCCAGCTTTGCAGCACTGTCAAGGGTTGCTGGTCGGTCTCTGTGCTAGATGGTGGTTTATCCTCAATTGGAGGTTGGGCTTTTTTATCAGGTGTTTTCGCTGGAGGTTGGGACTTCTTAACGGGATCCGGGGCCTTTTTACCAGGTATTTTTGTTTGAGGTTGGGCTTTTTTACCAGGGGTCTGGGATTTTTTATCAGGTGTTTTCGCTGGAGGTTTGGTTTTCTTCACCGGACTTTTCCCGGATGTTGATTTTTCTGTTGGGCTGATTTCCAACGCTTCCAAGAAAGCCATTTCCAAAGGCAGGGTTGGCTGCCATGATGCGCTTTTGTCATTGACCGCGGCATTAAAAATACGGATAAAGTCCAGCAGCTGCCTGGTATTGATTTCATTACTGTGTCTGGTGATCACATCAAAAATTTCTGCCGGCACATCAATCTGATCGGCGTTTTCCATTTGCATTAATAAGACATTGCGGAAATAAGCCACAACCTGTCGGGCAAATTGTGTCGGATCATTACCCCTCTCAGAAGATTCATGAAGGATGTTTAATCCACCTGCTGGATTTCCTGATAATATCGCATCCACAAAGTTTAACACCGCCTGATCTGGCGATGTCCCCAGGATCTGGTGAGCCAATTCAGCCGTGACTTCATCTTCGGCGTTGGCCAGCTGATCGAGAATTGAAATGGCATCCCGCATGCTGCCGGTCGCCTGGCGGGCGATTAAACCCAGTACATCTTTTTTAACATTGATCTTTTCTTCTTCAGCCATATCTTCCAACAGTTCTACGATCTCTGGTACGGAAATTCTCCTGAAGTCATGCCGTTGACAGCGGGAGATAACGGTAATCGGGATCTTGTGAGATTCTGTGGTTGCCAGGATGAACATAGCATGTGGAGGAGGTTCCTCAAGGGTTTTCAGCAGGGCATTAAATGCCGATGTTGATAACATATGGACTTCGTCAATGACGTAAACTTTATACCTGCCGACATTGGGCATAAAGCTGATTTTTTCCCTCAACTCACGGACGTCATCCACGCTGGTATTTGAGGCAGCATCAATTTCGATCAGATCCAGGAATTCACCTTTGTTTACTGACTGGCAATTTGCGCATTCATTGCAGGGACGGGCAGCCGTGTCAGCTGCCAGGCAGTTTACTGCCTTGGCAAGAATTCTCGCCGTGCTGGTTTTCCCGGTTCCCCTTGGTCCAGAGAATAATTGAGCATGGGATACCCTTTCCTGGCGAACAGCATTTTTTAGGGTGGTAATGATGTGATCCTGGCCGATAACCTCATCCCAATTGCCCGGCCGCCACTTCAAATAAAGTACTTGTGTCATAGAATTATTTCCCACTGGACCGTTGATCTGATTTGGTTAATATCACGTAATTATTAGTTTATCAGAAGGGGCGAGGAGGGTCAATCAAACCAGCCCAACCTTGCTCAATTCTCCTTTTCCCATTATGCGAAATTGGCATTAAACTTGCACTAAGTTAAGGAGGATGTCAGGTGAGTTTATTCTTTCTTGACGCTAATTACCTATTATGCTAGTATCAAATCAACCCTGATTGATTTGAAATCTCGTTCAGATGATCAAACAAAGAGGGGTTAGCACCCTCACAAGGAGAGACATTTAGATGAAAAAAAACCACATGCTAATCTTTGTCGTTATTATGTCGTCGCTCATGTTCTCAGCATGTACAATGTCAGCATCCACACCACCCCCTGTCACACCGACAACGAACTTGAGTGAAATTGCCCGCCAGGCTACCGAAACGGCCATTGCAAAGACACCCAAAACAGGCGAAACCCAGGATCCGGAGGCAACTATCGATCCAGAAGGGGAAATCACCGCAACTGTCGCTGAAGCTGACATTCCAACCAGCACTCCCGAAGCCGAGGCACCGGAAGTAGTTACTGAGTACGCAGTTCCTGATACCTACACTCTGCACGAGGGAGAATTTGTTTTCTGTCTGGCCCGCAGATTTAACCTTCTGCCGGAAGATATCATGACATACAATGGGATTGCCAGTGGAACGATCTTTTATCCCGGGGAAAATATTACACTCCCGGCCTCAGCCAGGGCCTTTGTAGGCAACCGCGCACTGCAATATCACCCGACCACCTACTCGGTTGTCTACGGTGATTCCCTTTACTCTATTGCCTGTTTATACGGTGATGTTGATCCGCGGGCTATTGCAGCCGCCAACGACCTTGACATTGATCAGGCATTGACTCCAGGAACAGTACTGCAAATCCCCTGATTATCTAATGGACCTAATACACAAGACAAGCAGCCTCAATTACACAGGCTGCTTGTTTTATTTACAAAGGTGATCGTCTTTATTTTGCATTATTCATCACTCTAGATAACAAAAGGTGTTTTACAATAATAAGAATATACGAATATTCCCAGAGAGAGGTTATAACATGAAAAGAGCTGTAAGCATCAGCCTGGGATCACCATCCCGGGACAAAAGTGTGGTTACCAAGCTGCTAGGTGAAGAAGTCATGATGGAACGGATCGGGACCGATGGTGACGAAGAGAAGGCCTATCAACTATTCTGTGAGCTCGATGGCAAGGTGGATGCCTTTGGAGTGGGAGGAATAGATCTTTATATCCACGCCCTCAAACGCGATTATCCCCTGCACGCAGCACTGAAGTTGGTGCGGGATGTCAAACACACACCTGTGGTGGATGGCGGCGGCCTGAAAGCCACTCTTGAATCCCGGGTTATGCAGGATGTGGAAAAACAGCTTGGTGATATTATCCAACCCCGGTCTGTCTTCCTGGTGGCCGGCATGACCCGCTCCGGCATGACAGAATCTTTTCTAGCCGCAGGATACAAGTGCACCTTTGGAGACTTGATGTTCGGCCTGGGAATTCCCATTGCCTTGCACTCTGTCCCGGTAGTGAACTTTGTGGCTGCGATCCTGCTGCCGATCGTGGGCAGGATGCCGATTGAAATGCTTTATCCAACCGGCGAAAAACAGAATGAGGTCGTGCCAAAATATGTGAATCATTATCTGGGCAACTCAGTGATTGCCGGTGATTGGATTTATATCAAACAGCACTGCCCGGAAGACATATCCGGGAAGATGATCGTGACTAACACAACCACCGAAGATGACCTTGTATTCTTAAAGGAAAGGGGAGCCCGTTACCTGGTAACTACCACTCCAGTTTTGGATGGAAGATCTTTTGGAACAAATATGTTTGAGGCAGCCCTGGTTGCGGCGGCTGGAAAAAACCGGGTTTTAAGCAATGAAGAGTTGGACCAGATCATCGAGCAGCTCGACTTGTCAGCTCAAATCCAGGACCTATCATAATGGACGCAATTGTCCTCGCGGGTGGTGTTCCTGCCCCGGAATCACCCCTTTATCCCTTTACAAAAGGAAAACCCAAAGCTGCCCTTGAAATCGAGGGCAAAACCATGCTCCATTGGGTGCTGGATGCCCTGGAAGAGGCAAAGACCATCGACAGGATTGTGGTTGTTGGATGTGAAAATCTGCGGGCTAAGTTCCAGGGGACAAAGGTGGTCAACTTTCAGCCGGCTGGCGATGACATGATGTCCAACTTCAAAACCGGAGCCGATGCCATCCTGGAAATAAACCCGGCCGCCGATAGAGTTGCTGTAGTATCTTCTGATATACCCTTAATCACACCCGAAAGTGTCAACTGGGTAATCAATAAATCCCTTGAAAGCGACCATGAGTTATATTATTTCGTCATAGATCAAGCCACTATGGAGAGCAAATACCCCGAGTCCGGCAGATCCTATACCGGGCTAAAAGAGATGAATGTCTGCGGGGGTGATCTTTCTGTAGTCAAGCTGGACCTGTATACAAAGAAAAAAGAATTCTGGGGCAAAATCACCAGAGCCCGGAAAAGCGTCTTGAGAATGGCAGGGTTAATTGGCATTGATATTCTGCTTTTACTGTTTTTACGCAGGCTCACCTTAGATGAGGCTGTGAACAAAGTGACCCGCCGATTAAATATCACCGGCAAGGGATTGCTCTGCCCCTACCCGGAAATTGGAATGGACATCGACAAACCCTACCAGCTTGAACTGGCACAAAGGGAATTAGGCCGAGAAAGGGATCATGTCAATTAAAACTCTCCTGGAAAAGGATCATCAACTCTCCCAGAGGATCCGCATACCTGATGACAAGACTGGAATAAAAAGTGCTGCCGCTTTCCTGGCCCATTCAGGCGATTCCTGGTTCTGGGGCGCGGCTCTGGCACTGTTATGGTTTATCGGTCCCGCCGACTGGAGACCTCAGATCACCCTGCTTTTCATTGGGATATTGTTTACGGCCGTGAGTGTTTTAGTATTGAAGTTTCTCATTAAACGCCCCCGCCCGGAAGGTGAATGGGGCCAAATCTACCGCCGGACTGATCCTCATTCATTCCCATCCGGCCATGCAGCCCGGGCGATCATGTTAACCACTATAATGCTCCTCTCCGGTTATATCTGGATCGGAGCGGGCATGCTGATCTGGGCCATACTGTTGGATCTTGCCAGAGTTGGAATGGGTGTGCACTATTATTCAGATATCCTGGCAGGAACAGGCATCGGGATCTTGATGGGTGGACTAGTGCATTTGATCTTCTAGCTTAACGAGAATTGAAAATATTAAATTGGAAAAGAAGGTTGAAGGTTTGACTGACAACCCCAATGAGGTAGAGGTCATTCCTTAATTGCATC
>CAYUXO010000094.1:0-8450 GCA_964448865.1 uncultured Anaerolineales bacterium
GTTTTCATTCATTTCATCGTCCATCTGAGAATTCAAATAGGATTGCAGGATTACTGTGGCTGCCAGATCATCCAGATGCCCGGCTCTTTTTGCCCGGGTCACACCCATTTTTCGTCTGGCATTTTGAGCTTCCTGGGTGCTTCCGTACTCGTTCCAGAGTTGAACCGGGATATTGCCCTGCAATGTAAGCTCATCCCTGAGGCGAATCGATTTTCTTCCCTGGAAACTGGGTTCTTCATCCAATTCATCTGGATGCCCCAGGATTATCAAGACTGCACCTTGTTCCAAAGCTGTGCTTATAATTTTAAATGCATCTTTTGTTCTGGAATGGTGTTCAATAACAACCAGGGGAGAAGCAATGGTCTGGGTGGGGTCGCTGATAGACAAACCAATCCTTTTTTCTCCTGGATCAACCCCCAGAATTCTACCGGCATCTTTGATCATCTAGTTATCCGCCTTCCTTGATAATTCTGATCCGGAATGGTAATACCGGGACTCTCGTCCACCAGGATGGGATTACCTGAATATCAGGAAGCAGATCAAGATCCAGGGATTTCTTGAGAAGTTTTTCTGCATCTGCCCGGTTCTTTCCCAGGACTGTTTGAATTATTTTTTGGTTGGTAAATACCCGGTATTCATTCCAGGAAACTTGCATATCCCAGCGGGCAATTAGATCCGTTCCAAGTTCCGGCTTGGAAAGATGAGTGAGACTGATAGTATCCAGCGTGGGTTTGAAGGATCCTCCTGTATAAAAAGCATTCACCACCCGTTCAGTCAGGCTATTCAGATCGTCTGAAGATATGTAGGAGAAGTTGTATTGGCCAATATTGGTCAATGTTAATGTATTACCAGCAGAACCAATTTCCGGCTGGTAGGTTACCAGGGTGATCTCACTGCTTTCAGGCCGTGCACTTAATAATATATCTCCGTTTTCCAACTGCCGGGTTGCTTCCTCAAGAGCCAATTCGATCAGGGTTGAGGAAAGGAGCAAACCTGCCTGGATTCGATCTTTATCACTTGGTGCTGGAACTATCATATCCTCACCACCCGATGTGGGTGAAGGATTATTTACGGATAGCTCTGCCCCTAAATCCTGGTTTATCCTGGTGATCGTATTTTCCGGCAGATTCGAGGTTATTCCAGGTTCTAGGGCTTCTATTGGCAGGTTGATCTGGGCACCTCTACCCTCTGGTGTAGTTCCTGAACCCACAGTAATAAAAAGGGGAGAGTTTTCTTGAGAGGTGGCAAGGATAGTGTTTAGGGGAATGTGAATGGATCTTTCCCCTAAATTTGTGAAAACAACTTCACCCTTGGCATATTCTGCAGGAATTGGCAGAGTCCCAGTAGCTGGTAATGAAACCTGGTCTTCAACTATGATCTCCAGAACTCGGGCGGGGATAATACCAGATATATTGATGCCTTCCTGATTCCGAATTGCCTGAATGGGGATAATAATATCCCTCTGATTTGATCCGGCAGATAAAGACACTGTGGCACTTGGGAGTAAAGTAGCGCCAATTGCCAGAACTGCCGCAACAGCCAATGTGAATAACAGGATCCTTGCCCAGGGGGGCAGCTGATGCCCTCCGGTTTTTTCATCTTTTTCAATGATTGGATTTTCTCGGGGCTGCTGGGATCGAAGGACTATTTCCTGTCTGATAAATTCCCTGAAAGATTTCCCCCACGGCTGGAGTTGAGCTTCAGACCGGATTTGAAAAACAGGGATTCCTGCTTCCTCAGCTTGATCTATCACTTGTTGATCTTTTGTCAGCAATGCTAATTGGCTGCCATTGGTGGAACAGTATCTTTCCAGTAGAACCAGATCCAGCCGATTTTGGAGTATTTTTCCCTCATCTGGCCACTCAAGCAGAACCCGGGGTGTTTGCGACCAATCCATTTTATCTTTAACGGATTTGGTATCGTCATGTGGTTCAAGCTGGATGATTTGGGTCTTCACGCAGATATTTTACCAAAGAAGGATTACCTGCGCCCGTATACGGCGCAGGATAATAGAGGGTTTGAGAGAAAACCTCAGCTGGCCTGTTTCTTTTCGATCCACCCGCGGACGCTTTCAAGTGCTGATTCCAACTTGGAGGGATCTTTTCCACCAGCTTCGGCAAGACCTGGTCGGCCACCACCTCCTCCCCCCACCTGTTTTGCAACAAATTGGATTAAATCTCCTGCTTTGATTCCTTTTTTGATCAAATCTTCAGTGACCGCAGCGATAATGCGAGGAGAGCCATCTACGATTGTTCCAAGGACAACCACCCCATTTTTGGGGACTTGCTGTCGGAAGCGGTCGGCTGCTAAACGCATAATTTCAAGATCGGTGTCTTCCATTATCCGAACCAGCAGATTGATACCGGCAATTTCACTCATTTTTTCAAGTGCCTGATTTAATTCGATCAAGGCTAGTTTTTGAGCTAATTTATCACGGGATTTTTCAGCTTTTACCTTAATATCCAGAGCAGCCTTGGTTTGAAGGGCGACCTGATCGGATCCCGTTGACAAATATCCAGCCGCAGTTTTCAGTTCCTGGAACCTCCTTTGAACCAGTTGATAGGCGGCTCTGCCAGTGACTGCTTCAATTCTCCGGATCCCAGATGCTGTGCTGGATTCACTCGTGATTAAGAATAATCCAACCTGACTGCTGCGCTGACAGTGAGTTCCACCACATAGTTCGTAGGAAAAATCACCCATTTTGATCGTTCGTACCACATCTCCGTATTTCTCTCCAAATAATGCCCGGGCTCCTTCGTCAATTGCCTCCTGGATGGGTTTGTTTGTGATATCGAGTAAATGATCTTCCAGAATCCGCCGATTGACCTCTTCTTCAACAGCCCTTATTTCATCGTCGCTCAACCCCTGGTTGTGAGTGAAGTCAAAGCGCAAATGATCAGGCGCGACCAATGATCCTGCCTGGCGGGCATGTTCTCCTATGATTTTATCCAGGGCTGCATGCAGCAGGTGAGTGCCGGTGTGGTTGCGAATGATATCAAGCCGACGATCTCGATCCACCTTAGCTGTTGCCTTATCCCCTGTAGCTGGGGACCCTTTGGATACCGTCCCCAGGTGGAGGATCATTCCTGCTGCTGGTTGATATATATCTGTAATATTTATTTGCCAATTCTTTCCAGAAATTAATCCCGTATCTGATACCTGGCCGCCGGATTCTATATAGAAAGGGGTAGCGGGCAAGATCACACCTACTGAATCTCCCTCATTGGCGGATTTTGTAATAATTCCGTCCTTTATCAATGCCAGGACAGTTCCGGAAATAGATAATCCCTCATAAGGGTTGTAGGCTACGCCTCCAGAATCCAGAAGATCCTTTTCCTGGAGTGAGCTGAGCAATTTCCGGAAGAGTTCCACTTCTTCACCACCAACATCTCCCATTGCCTGACCGGCGCCAGAGTTGATCCGGTGACGTTCCATTGCCTGGAAAAATCCTTCTTCGTCAACATCCAACTTTCGCTCTCTAGCGATATCCCGGGTTATTTCCAGCGGCATACCATAAGTTGTGTATAGGTTGGCTGCTTTTTCGCCGGAAAGAATACCCTCATCCTGGATTTCATCAAGCAGATCCTCAAGGTAATGGGTGGCATTTTCAAGGGTTTTCTGGAATTGTTCCTCTTCCCTGGTAATGGTATCCATGATGATCTTGCGGTTCTGTTTTAGTTCCGGGTAAGCATCCTGGTAAATGTCAACAACCACGGCAGCAATTTTTCCAAGGAAGGCAGATTGCAGATCCAGGTGACCTCCGAAGCGATATCCCCGGCGGATGATCATGCGGCAGACATAATTGCGCCCAAGGTTTCCGGGAACAACCCCATCCGCGATCAGGAACGCGGCAGCCCGGGCATGATCGGCAATCACGCGGTAAGGCGTAAAATTGTCTTCTCTTTCCTGATCGGAATGTCCGGTTAGATTTTGGACAGCTTCGATCAGGGGGAACATCAAATCAGTCCTGTAATTGGAATCCACTTCCTGAAGAATAGCCACCACTCTGTCAAATCCTAAACCAGTATCAATATGCTTGGAGGGCAGTGGATCCAAAGTTTCGGAATTTTTTCGATTATATTGGATGAAGACAAGGTTCCAGATCTCTGTAAACCGGTCTGTATCCAGAATAGCTGCATCTGTCACAGGTCCCTCTTCCGGTCTGAGGTCATAATGGATTTCTGAACTGGGACCGCAAGGACCGGTGTCGCCCATTTCCCAGAAAAGGTCCTTTCTTCCCAGATAAAAGAGTTGATCCATTGAAAATCCAGGCTGTTCTGACCAGGATTTGGCTGCTTCCTCATCTGTGGGTATCTTTCCCAATTCGTCCTTAAATACCGTGGCATATAGCCGGTTTTTAGGCAGCTTCCAGACCTCGGTTAGCAGCTCCCAGGCATAGGCGACGGCTTCTTTTTTATAGTAATCACCGAAAGACCAATTTCCCATCATCTCAAAAAAGGTATGATGGGTGTCATCCTGCCCCACGTCTTCCAGGTCATTATGTTTGCCAGCCACTCGCATGCATTTTTGTGAGTTTGTCGCCCTTTTGTAGTCGCGTTTATCGGTTCCTAAAAAGACATCCTTAAACTGCACCATGCCGGCATTCGTAAATAGCAAAGTGGCGTCACCACCCGGGACCAGGGAAGATGAGCGGACGAATTTATGTCCTCTATCTGTAAAAAAGTCGATATAAGATTGCCTGATCTCGTTCCCAGTTAATTTTTTATTTTTCATCACAGCACCTTATTTATTATTCCAAAAAGAAAACCCGGACGGTCCTTCTGTCCAGGCTGATATCGTTAACTCAAGGATCAATCACACACTGATTACTCCAGTGAACGGCTGCCCGGCTTTGTCCCTATGTCTGAGGCGGCTGCGCAGCCGATTACGGCAGCCGCCTGGAAAGCAGCGGCAGGCATTTTTTGATCCAAAATGTTATTTGATAAAGGCTTGTAACTCATGGGTATTATTATACTGGATTGTCGATTTCGGGGCTAGACTTCAAAGTAGAAAAGAAATAATATATTGCGAGACCAGAAGTTGGAGTAAATTACCCGGACAATATATATTATTCAGATATGGTAGAATTTCTACGGTTTATTCATCCGGATCATGCTCTCATGAGATGGATCTGGAACAGAAGGAAGTCGCCTTTTGGAGGAAAATGAAAGGAAACGGAAACTTAAGACGGATAGTGCTCGATGTATTGAAACCCCTGGAACCCGATATCGTGGATTTGGTTAGAAAAATTTCCACTCTCAGCGGAGTGAATGGTGTTAACATCACCATTTATGAAATTGATCACCATGTAGAAAATGCCAAGATTACCGTTGAGGGAGAACAATTATCCTATCAGGAGCTGAAAGAACTGATTGAGGAAACTGGGGGAGCCGTCCACTCCATCGATGAGGTTGCAGCCGGAAAAATAACCGTTGAAGAAGTTGAGACCCATCAAGACTAAGCATGAAAAATAACCGTTTTCGGTGGTTATCCATTTCTGAGTCCCTGGAAGAGATCCAAAATTATAATAAAATTATCGGCATATCAAAAATTGCCCGGCGATATTTTGCCATGAATGCCTTTGATGGGGTTTTAACGACGATAGGTGTTTTGGCCGGCAATTACTTGGCCGGTGTTCGGGACTTATCGATACCTATCCGGACGGGTATTGCCACATCCATCGCCATGGGGATATCGGGCTTGTGGGGCGCATATTTAACAGAAACTGCGGAACGACAGCGGGAACTTTCTGAATTAGAGAAAGTATCGTTGATCGACCAGACTAATACTTCAATTGGGAGAGCATCCCGATTTGCAGTGATCGTTGTGTCAATTGTAGATGGCCTGGCACCAGCCCTGGCAGCCATGATCGTTTTAATCCCATTATTTCTGGGAACGTTGATCGACGATCCTGTGCTCAGCTACGCCCTTGCCGGAGGAACGGCGTTATTATGTCTTTTTGGTCTGGGAATGTTTCTGGGGAAAGTTTCTAATAAAAATCTCATTGTGTTTGGAATGAAAACCCTTTTGGCAGGGCTGGTGGCAATCGCCATTAACTTTTTACTTGGCGCAGAATGATCAATCTCCCTTGAGGAACATCCAAGATGAAAAAATTCTTATACATCACCGTATTTGTATCGGGGATGACCACATTGGGAATAGAATTTGCGGCCTCAAGACTGCTGGGCAGCGTATTTGGCACCAGCAACCTGGTCTGGGCTGCAATCATTGGGCTGGTTTTGATTTACCTGACTGTTGGTTATTACCTGGGAGGTAAATTGGCGGATAAATATCCCAGGCATGATGTCTTTTATACGATCCTGGTCTGGGGTGCCTTTACTGCAGGCCTGGTTCCCTTTGTTGCCCGGCCTGTTCTAATAGCCGCTGCAGATGCATTTGATCAGCTCCAGGTGGGTGTACTCTTGGGGGCATTTTCAGCAGTATTGGTGCTGCTGATCATACCGATCACTTTATTGGGGACAGTCTCGCCTTTTGCCATTCGCCTTGTAATAACAAACTCACAGGAAGCCGGGCAAACAGCTGGAAAGATCTATGCCATCTCAACTCTGGGTTCATTCCTGGGAACTTTCACACCGGATTTGTTGCTGATCCCCTGGCTGGGAACCCGGCTTACATTTGTAGTTTTTTCTGTGACATTATGCTGTTTTGGCCTGATAGGGTTAAAGCTGCATTCTGGATGGCGGTCGGTACTGAAATGGATCTGGATGCCTGTATTGATCATTGTGATGGGTGTCATTTGGGGATCAGGTCCGATAAAAGAGACCGCACATCAGATCTATGAAAAAGAATCTTCTTATAATTACATCCAGGTGCTGGAAGAAAATGGTTATCGCTACCTGCGCCTGAATGAAGGTCAGGGAATCCATTCAATTTACCACCCTGAGCAAGACGGATTTTGGGGAACATGGATGCAGGTGTTGGCAGCTCCTTTTTTTAATCCTGCTCCATATTTACCCGGGGATGTGACGGACATGGCTATCATTGGATTAGCTGCCGGGACCTCAGCTCACCAGGCAACCCTGGCATTTGGCCCGCTGCCGATTGACGGTTTTGAAATTGACAGCGAAATCATAAAAATAGGTCAGGATTATTTTGCGATGACTGAAGATAATCTCAATCCAATCGCCCAGGATGGACGTTGGGGGTTGAATCACAGCGGGAAACAATATTCTCTGATCAGTATAGATGCTTACCGCCCTCCCTATATACCCTGGCATTTGACTACCCGCGAGTTTTTCGGGAGTGTATATGATCACCTGGATCACGATGGGGTATTGGTTCTGAATGTAGGCCGCACACCAGAGGATGAAGAATTACTGGCAGGCCTGGTGGCAACTATCCAAACAGTCTTTCCATCAGTTTACGTGATGGATGTCCCGGCTACATACAACTCCATGATTTATGCGACTGTACAGGTAACTCAATGGCAGAATCTGGAAGATAATTTAGCCCTGTTACAAGACCTTGAATTTATAGAACCCATCCTGGTCCAATCAGTCAGAATTGCTCTTGCGAATCGAAGGCAGCTCCCGACTGGTGGAATGATTTTTACAGACGATAAAGCACCGATTGAGTGGATCACCAATCAAATGGTGTTAAATAATATCCTCAACGATCCGGCGCTCCTGGGAGAATAGCAGTATGAATATCCTCAAAAAGATACTGAACGTTCTTATAAGTGGTGCAGTACCGATCATAATCAGTGGATTATCGATCTTGATTTTATTAAGTCCCATGTTTATGAATCTGGAATATAACCGGCCAAATTTTCCTGAGGATAACTATGGGTTTTCAACTGAAGAACGTCTCATATTTGGAAACCAGACCAGGCGTTACTTGGTCAGCAGTATGAGCCTGGATGACCTCAGGGAGCTGAAATTCGCAGATGGGGATCAGATCTATACTGAAGGGGAGCTGACCCACCTTGAGGATGTGAAAGTTGTTCTTCAGGGTGTGCTGCGAGTCTTTGCAGGGGCTGCTGCGGTTTTGTCGCTGGGCGGCGCAGTGGCATATACCCAGAATTGGAAAGATGATTTCCTGAATGCCATTTTCCGGGGAGGGAAAATAACCACAGGACTTTTAATAATAATCTTGTTATTGACCCTGGTAAGTTTTCAATCTCTGTTTACTAATTTTCATATGATGTTCTTTGAAGGGGATAGCTGGTTATTTTATTATTCTGATACCTTGATCCGGCTTTTTCCAATCCGCTTCTGGCAGGATATTTTCCTGCTGTTTGGTCTGGCTACCCTGGCTGGTGGAATAGTTCTGGGCTGGGTGCTGCCTGCCTGGATCTTGTGCCCCAAGAAAAGTATTCCAGGCACTGAAAAGTCTGGATAAAGCATTAGCGATAAAAAAAAGGCAGCAGAATTTTGGTATGCATCCTCTAAACCGGACAAATGAATAGAATCCTCTTTTAGGTAATATAA
>CAYUXO010000095.1:0-5420 GCA_964448865.1 uncultured Anaerolineales bacterium
AATCGAAGGGTACCATGCCTGCCGTGCCTCCATCTCTATTACATTCTAGTAACCCCCGCTCCACCTGACTGCATGATGTTCGCGCGCTCACGACAGGGAAAAAAAGACAGAAGAGAGGAGGAAGCTTCGCTTCCGACCGGATAGACTGATACTGAATACTGTCAAACTCCCTCTTGTCAGTCCGGGTTCAATCCTGTATAATATAGAACAAATGTTCTATATAGGCCCTGGGCAATTATGTTCCCTACCCGTGTTTTAGATTCTCTCAAATACCTGTTTCAGCCAGCCCAATTCGTCAAGCTGGACCAGCCGCTGAGCTTGGCCCTGACCCACCTGGCAAAAGAGGAAGAACAGCCTTTTAATGAAGTTGGCCAAAGGATGTTGAATTTTGCCCTGCAGCACCGCCAGGAAGCCACCAAGAACTTAAAGACCTGGCAATCCCTCACTCCCCGCGAAAAAGAGATCACCGCCCTGGCTTGCCTAAGCTATACCAACAAAGAAATCGCTGATCAGCTGATCATCTCTCCTGCCACAGTCAAAACCCACCTGCGCAATGCCAAGCGCAAATTTGGTTTGCGCAGCAAGCTGGAACTCCGGAAAATCCTTTCAGATTGGGATTTTTCACAGTGGGCGGCCTGACGGCCTGATCTGCTCTCCTCCATTGGAGTAGCCCCTTTTTCATCCCGGATTTCATCCAAACGGCGATAGCTTGAAATCACCCAGCCTGATAAGGTTGGGTATGGAACTGATCGCCCTACCCCACACCCCTTCCCTGCAGCTGCTGATTGCCCCATCTGATTTGCAGCGGGAAGCTTCCCTGAAGTTCATTGCCGAGTTAGCCCAGACCGGCCCGGTCCGCGTGCTGGACGGAGGCAACCGATTTGACCTGTTAACCCTGAATCGGGAGCTCAGGCGCCGGGAACTGGCTCTGTACACAGCCCTGGAACGGGTCCGGGTAGCCCGGGCATTCACCTGTTATCAAATGGCCACCATGCTGGAGCAACCAGCTCCCGGAGGGATCCCGACCCTGGTGCTGAATTTGCTCACCACCTTTCAAGACGAGAACGCTTCTCTCCCTGAGCGCCTCAGGCTGCTGGAAATCTGTCTCCACTGCCTGCGGAAAAATGCCCAACACAGCCCGGTTCTGGTAGTTCTCCACCCCCAGCCCAGCGAAGAACCCTTCCTGGTCCGGATCAGAGAAGCTGCTGATCGAGTGTGGGGCTTTGAACTTCAGCAATCCGCAAACCAACTCACACTGCTCTAAGAGGAAGTACCATGGGACGAACTGTGACCTCGATTACCCAAACCTTTTTAAAAGAACGGGCAGCTTTTGCCCGCTTCCGGCGAGCCCTGCGCAGCAGCGACCAGCAGGTACTGGATGATCTGTTTGTCTCTGCCCAAAAACATCTCTCAGCGGCCTCATATGCCTCTCATGCGCTGCCCTTTGAAACCTTTTTACTGTCCATGCTGCTGGAAGAACATAAAGAAGTCGTCCGATTAAGGCGAGAGGTAGCAGAACTTCATCATGCCATCCAAAAATGAAATTAATGGCTGGCTGCTGGATATTTATCCAGATCCAAACCAGGGCCTGATTATTTGGATGCTGGATGAAGACGGCACCAGGCGGCACCGGCTGCACCAGCCTTTTCCAACCTCATTCTATGTTCACGGCCGCAGTGCCGATCTACGAAAGCTCTGGCGCCACCTGGATTCTTTGGAGCTGCCGCTGCAGCTGTCGCGCGTGGATCGCCAGGATCTATTCGTTGACCAGCTTCTTCCAGTACTGGAGGTAATCACCCGGACGCCTACGGCCCAGGAAGGGCTTTTCAGGGATCTAAAAAAGCGTTTTCCCAACCTAACCTATTACAACGTCGACATTTCAGTTGATCTGCGGTATGCAGCCCAAACAGGTGTTTTTCCCCTGGCACGCTGCCGTGTATTGGCTTCTGAAGAAGGTGAGATCGAAATGCTGGAAACCCTCGATTCCCCCTGGCTGATCGACCCACCAGCGGCTCCCCTGCTGGTGATGGCCCTGGTTCCAGACTCAAACCCGAATCACAGAGAACCAGCCAACCTCAAAGTTCATTTGGATGGCAGAGATTATATTTTCTCTTTCCAGGACGAAAGGGGTTTATTGATCAAACTGCAGGCATTGCTCCGCCGCTATGATCCTGATCTACTGGTCACAGTCTGGGGAGATGATTGGCTGATCGATAAACTTTACCAGTTGATGAAAAAACACCGCCTGAAACTGTCCCTTAACCGGGAAGCAGGGCGGGATGTCGAACGGCGGAAAGAACGTTATTACCATTCCTACGGCGGAGTCATTTACCGCGGGCCCCAGGCACGTTTATTCGGGCGCATTCATATTTCTACTGAAAACACAGTCATGTATCACGACTATGGGCTGGACGGCGTCTTTGAAATGGCCCGAGTTACCAGTTTGCGTATTCAAACCGCGGCCCGGGTTTCTCCGGGAACTGGCATTTCCTCAATGCAAATTTTGACTGCGCTGCGCCAGGGTGTTCTGGTCCCCTGGCATAAACAGCAGGTAGAGTGGTCAAAATCAGCTTATAACCTGCTCCAAGCTGATCGGGGTGGATTGGTTTACCAACCAACCATCGGACTGCATGCCCATGTAGCAGAAATTGATTTCATTTCCATGTATCCCAGCATTATGGAACACTTTAATATTTCTCCTGAAACTGTGGGAAAAGGAGGTGAAAACAGCACCTTTGTTCCCGAACTTGAACTGACGATCGATCAGGATCACCGGGGCCTGGTCCCTGATACCCTGCAACCTCTGCTGGAAAAAAGGATCAAGCTTAAGCAGGCACTGGCCGGCATGGATCCCAGAGATACTCGTTATCAACCCTACCAGGCCAGAGCCTCAGCCCATAAATGGCTGCTGGTTACCTGTTTTGGATACCTGGGATACAAGAATGCCCGTTTTGGGCGCATCGAAGCTCACGAAGCCGTTACAGCATATGGCAGGGAAGCCCTGCTGAGGGCAAAAGAAGCTGCCGAAGATTTGGGATTCAGGGTCCTGCACATGTATGTTGATGGCCTCTGGGTTCAAAAAGAGGGCGCTTCCCAGATAACTGACTTTCAGCCCCTGCTGGAAGAAATCCTGGACCGTACCGGCCTGCCAACCAGTCTGGACGGTATTTACCGCTGGATCGCATTCTTAGGCTCGCGCCCAGACCCCAGGGTCCCGGTGGCGAATCGTTATTTCGGTTTGTTTAAGAACGGGGTCTGGAAAGTACGGGGAATTGAGTTAAGGCGGGATGATACCTCCAAATGGATCAAAAACATTCAGCGGGAAATACTCGGGGTGCTTGCAGATGCTCCGGATGCCGGAGAGCTGACAGCTCAGCTGCCCCGAATCCACGCCCTGCTACAATCAAAACTATCGGCCTTAAGGAAATTGGAAATTCCCCTGGAAGAGCTGCTGATATCCCAGAAAATAAGCCGTCCCCTGGAAGAATACAAAGTGCCTTCGCCTGCTGCCCGGGCAGCTGTCCAATTGGTCGGCATTGGAAAAAATCTAATCCCGGGACAGCGGGTGCGATTTCTCTACACAAAAGGAAAACCGGGGGTATTTGCCTGGGATCTCCCAGAAAATCCAGATCCTGGTGTTATTGATATAGAAAAATATGCCGAATTACTCTGCCGGGCAGCATATACCATCCTTCAGCCTCTGGGAGTAAAGGAACAGACTTTGCGCTGGTGGATGTTCACCAATGCGGGTTATGGTGCACCGCCTGGATTTTTACCTGAAGCCTGTTCCCAAGAGACCCCTCTCCTGGGCGATGCAGGGCTGATTGCACCTTATCTTGATCCGGTGAGCCCGGTTTATTTGGGGCAGAGTCATCCTGATCGATAGCAACCACCTTGACTTAAATCCCCTCCCTCCGTATAATCTACCTGCTATAAAAAAGAGTAATTATTGCTCTTATTCGTGTTGAAAAAATGCAGGAGTTAAAGATATGACACCTCTACCAAAACAACGTACATCCCGGGGCAGAAAGAACCGCCGACGTGCCCATGATGCGTTAAAACCGAAACATCTGGTCCAGTGCAGCAACTGCGGCGAAAAACGACTTCCCCACAGGGTATGCTCTCATTGTGGTTATTACCGGGGACGAGAAGTAATAGCGAAATAGATCATATATTTGTTTGATCAAAAAAGACCTCGGACAGGCCGTGACTTTCACGGCCGTCTGTTTTTTAACCATCATAGGTTATAATAATAACGTCTGAATTAAGTATAAAATACGTGGGAGAAATTATGGAAACAACTGAACGTCCCCCGGGAAAAACAACCATCGCCCCAGGTGTTCTGGCGACAATAGTAAAGTTAACTGCATTGCAGGTTGAAGGGGTCAGCCGTTTAGCACAAACGCCCAGCAGCGTAAATACCCTGTTCAGTCGTAATCGAGAAGACGGTATTGAGATAACTGTTGAAGAAGATGGATCTGTTTATGCAGATTTGTTCCTGGTTCTAAATGATAAAGCAAATATCCGTGAGACCAGCATCCAGGTTCAAGATGAAGTATCTGAAGCAATCTCTAAAATGGTTGGTTTGGTGGTCGGAACCATCAACGTTCACATAGAGGATATCGATTATCAGAACAACCAGATTCTCAAGGACTGATAAAAAATGAAGGACCGAACCAGAGCCCGGGGAGTAGCTCTCCAGGCTTTGTATGAACTGGACATTACTGATCACCCGATTGGTATTGTGCTCAAAGAACGTGCATCAGGTTCCGACCTAGAGGAAGAACTGATCCAATTTTTCCGATCCATTGTATTGGGTGTGCTGCCCATCAAAGACCAGTTAGACCATTTCATTGCTGAACATGCACCTGATTGGCCCCTGGACCAGGTAGCAATTATTGATAGAAATATCCTCCGCATCGCTATCTGGGAATTTGCAGTCTCCGATGAGGTCCCGCTGAAAGTTGCCATCAACGAGGCTGTTGAATTGGCAAAAACCTATGGATCCGACAGTGCTCCCAGATTTGTCAACGGGGTACTGGGGTCACTGGCTGACCGCCACCATGAAATCCTCCAGGCATTCAAGAACCTGGACTCTCAAACCGAAAAACAAGGCTCATGAATATATTTGGAATTGGACCGCTTGAAATTATCTTCGTTTTGATCATTGGTATTCTGGTGCTAGGACCGGAAGGCATGATCGAAGCGGGGCGAAAATTGGGCAAATTTATGCGCTCGATCATCCATTCTCCTTGGTGGAAAAACATCCGCCAGGGTGTAACGGAAATTCAACATTTACCTCAGAGATTGATCAGGGAAGCAGAACTCGAGGAACTCAATGAGCTGAGGGACCTGACAAAGAACAGCTTCCCGAAAATTGGCGGTAATGACCTGATCAATTCCTCTTGGTCTGGATTGCC
>CAYUXO010000095.1:5520-8284 GCA_964448865.1 uncultured Anaerolineales bacterium
CGCAATTCTCCAATGGTTGCTTGGCCTCTCACAAGACTGGATATCTGTGTAATGTCAGATGGAGCTGCTGCCACCATTTTGGCATCAGAAGAAGGTATCAAAAAATTAGAGAAAGCTGGAGCAAAAATACCCAGGCCTCTGGTCAAGATCACCGGAATTGGCAGAGGAACCGATGCCATGCGTATGTCTGACCGCCCTCATGTAGATTATGATTATTTTATCGAGAAATACGCCACTGAACAGGAAAAAGCATCCCAAGACACCATGAAATACTACCGGAAGCTCTGGGACAACGGCACCCGCTACCCGGGAGTTCACTCCTTCAGAGCAGGACGTACAGCAGGTAATATGGCTTACAAACATGCCGGGATCCATGATCCCCTGGAAGAGCTGGATTTTATTGAGCTTCATGACGCTTACACTTCCAGTGAGATTCAAACCTATGAAGACCTTGGTCTTTGCCGCTATGGAGAAGGTGGTCCATTCGCAACTTCCGGGAAAGCATTTTTACCAGATCTCGATTATGGTTTAAAGTTAACAGAAAAGCCAGTTTGCCCGGTCAATCCATCAGGCGGTTTAATAGCTTGTGGTCATCCTGTTGGCGCAACCGGATTGATGCAGGCAGTATTTGCCATCTGGCAGCTGCAGGCATCCATCGGCAAACATTTCCATGATAAGACCCTGCAGGTAAAAAACGCTCAGAAAGGAGCAATTCATTCACATGCAGGCACTGGAACATACGTATCCGTCAGTATTCTGGAAAAGGAATAGGGAGAAAACATGACAAAAATACCACGAAAACAAGCTGAATCTCTCGGCGGCACTATTGTCCATAATCTTCCATTTCCCAATGAAACGACCCCAGAAGCTCTGGCCTGGTTGAAGAATATGGCTCCAATCCAAATCGAACATCCCTACAGTATCGTTTACCTGCATTCCTATGGACAGGACAGTCCCTGGTTCGCCGGCTTAACAAATAAGGTGATCCTCGCCAATCAGGATCCTGAGACCGGATACACCTATGCAACCCCTCGCGGCCACGACATGTATACAGGTGAAGAGACCAACTGGGTGGATATCACAGAAAATCAAGCCAGGATACATGCATTCACGGTCTGCCATTTTGGCTCTGAAGCCTTCCTGGATCAAACACCCTATGTCCTGATCCTGGTTGAATTTGAAGGGGTAAACACTCTACTCCTGAGCAGATTATTCGGAGTTGATCCCGCTGAAGCATCGCTCGATTGGATTGGTATGGAAATCAATCCTCAATTCCTGAGAAACAGCAAACTCCAGCCCACAGACGTATATTTTGTCCCAGCTTGAGTAAAACCAGGTAACCGATATCCCTATGGGATGCCGGTTACAATTATCTGTGCAAACTAACCTTTTCTGGTCTATAATCTAGGAAATCACAGAAACACATCATCGACCTGGTTAGTTTGAATGAAAATACCTGATTTAGGATCTCCAATCACTAAATACTACTTAAAAGAACTCCGTTGGAGTGATCTCCTGCGGGTGTTTTTACCATTATTACTGGTTGTCCTCTCTCCAACGATCTATGGGTTTTGGCGAACCTTATATGGATATTCCAACTTTGGTCCTGCTGCAGCTGCCTCCTGGGGAAGAACCTGGTTTTTGATCGGTGGGATCCTGGTATTATTTCTTCTATTCTATTCGTTGAATCGCTTGAAAAAAGCCCATACCTGGATTGAGATCTATCAATGGGGTTTATATTTTCATTATCCACTTGGCCGTAAAAAGTTGGTGAACTGGGAGGAGATTCTAGGTCTTACCAGCTACTCCGTGAATAGATCCTTTTTTGGATTAGGAAAGAAAACCGACCATCATTTGATCCTTCACTCCAGAAGATTCGCCCCGATTCTGTGCCATCCCAGGATCAAAGGCCTTGGTGGCTTAAAAAAGAATATCAAAAAACAAGTGTATGGACGAATTCAACCGAAATTCCTTCAAGCCTTTAAAACTGGTGAAGTTATCCCCTTCGGGGAAGTTTCTCTATCTAAACGATCACTTTTTCTCCCCAAACAGGAAATCCCCTGGGACTACCTTGAGGGGATATCAGTTCAAAAGGGAATATTTATCATCAAACTAACCGATCAAAACCAAATCGGAATTCCAATTCGAAGAATTCAGAATCTGGAAATCCTTGTCCATCTCATTAAAACGGAGATCTGATATGTCCGTTCCCTCAAAAAGCCGGATCTTTCTCAGCCTTGTCCTTCTATGTTCTTTTTACTTGACCAGTTGTGGATCAATCTCACTCGAAAATATTTTGCCTGGTTCTGGGCTTGATGAACCTGCTGCAGTGATGGTTGAAGCTACTTTCTATGTTCAGGTTCCCTTGAATACTCCAGAAGGAGAGATCATCTATCTGAGCACCCTTGATGAAGTTACCGGTCTGGGTGTAAATGCCGAAGCTCACCCTCTGGAACCTGCTCTGGGCGAAGATGATCTCGATCAGGGATTAATCTATTACGTCACATTAACAGTACCTCAACACTCCATCATTAAATATCGCTATACTCGCCAAAATCAATATGCTGTAATTGAACATACCCTGGCTGATGAGCAGGTCCGGTATAGAATGGCCCTGGTAAACAATCCTCTTGAAATCAGAGATGTTGTCAGTAAGTGGTCTGATACCACATACTACTGGTCTGATCCAGGCCGGATTTCAGGTGTTATCAGTGATGCCATAACTGGGAATCCCATACCCGGAATGTTGGTAACCGCCGGTGGG
>CAYUXO010000096.1:0-8188 GCA_964448865.1 uncultured Anaerolineales bacterium
CGCATCCTGGGAATTTGTGTGAAGATGATTAATAACCCCGATCAATGGGTCATTTGAGCTTCTGCTTTTTCTTGACTTTATGGAATTTCAATCACCCAGTCACCTGGTCTCCAGGTCTCCTAGACTCCTGGTCTGATCGTAAATCTGTCTTTCACCTTCTTTTCCGTTTTTGTCATCAGAATAGATACTTATTGGTACAATAGCGGGACAGATTACCTGAGGAGGTATCGTGAAAAACCTGAAATTAACTTTATTGGTAGTGATTCTTGCCTTGATCCTGGGGGCTTGTTCCCCTGCTGTTGAAATCCAGGAAACCCCTACAGAAGCTCCGGTGGTGGAAGAACAGCCGGCTGCCCTGTTGGATAATCCGGCTCAAACCGGTCCTATTTGTGTTGCCGATCCGCCTCCGCCAACTCCCAACGCGGAAGATCTGGCAGTCTATACTCCCGATCTCGAAAAAGATTGGATTAAAGGTCCTGAAGACGCGGCCATCACTCTTATCGAGTATGCCGATTTCCAGTGTCCCTACTGTTCGGTTGCATCCCAGAGTTTAAAGGATCTGCTGGAAAAGTATCCTGATGACGTGCGTCTGGTCTACCGCCATTTCCCTTTAGTCAGCATCCATGATAAAGCCATACTGGCCGCCCAGGGCTCGGAAGCAGCCGGACAGCAGGGCGATGATTTCTTCTGGGATATGCATGATCTGCTTTACGAAACCCAGTCTGTCTGGTCTGACCTGTCCGTCGACGATTTTGGTCTCTGGTTAATTAACGCTGCCGGGGAATTGGGACTTGACCCGACTCAATTTGAAGCCGATCTATACAGTGAAGAAATTGTCACTATGGCAGAAGCCACCTGGACAGATGGACAGGCATTGGGTATTCCAGGCACCCCGTACATTAAAGTGAACGGTCTCTATGAAGTCCAGGCAGATCCCGCCTCCCTGACTGCTTATGTGGAATTGATTAAATTGGAAGAACACCAATTCACCGCCTGCCCTCCCATGACTGTAGATATCACCGCCTCCTACCGGGCGACTGTCGAAACTGAAAACGGAGTCTTTGTGATTGAACTCTTCCCCGAATCAGCTCCGCTGGCAGTCAACAGCTTCATTTTCCTGGTTGAAAATGGCTGGTTTAATGGGGTTACTTTTCACCGGGTTCTTCCCGGGTTTGTGGCCCAGACTGGGGATCCCACCGGGACTGGTTTCGGCGGGCCCGGCTATCGGTTCAGCATTGAAACTGAAACTGACCTGGTGTTTGACCGCGAGGGGCTGGTAGCGATGGCTAACTCTGGCCCAGACAGTAATGGAAGCCAATTTTTCATCACCTATGATGCGGCGCCCACATTGAATGGTGGATACTCTATCTTTGGCGAAGTTGTGGAGGGTATGGATGTGGTTTATAACATCACGCCCCGCGACCCCCAGCCAGGAATTGATCTACCGCCTGGAGATAACCTGATCAGCATTACCATTGAAAAACAATAAAACTGTGACAAACCTGGGACCTGAGAATCCAGAAGGACAAACTCTGAATGATCAGGTCCCTTCTATTAAGAAGTTTGATTGGTTGAGTGCCGGCCAATTTGTTGTTAGCCTGATCATAGGGCTGCTGTTCCTGGGAACTGCCCTGCTCAACAGCCTGATTCTAGCCCTGGGAAATTCCGCTACGTCACCTTTTCTTCCCGATTCTCAAATTTTGTCATCCTGGCTCTTTTCAGCCGGAGTGGGTTTTGGCGGGCTGTTAATGATCCCTTCAGTTTATTACTCAGGAAGGCGGTTTTTTCGATCTCAACCCGACCAAACCAGGGATTTATGGGTCTGGAAACGGGTCGGCTGGATATCTTCCGTTTTTCCGATTTTGATTTTGGCCGGGTACCTGATCCAGGCAGGGCCTGTCTGGATTAAGGTCCTTCTTCCCCTCATCCATGCGGCAGCCAACGGCGCTGCTATTTTCTGGCTCTTAGGTCTGGTTTATAAGAAATTACCCGATCACAGCGCCCAGCGCTTCTGGGGAGCCTTTGGAGCAGGGTTAACGATTATCCCGGTGATTACCTTTATTATTGAAATCCTGATTTTAATAACTCTGGGACTGATCTGGATTATTGTGCTCCAAAGTCAGCCGGATATAATGCAGGAGCTGCTGGACCTTGCCAATAGGCTGCAGCAGAACAATCTGACGCTAGAGATTATTCAGAGTTCCTTGGACCGTTTTATCACTGTGCCTGGCGTGACAGCCACAGTCCTCTTATATATTGCCGTGTTGATTCCCCTGGTTGAAGAAATCCTCAAGACAGCTGTGCTCTGGTTTTTGCTGGGAAGAAAACTCACACCACAGGAAGGATTTCTGATTGGAGCTGCCTCCGGAGCCGGGTATGCCTTATTCGAAAACTTGACCATTGGCGCAGCCGCCGATGCCTGGACCTTTGTAATGATCTCCCGCCTGGGAACCTCTGCAATTCATATCCTGGCCACCGGCATGGTTGGTTGGGGATTAACGTCGGCCTGGACTGAGAAAAAGTATTTTCGGCTGGTGGGTTCCTTTATTGCTGCAGTCAGCATTCATGGAATCTGGAACGGCTTGAATATCCTGACCGCGCTGGCTGAAATAGCCCCCGCCCGAGATCTTCTGGGCTCTTTTGGGTCCAATTTTTTGGATTATGCCCCGGCTGGTTTATTGATCCTGGCCCTGGGTAGTTTTGTTGGGTTATTGAGAGCTAATAAATCCTTCCGTCGTGCTATAATAACGCAGTCAAAAAAAGAAAAAAGAGGCTAAATGGAAATAATTAAGTTCTTAATTGATTTTGTCCTGCACATGGATGTTTATCTCAATGACATCATCACCAATTATGGAGCCTGGACCTACGGGATCTTATTTTTTGTGATTTTTCTGGAAACAGGATTTGTAGTCACGCCTTTTTTACCAGGTGATTCTTTGTTATTTGCGGCGGGTACTTTTGCCGCACTGGGTGCGCTGAATCCGATCTACCTTTTCCTGCTTTTAACCGTTTCCGCAATTATTGGTGACACCGTGAATTATTCCATCGGGCATTATATTGGTCCTAAAGCATTCAGCGGGGAAATTAAATTCCTGAAAAAGGAGCACCTGGATAAAACCCAGAAGTTTTATGAAAAACACGGCGGGAAGACAATTATCCTGGCCCGGTTTATTCCCATTATCCGGACTTTCGCTCCCTTCGTGGCTGGAATCGGGATAATGAAGTACAGCAAGTTCATTTTATATAATGTGGTTGGTGCCATCAGTTGGGTGGCGATATTTATCTCTTTGGGTTATTTCTTTGGCAACATCCCGTTTGTACAGAAGAATTTTGAATTTGTGATCTTTGCAATCATCTTTATCTCCTTCATTCCCCCGGTTTTGGAGGTCTTCAAAGCCCGCCGGGAAAGCAAGGTTGAGAAGACTGAAAGTTGAAAAACGGATCTGGTTGAAATAAAAAAAACCGCCCCAAGGGCGGTTTTTTGTTGTTTTTGCAAGGGATCAAAACTTGTTTCCCTGGTGATCTTCTCCAAAAGCGCCGGTCTTTCCACCAACTGAATAAGCTCACTCCTTATTCAATTTCTTCTTTTGTAATAATAAGGCAGCTTCGACCCTGCTGCGAACATGTAATTTCTGCAGGACGTTGGTCATGTAATGCTTAATGGTTTTTTCCGCCAGGTGTAATCGTTCACCTATCTCCCTGTTGGTTAACCCTTCAGAAACCAATTGCAGGATTTGTTCTTCTCTATCACTCAAATCAGTAAGAGGATCGGGATCTTTCGGTTGTGTTAACTCAAATAATAAAGCAGAGGCCAATCCCTTCGAAATATAAGTTCCCCCTTCGATAACTGAAAGGACTGCGCTGGCCAATTCTTTGGCATGCACTCCCTTGATAATATATCCACTCGCGCCTGACTTTAGTGCATTCAATAGATCATCTTCATCTTCTGATGCGGTAAGCATGATGATATTAACTACCGGGTAGGCTGAACTAATGTCCTTGGCTGCGGATATCCCGCTTTCGCCTGGCAAGTTGATATCTAATAGAACTACATCCGGTAATAATGAGGCAACTAATTCGAGAGTTTCCTTTACAGTCTCAGCCTGTCCCACAACCTGAAATTCCGGAAGATTATTAAGGGTTGTTGCCACCCCTTCTCTAAAGAGAGGATGGTCATCAGTGATCAGGATGCGAATAGGATCTTTCATGGTCTTATTCCATTTGTTTCATCTAACGCATTAAGGGGGAGACAAATATGTACCGTGGTGCCGCCTTTTTTAGAAGACTCGATCTGAAATCTTCCACCCAAAACTTCTACTCTTTCCAGCATGCCAGCCAGGCCTATATGACCATCAAGATTGATCGTTTGGGGGTTAAAACCAGGTCCAGAATCTGAAATTTCAATCTCAATATCAGCCTTGACTCCGCGAGATTTTACTACTTGATCCTTTCCTCCAGAATGCCGATACCCATTATTCAACGCTTCCTGAATGACACGATATAAGGTGATTTTTACAGACACACCTGCAGTTTCAGATATTTTTTCCAATTCTATTGATACTTTGTTTCGAGATTTTTTCTCATAATCATGAATAGCGCGTCTTATTACCTCTTCCGGGCCCATCTTGTCCAACTCAGGCAACCGCAGTCCGGATGATATTGTTCTAAGCTCTTTCATGGCTGATTCAAGAGCCCGTTGAATTGTATTGA
Organism: uncultured Anaerolineales bacterium; assembly: GCA_964448865.1. Lineage (GTDB taxonomy): Bacteria > Chloroflexota > Anaerolineae > Anaerolineales > UBA11858 > B10-G9. The sequence continues at coordinate 4,711 of CAYUXO010000096.1, forward strand.
AATCTTTGGATATCTCAGGATTATTTAATTTGCCGTGGATCGTATCTGACAGAGGATCAATTCTTAATAAAGCCAGGGCTAGATCCTGGGTTGGTCCGTCATGGATATCTGATGAAATTTGTCCCAAAAACCGCTCATTTAAGGCGGTTGCCCTTGCAGCTGCTCGTTTGACCCGTTGGTGTAAAGTTTCATTTTGGTCCAATAATTCACTTAATTGGATTACTTGATCCTCTAATTCATTTTGTTGATCGAATATTTTATTGCCGGCTTGATTAACAATTCCGGCTAAAAGGACATACATAAGAGCTGTCGCCCCGATGACAATTCCCCAACCTTTGATCTGAGCGGAACGAATTTCAGCTTTTAAATCGTCCGGCAGAATATAAAACTCAACCACGGCAATAATATCACCAGTGGTTTGATCCTTGACAGGTGTATAAATTTCAATGAGTGTATCCCAATACAGTTTTTCATAAGCATGTTCTGGCTTATCGAGTTGGCTCATTTCAGAGATAATAGCACCATTAAAAGATCGCTGGAGAGCTTCACTAATGGGGAAGTGGTTTCCCACGAGCTTTTCATTTGGACTGTAAATTATTTCCCCATCACGCAGCCAGAGTTTAAATGCAACGATATTTTTCCCCAAAGGAGTGTTTTCCAACATGCTGTTAAATTGTGTCAATTGATCAAAATTCTCGGGGTGAATTTGATTGTTCGGGAGTTCTGCAAAGGATACTCCCTGGAGAATTGGAGCAATAATGCTATCCACGTAAAGGGAGGTAACAATTGCGGTTTGGTTGATAACTCCTTTTTCGATTTGATCTCCCACAAAAAAGCCGATTACCAGCAAGCCGGTTAACAATATGATCAAGCTGACATAAAAAAATTTCCGAGCCAGACTATATTTTGTGAATGAAAAAAAAGTAAGCATTTCATCGTCCTGAGAAATCAATAACAAGCCAAGGTTCTTTATTATACCGTGTTGGAGGGTTCATTCCTTTAGACCAAAGTCTTAAGAACTTTTCGACTAATGGCTTGAAAAATAAACGACTATTGGCGGATAACAAATTCAAGGAAATCTAGGAAAATAATATCAGAAGGCGGAATTCTTTTTTTTCACGATTAATAGAGGAGACAAAAATGAAACGAAGTATTTACCTAATACTGCTTGGCGTTTTGCTGTTGGCAATGACAGCATGTGCAGGCGCTGACCAAACCGATGCGCCCGCGGTTGATGAACCGGCTGTAGTCGAAGATACAACTTCTGAAGATGAAACTTCAGAGCCGGCTGAAGAAACAGCCCCTGAGTTATTTGGCGATTCGCTTCGCGGCGGTTTGCTCTATGATAAGTGGTGGAAACCTCTGGGCCTTGATGCTCCTGAAGGCGATCACCCATTGTGGGCTACTCAAATAGATAATACTCGCAGCGGCGGTGATACCTGGCGCTGTAAAGAATGCCATGGCTGGGATTACAAAGGCGCTGAGGGAGCCTATGGCTCTGGTTCGCATTTTACCGGCTTTGCCGGTCTGATCCAGATGGCCGGAACTGACCCCAATCAAGTGCTCGCCGCCATGCAGGGGGCTGCCAACCCCGATCATGATTTTTCTACAGTAATGGACGAACAAGCCTTAATTGACCTGGCTTTGTTCATCAGCCAAGAAATTGTGGATTATAGCCAGATGGTTGGCGATGACAAAGTTGCTTTGAGCACTGATATCGCCACAGGAAATGATCTTTACCAGGAAACCTGCTCCGAATGCCATGGTCCTGATGGACTGGCAGTCAACTTTGGCAAGCTGGTAAACGATTTGGATTATGTTGCCGGGATTGCTAATGGCAATCCATGGGAATTCCTCCACAAGTCCCGCTTTGGTCAACCTGGTACTGAAATGCCTTCTGTTATAGACAGCGGCTGGAGCCTGGAAGAACAAAGTGCGCTGCTGGCTTATGCCCAGACTCTACCCAACGAGAGCCCAGCAACTCAAGGCGGCCAGATGTGGGACAAATGGTGGAAAGCTATGGGTATAGATGCCCCAGAGGTTGACCAACCATTGTGGGCTACTCAAGCGACCAATACTCGCAGTGGTGGTGATACCTGGCGCTGTAAAGAATGCCATGGCTGGGATTACAAAGGTGCCGATGGCGCTTACGCTTCTGGATCATCGCATTTCACTGGCTTCTCCGGAGTCCTTGGTACCACAGGAGATCTACTTGGTTGGTTGAACGGTTCTGTTAATGCAGACCATGACTTCTCCCCATACATGGACGATGCCGCATTGAGCATGATGGTTGCTTTCATTCAAGAAGGAACCATAGACATGAGTATGTATATCAATGGCGACAAGACTGTCAACGCTGATGCCAGTGCTGGTCAAGCTCTTTATGAAATTGGCTGCGCCCGTTGCCATGGTGACGATGGTCAAGCGATAAATTTCCACGACGATGACGAACCAACCTATCTCAGTGATGTTGCTAATGACAATCCCTGGGAAGCTCTTCACAAAGCCGCCAATGGTCAACCCGGCACAGCTATGGTGTCTGGCCTCAACCTCGGTTGGAACTGGGAAGAATTAGCAGCCGTGATCAGTTATGCCCAAACCCTGCCACTGGCTGGTGAGTAACAGGTAATATCCCTATCCTTATTGGTTGAAGTGTGAGCCGGTTATGCAAAATAAACCGGCTCACACAGTTCATATAATAAACCTCAAAGAATAATTTTTGAGAGGTCTGATGAAAGCAATCACCAAAAAATTGATTCAGTGGCTAACACTGGCCTTAATTATTGTAGTAACTATTTTTGTGGTGGGCATTCTCATGGGGGAACCCGAGGCCCACTCTTTTCCCGAATACGCTGTTCGAACAAACGAAGATTGTTCTGCATGCCATGTCAACCCTGGCGGGGGAGGACCGCGCACGCTAACGGGATTGTTATGGACAGCCCAGGGACGTCCTGATGAGGTCCCCCAGTTAGGTAATATTCTAATTGCTCCGGGAGTAGGGGATGGAGTTGAGTTATATGACATTGCCTGCCAGTCATGTCATGGAGTCTTCGGAGAAGGTTTATTTGGTCTTGCCCTGACCAACAGTGGAATCCCGGACGACAAAATTCGCAGCGCAATTCTACGTGGTCGTGACAGAAGCGGTATGCCCTCCTTCGACGGGCAGTTTACAGATCAACAGCTGGAAATTCTAGTTGAGTATGTTACGGGAATTTCCTCTGGAGAGATTGAACCCGCTCCACTTAGCTACCCTCTTGATCAGGGAAAGCTTTCCTGCACAAGCCCGTTATTCAGTGAACCATGCGGAGGAAATTAAAATGGCACTGAATAAACCTTTTTCACGCAGAGAATTTTTGAAGATGTCTGCTCTGGTGGTGGGCACCTCAGCTTCTCTGGGGATAGCTTCCAACCTGGTTTCACGTCTGGAGGCAGAAGGGCAGAATGGACCTCATCTAGAAACATCCCAAACTGAAAAAAT
>CAYUXO010000097.1:0-8039 GCA_964448865.1 uncultured Anaerolineales bacterium
AGGCAAATCACCATAACCAGTCTCAATGATCGGATACCGGGAAAGGATGGCATTGCCCCAGATGGGTTCTTCAGTTCCCTGGAATACTAGTTGCATATCCAGCCGATTGGCAAGCCAGGTGGGTATGTCTGCGTATCCATCCATTAATCTGACCCGGGAGACTTCCTGCAAACCGATTATATCTGCTCCGGAATCTTCAATGACTTTCGCGATTGCCTCCAGATCCTGGCTGCCTTCGACATTAAACGCCGAATGGATGTTGTAGCTCATTACCTTAACCGGGTATCCATGAGGTTGATCAGGCTCAGGGCCAGCTCCCAAAACCATCCAGTAGATCAGTGGGACCAGAACCAATATGGCACCCCCTGCGATTCCTGTGTAATCCCAGCTGGATTCAGCATTTACCCGAGCTGATAATGTACTGGAAAAGGTTAGGATACCAAAAAAAGCAGCTGCGATGGCCGGAAAACTACTCCTGGGTATAGGCAAAGCCATGTCCTGGCCGATGTAAAACGCGAAAGAGAGAGCGAGGAAGATTACCATTCCCCCCGCGACTGAAAGGGTTGTGCGCCAGAGCCCGAACGCTTTTCCGCTGGAATATACAGAAGATATAGTTGCTAATCCCCAGCCAATGAAGAACTGTCCCAGGATCACGACCGCCAGGGTAAACACACCGGTTTGGTCGGCGTAAAAGAACACCAATGTCAGTATTATTGTAAAAAGAGCTGCCAGGAGGGGATGAAGGCTTTTTGGACGGGCATATCCAAGGCTCAATCCTCCTGCAGCGGCAAGGTATCCAAGGAGAACGACAATAAATCCAATGGGATATCCCAGGCCAGCCACTTCTTCCACCCAGCCCTGGCTCCCCAAATACAGGAGCTGCAATGTGAATAATGGTCCGATTGCCAACAATAGAAAAGCACCTTTTCCGGTTCCATCAGTAAATTTCCCTTGCAGGGTTTTAGGCTCTTGCCAGAGCAACCAGAACATAAGAACTGCGATAAGACCAACTAAAATTGTTGGAATAAAACCTGTGACTGTGCTCAGGTCCCGGGCTCCAAATAAACCCCGCAGGGCCGTATCAAAAGCAAAGCCCAATATCAGGCCATAGGCACAATTTTTTGAGGGAGAACCATCCTGTCCGCGGATATGGCCAATATAAAGTGAGATGAAATTCAGAAATAATCCCATACCTGCGATGGCCAGCCAGAAGTCCAGGGCAGGATCGCGGCTGATCTGTTCAATGAAACGAATTAACCCTAATCCGCCCGCAGTGATCCAAAGGGCTACCCGGTCGCCAAATATCCGGAGCAGCAGGGGTGCCAAAAATCCCAGGAAAAAAGTTCCAAATGCGTATGGAATCAAACTCAGGGTATCGATGCCTACAGTATCCCTCAAGTACCAGGCTAAACCCGGAATGAAAGCCCTCAGCAGCTGCAGGCCAAAAGTAAAAACCAGCATGGGCAGGACATATTTTTGCATACCAGATAAATTGAGAGAGCGGTCGGTGGATAACATGAGAAGTTTCCCTCCTGTAGATGATCTACATCTGAAAACTCACTATGGATATAATAGATAAAAAGAAAATGCCCCACTTCTCTTGGCATTGTTCTCGGGAAAACTATAAATTTACCAATATTGCCTTATATACAAAATTCTCAACTCTTTGATAATAGCATATCAAAATTGTTATTTCAACTAAACACCGGGCGACTAATAGGTTATCCTTTTAAATCCAGGATACATTTGCCTATTTTTTGGTAGAATAGCTTTGGTTTAATAAGTAAAACGTATTTCTTGCAGGAGAAGGAATGGATCCCAAGTCTGGAATTGACAAGCCTGATGATCGTTTGCTGGTGAGTATCTTATATGCAGATATTATAGGTTTCTCATCATTGGCGGATATTCTGGACCCCTCTCAGGTCAGAGAATTGCTGCCTGTTCTCTGGGGCAGGTTTGACCAAATTTTCAAGGAATATGGGGGAATCATAAACAAACAGCTAGGGGATTCTCTGATGGTGATTTGGGGCGCGCCGGATACCCTTGAGGATGATGCCGAACGTGCGTGCTCAGCCAGCCTGGAAATTCTGAAGGCCATTAATGAACTTAAGGAAAAATTTGATCATCCCGCTGCCAAAGCGCTGCGCCTGCGACTGGGCATTCATACAGGACTTGCCCTGGCGGGGAATATTGGTGTCCGCGGTGAATACACTGTTATCGGTGATACTGTTAATATTGCCAAATATTTGGGAGAACGTTCTGAGCCCGGATCCTTAATTATCAGTGAATCTACCTATCAGGCCATTCGCGGCGCGTTCAAAGTTAAAAGATTAACTCCGATCCAGTTGGAAGGCACCAAACAGCTGGTGAATATATTCCAGATCTTGGGAGAATTGCCCCAACCAACAAAATTGCGCTATCGCAGTAAAGGTGGATTGGAAACTATCTTGGTTGGCCGTGAATCTGAAATGACTCAGCTTGAGAGCCTTTTTGATCAGACCTGCGAAACAAACCAACCTCAGATGGTGCTGGTCACCGGCGATGTTGGAGTAGGAAAGTCCCGACTTCTGTTTGAATTTGCAGGTAAACTGGAAACCGAAAATCCGCTGATAACTGTGATGTCAAGCAGAGCATTGGATCAAACATCCCGGGTTCCTTTTTATCTCTGGAAAGAGCTCTGGTCAAACCGATTTGAGTTAAATGAAGATGATCCCCCGGAATTGGCGCGGGTAAAAACCATTGATGGTTTACTCACACTCTGGGGTAAGGAGCTGGGAGAAGTGACAGCTGTGGAAGCCGCCCATTTCCTGGGCAGTTTGATCGGCGTAGAATGGGATAAAAGTCCTTATCTGGATTCGTTGAAAGATATTCCTCAGGAAAGAATACAGCGGGCATTCAACCTGGTAGAGGAAATATTATTCAGAGCTTCACGCCGGGGCCCGGTGGTTTTAATTTTGGACGATTTGCAGTGGGCTGATAAGGGAAGTCTGGATCTGATTCGACATCTTTGGAAAAATTACTCAAAAAAATTCCCCCTTCTGATTTTGTCCTGTGCCAGGTGTGAGTTTATTCTGAACGGAAATGTGGATTTCAAGGATGCAGTTAATGTTGAATTGCTGCCTTTGCCTGTCTCCAGTGATCTGGTCAGGGATGCTTATCCAGCGATCAAGGAAGGACCGGAAGATCTATTGACTGCCCTGGCAAATAGAGCTGCCGGAAACCCATACTTTTTAGAAGAGATGGTGAAGAACGTATTGGCATCCGACAAGTGGGACCTGGATCATTATGGTCATATCGACGATCTTCCCCAATCGCTCGATATTTTGCTCAGATCAAGGCTTGATAAACTATCTCTGGAATGCAGGGCAACCGTTTATTTTGCTGCTGTTGCCGGCCGCGTGTTCTGGAAAGGCTCTGTTTTGGCTGCGTTCAGAAAAGCACCCGGGATCACTAAGGCTTTAGGTGTAACCAGCCATAATCTGGTGGGAAAAGTGCAAAGAGCCCTTGATGAATTGATGGAGAAGGAGCTGGCATTTCTCAGGGTAGGCAGTGCTTTCTCTGGTGAAAGAGAGTATATTTTTAAGCATTCTTTGCTGAGGGAAGTGGCTTATCACCGGCTGCCTGAGGAACACCGCCAGGAAAGCCACGGGGCAGTAGCTGATTGGCTGGCAGAACGTATCGGTCCTGAGCGCAGCATTTGTGTAGCTCATCATTATGAAGTTGCCGGCGTAAGTGATAGGGCCCAGGAATTTTATACCAAAGCTGCTGACCATGCCCGATCTGTTGGTCATGGTGAGGAAGCAGATGATATCCAGTACCATGCCAGAACTCTGCCAGATTGCACTTAATTGATTGGTTCTCAATGAATAAAATTTATCTGGAAGACATCCCGCTAGAAGAGGCTCGATCCCGCTTTCACGATGCCATTAAGGAAGCAGGACTATGGAAAATTCTTGGCATTGAAAAAATACCATTGAATGAAAAGCTGGCGGGGCGAGTACTCGCAGAAACCATCTGGGCCAAGATCAGTTCACCCCACTACCACGCCTCTGCTATGGATGGATTTGCGGTTTTAGCCAATACGACGGACGGTGCTCTGGAAACAGCTCCTGTATTATTGAAATACAACTTGGGTACAGCATACCTGGATACCGGTGATCCGCTGCCTGAGTGGGCGGATGCTGTGATTCCGATTGAAAACGTTGAAGGGTTGGACTCAGAGGGGAGGATTGCTGAAAATCCCCGCAAACCTGAAGTCATACGTATCCGATCGGCAGTCTCACCCTGGTCGCATGTCCGTGTGATGGGAGAGGATATGGTGGCGACACAGCTTGTATTACCCCAGGGACATACTCTTCGACCAGTTGACCTGGGTGCCGCAGCAGGCTGTGGTTTTGCAAAGATCGACCTTGCCAGAGAACCGAAAGTTGCTGTAATTCCAACTGGAACTGAGCTGGTATATCCTGGAGACCCGCTTAGAGAAGGCGATATCATAGAATACAACTCTATCGTTCTGGCAGCTCAGATAGAAGAGTGGGGAGGAATAGCAACTCGATATCCAAATACCCCTGATGATTTTGGAAAGATAAAGAACCAGGTCATTCAAGCAGCTGTTGATCATGACCTCATACTGCTAGTGGCAGGATCATCCGCTGGATCGGAGGATTATTCAGCCCGGATAGTGGGTGAATTGGGAGATTTGCTCGTGCATGGAATCGCAGTCAGACCAGGCCACCCCGTCATCCTGGGTATGATTAACCAGGACGGAAGGAAAACTCCCATAATTGGGGTCCCGGGTTATCCAGTTTCAGCTGCCATAACAGCAGAAATATTTGTAGAACCACTCCTTGGTCAATGGTTGGGGAGACCGGCTGTTCCTCCCCAGGAGATTACTGCCAATATCACACGAAAAGTAAATTCACCGGCAGGTGATGACGAATATCTCCGGGTTGCAGTTGCATATCTTGGCGACAAACCTCTGGCTGCTCCGTTGTCCAGAGGATCAGGTGTAATAACTTCCCTGGTCAGAGCGGATGGGCTGGTAGTTATCCCCAGGGGAATTCAGGGTCTTCAGGCCGGCGATGAGGTCAAAGTCAGGCTTTACCGTTCCCAGGCAGAATTAATGAACACTATCTTTGCCATTGGATCCCATGATCTCACCCTGGATTTAATGGCACAGTTTCTGTCTCCCCGGAAGCGCAGGTTGACTTCTGTGAATGTGGGCAGTCTGGGCGGCATTATGGCTCTTAAAAGAGCTGAAACCCACCTGGCTGGTTCCCATCTTCTTGATCCAGAGACTGGTGAGTATAATCTGTCCTATTTGAAGCAGCATATTCCTGACAAAAAACTGCGTGTAGTCACCCTGGTCGGCAGAACCCAGGGCTTATTCCTGGCCAGGGGAAACCCCAAAAACATCCAGGGATTGGTAGATCTGAAACGGCCTGATCTTTCATTTGTCAATCGGCAGCACGGATCAGGAACAAGATTACTGCTGGATTATCAACTCGCTCAGCTGGATATTCAGCCAGATCAGGTTAACGGATACGACCATGAAGAATATACCCACCTCACTGCAGCCGCATTGGTCGCTTCAGGAAGGGTTGACTGTGCTCTTGGCATTGAGGCCGCATCCTATGCCCTTGATCTGGATTTTCTGCCCTTAATAACAGAGAGATTTGACTTGATAATTCCTGAAGAATATTTCGACAGCAAATTACTTGCCCCTGTGTTTGAGTTGCTAGAGGACCCGAAATTTAAGAAAGCTGTATCTGAACGACCAGGGTACCAGATAGAGGAAATGGGGAAGATAGTGGCTGTTCTGCCGGGGAAGGGTGATTGAGCTAGCCGGCAGGAAGGCTGATCTTAAGATGTCCCGAAATTATTTTTGAATACAATATCTGTTCACAAATAGATAATCTCGTCTATAATGGGTGTGGTTTAACAAAGAATTATCTTGGAGGAAGATCAATGGCGGTAGTAAAAAAGAAAAAAGGAGTGATCGGGATCCTGACCGGCGGAGGAGATGTGCCTGGTTTGAATCCCGCCATCAGAGCGGTCACCATTCGGGCGCTGCGCGAAGGTTATCAGGTTGTTGGGTTAAGACGGGGTTGGGCAGGGATCATGGAAATGATCCGTGATAAAAAGGCTGATAACCAGTACAATTTTGAAATTCTCACTGAAGGGCGGGTTAACAAACAGGGCCGGACAGGGGGTACTTTTCTGCACACATCCAGGACTCGCCCCAGTAAAGTCACCAAGGATGCAGTCCCCCCTCACTTGAAAGAAGAATACAGTGAAGAGATCAACGATCTAACTCCCGAAGTCATTAAAAATTTGGATTACCTGGGAATTGATTATTTAATTCCGATCGGGGGTGATGATACCCTCAGTTATGCAGTTGAACTTTATAAAAATGGCGTGAATGTCGTCGGCATTCCCAAAACGATGGATAATGACGTCCCTGGAACAGATTATTGTATTGGCTTCAGCACCGCAGTTACCAGGACCATTGAAATCGTCAATAATTTAAGGACAACAGCTGGTTCTCATGAACGTTTCCTGGTCCTGGAAGTATTTGGACGGTATGCTGGTTTCACAGCCATGCTTCCAACAATGGCAGGTGCGGCGAATCGTTGTGTTATTCCGGAATATAAATTCGATATCGAACTGCTAACTCAATTGCTGGCAGAAGATCGCTATCACAACCCCAGCCGCTATTCAATTGTGCTGGTATCAGAGGGCGCCATGTTTGTGGGGGGGGAAATGGTATTTGAGGATTCCAATCAGGATGCTTATGGTCATATGAAATTGGGCGGGATCGGAGACCTGGTCTCGGAAGAATTGAAAATCAGGTCAACAAAATATAACAATGGCAAACAGATCAATGTCGTTCACCAGAAATTGGCTTATTTGGTCCGGGGCGGCAGCCCGGATGCGATCGATTCCATCGTACCGATGGCGTATGGAAATCTGGCTCTTGATCTAATCTTGGGGGGAGTCCACGGCAGGTTGGTTGTGCTGAAGAATGGGCGTTATGATAATATGCCAATTGAGGTTCTTTGTGACAGAAGCAAAACGGTTAATGTAGAACGTTTTTATAGCACTGAACGGCTGCGACCCAAGTATAAAAAATTCGCTATGAAGCCCTTGTTCATCATGACGTCTGAGGATTGATAGGACCAAACCCAGGTCAGTTTGGATACACTCCGGATCGAGATAGTATCTCCGGAGTGTTATAATTTAACTTGCCAAAATAAATCGATCTAAAACCAGGAGGGTAATATGTTTTTTTGCACAGCAAATAAGAGAACATTCATCCCATCCTGGTTCTTGATCTTACTGGTTGCTTTACCAATTTCATTTCTTATCCGCTGGTTGATCTTGTGTTTTTTCTGCCCCAGGAATAAAAGAACCTCAGCTGTTGAAATTGAGGCACCAAGGTCTGAAGCTATTCCTATTCAACTTAAAAAAGATGATTTCAGCATATTAAAAGGTGTGGGCCCAAAAACTGCTGAGGCAATTCATTCAGCTGGAATTTTAACCTTTGAACAATTGGGATTAATGGATCCAGGAGAATTGGATCAGTTATTGAAGGATAATTCTTTACCGGCCACAAACAGCGCCTTCTGGCAAAAACAGGCAGCCCTGGCTGCTGCTGGTGATTGGGATGAGTTGAACAAGATCCAGAAATAAGCTTGGTTATCTATATTAAGCACACAATCTTTGTCGAGGTAAGCACCCTGTAAACCGGATAAATAAATAGAAAAACTCATAGCTAATTATACAAACTGACGCCTGAATTCTAAAGGCGTCAGTTTTGTTCTAACTAAGATATAGGGTCCTGACTTGATTTCCCTCATTTAAGGGATTGAAATCCTCAGTGGGGACACTCCTCAGAAATTGAGGGATGTCTGAGCGTCGATCTGCATCGAAACTGATGCTACCCATCCAAATGCTCTAGCAGGAGCGCCAGCTCCTGCGAATATCAAACCCAGGAGAGCTGACGCTCTCCCTCGAGCGAGTTAAAGGACGAAATTACG
>CAYUXO010000098.1:0-7914 GCA_964448865.1 uncultured Anaerolineales bacterium
GTGAAAGTCTGGGAACCCATTCTCCAGCGGGAAATTGATCTCCCGACTGATCTTTTGGTGCTTTCCACTCCGATCGTGCCCGATCCGGGAACACAAAACTTAGCTAACTTACTGAAATGCTCCACTGACATGGATGGCTTTTTTATGGAAGCCCATGTCAAATTACGCCCGGTTGATTTTTCAGCAGATGGAATTTTTATGGCCGGCTTAGCCCATTATCCAAAATTCCTTGATGAGTGCATAGCCCAGGCAGAAGCCGCAGCTTCGAGGGCTGCCCGGATCTTGTCCCAGGATAAAATTCTCACCAATGCCAAAATTGCCTATGTTGATCCTGAAATGTGTGTCGGCTGTCTGACCTGTGTCAGAATCTGTCCCTATAATGTACCAAAGATCTCCAACTCGATCGATGGAGTCGGTGGAATTGTGGGTGCCGCGTTTATTGAAGCTGCCATCTGCCATGGCTGTGGATCCTGCGCCTCAGAATGCCCTGCTCAAGCGATCCAGATTCGTCACAGCACTGATATCCAAACACTCGAGAAGATCAACGCCTTATTGGTTCAAATCGAAAATCAGTAGTCAGGAAAATTTATGGAAGAAAACTTCACGCCCGAGATCATCGCCTTTTGCTGCCATTACTGCGCCTATGCCGCTGCAGACCTGGCCGGTTCGATGCGCCTCAATTATCCATCGTCTATTAAAATTATAGAAATGCCTTGTACTGGCAAGGTGGACCCGATCTACATCCTGCAGGCACTTGAGGATGGCGCTGATGGAGTGCTGGTGGCAGGTTGACTGCCCGGCGACTGCCATTACCTGGAAGGTAATCTCCAAGCAAAACGAAGAATAGATTCCATCAAACAGAGACTTGAGAATATTGGACTGGAAGGCAACCGTGTGAAAATGGTAAATGTTTCTGCTGCAATGGGTGGTCAGTTTGCCCAAGAAGCCGACCTGATGACTGCAGAAATCCAGGCGCTTGGTCCCAATCCTCTGAAGATTGACAAAAAGTGATTGTTTTGGATGAAAAACATTACTAACAACCATTAACAGAGTGATTAAGTACAACCAATAGTAAAGTAAAATATTGAAATGCTTGAAATAAAATTATTGTTTGTAAGTAACAGAATAGAGGAGAATTAGTATGATCACCGGCGAACAAAAATCCCTGGAGGAAATCCAAACTTTACTTGGAGATGCCGAAAAAGTACTGGTAGTCGGCTGCGGTACCTGCGTGACAGTTTGTTTTGCCGGCGGATCACGTGAAGCCCAAATTTTATCTTCATCACTGAGGATGGCTTCCAAGATTGCTGGTCATCCCCAGGATGTCACAGATGTGACCGTTCAGCGCCAATGTGAATGGGAATATCTTGATGAAATTGAAAAAGAGCTCAAGGACGCTGATATTGTGCTTTCCCTGGCTTGCGGAATTGGTGTTCAGGCAATTGCCGAACATTTCCCCGATACCTGGGTTGTCCCTGGTCTCAACACGACATTTTTGGGCCTTCCCGTTGAACAAGGTGTCTGGGAAGAACGCTGCGCTGCTTGCGGGGATTGTATCCTGGGCTTAACAGGGGGAATCTGTCCCATAGCCCGCTGCTCTAAAACCCTGCTGAATGGCCCCTGTGGGGGTTCGGAAGACGGACATTGTGAAATCGATCCGGATGTCCCCTGCGCCTGGCAGTTGATCTTTGACCGCTTGACAATGATGGGAAAACAGGAAACCATGTTGGAGCTGCAACCACCCAAAAACTGGCAGGTATCCCGGGATGGCGGTCCCCGAAAAATTATTCGAGAAGATCTGAGATTGATCTCAGATGAAGCTTGAGCTGAGGAGAATTATTGATGAGCGGTAAAGATAACGGATACCTGGTAGGTTCTCAATTGGAAAAAATACTCCGGGCTGGTCACTTCGCGGTTACAGGTGAGCTCGGGCCACCTCAAAGCGCTGATGCAGGTGTCATCAAGGAAAAAGCAGCCCTGCTGAAAGGTTTGGTCGATGCGGTCAATATCACCGACAACCAGACAGCGATTGTCAGAATGTCCAGCATCGGCGCAGGCGCGCTGGTGCTCAAGGAAGGGCTGGAACCAATCATCCAAATGACCTGCAGGGACCGCAACCGCCTGGCAATTCAGAGTGATCTTCTGGGAGCTTATGCCCTTGGCATGCGAAATCTGCTTTGCCTGACAGGTGATCACCAGATTTTTGGCAACCATCCAACTGCAAAAAATGTTTATGACATGGATTCCTTGCAGATGGTCCATATGGTGGCTGAAATGCGGGATAAAGCTGTATTTCAATGCGGCGACGCATTTAAAGGAACCACCGCCAGTTTCCTGATCGGTGCAGCTGCTGCGCCATTTGCAGACCCGGTAGATTTCAGGCCTTTACGGCTGGCTAAAAAGGTTAAAGCTGGTGCGAATTTCATTCAAACTCAACTTGTATATGATGTCGATGAATTTGCCAAATATATGGAAAAGGTCAGGGAGCTGGGAGTTCACAAAGAAGCCTTTATCCTGGCCGGTGTTGGCCCCCTAAAAAGCCCGGGCATGGCCAAGTATATGAAAAATAATGTGCCTGGCATCCTGGTACCTGATAAAGTCATCGATCGAATGACTGAAGCCGGAAAAGAATGGGTCGGGAAAAAAGCTGCAGATCTATCACCTGAAGAGAAAAAAGCCCGTTCCAAAGCCTGGCAAACGGAAGGTATCCAGGTTTGCATCGACCTGATTAAAGACATTCAAAAAATTGAAGGTGTGGCTGGCGTACACATTATGGCGATTGAATGGGAGGAAGCTGTTAAGCCCATCGTTGAGGGTGCAGGACTTTATCCCCGGCCAGATGTAAATTAATGATTTTTACTAGTGTAAATTCTTTGAGGTAATTCAATGTCAGAGGAAATTAAAACCACCGATAAGCCCAGCATTGTCATCAACGGAAATCTGGCAAAAAGGATCAAGGAAGAGATTGGAGAAAATGTCTATCTCTGTTATCAATGCGTAAAATGTACCTCCGGTTGTACTGTAGCCAGTTATTTTGACTGGCAGCCTAACCAAATTATGCGGGCTGTTCAACTTGGTCAGGAAGATATTGCCCTGGAATCCAAGACACCCTGGCTGTGCTCTTCCTGCTTGACCTGCTCGACTCGCTGTCCCCAGGGATTGGATATAACGGCAATTATGGAATTCCTGACCCGGGAAAGCCTTGATAGGGGTATTAAACCCAAGGTCCCCGGGACAAACCAATTCAATAAAGCTTTCATGAGAGAAATCAATTTATGGGGACGTTCTTACGAACCCGGCTTAATGGCAGAGCTGATCATGCACAACCCCCGGTCAATTGTAGATGATTTCCAGCTCTATTTGAAATTCTTCCAGAAAGGGAAGGTCGGTTTCCTTCCTCATCCGACCAGATTCCCAAGTAAAAAACAGATCAAACCCGTTCCCGGTGCGGCTGATACAGTTGCTTATTATCCAGGATGTTCGCTGGAAACCACAGCCACGGAATACAACCACTCCACGCTTGCTGTTTGCGAAGCCCTGGATTTTCCTCTGGCAGAACCAAAGGGCTGGATTTGCTGTGGATCCTCCGCTGCACACAGGGCTGATCCTGAAGCAGCTCTCCACCTTCCTATGGAGAATCTGGCTCTGATTGAACGCATGGGTTATAAAGAAGTAACCATGCCCTGTGCAGCTTGTTTTAACCGCCATAAAGTTGCCCAGTACGAAATCAGGGAGTTACCAGACAAAAAAGAAACTGTCGACCAGTTGCTGGATTATGATTACCAGGACCAGGTAAAAGTCAGCACCATGATCGAAGCCATTTACAATCATGTTGGACCGGAAAAATTGGCAGAAAAAACCAAAATTTCCCTCAAGGACTTGAAACTGGTTTGTTATTACGGATGTCTGCTTACCAGACCGCCTGAAGTCACCGAAGCTGAAAATCCAGAATATCCCATGGACATGGATCACCTCATGGGTTCCCTGGGAGCAGAAGTACTGGATTGGTCTTTCAAGACATCCTGCTGCGGTGCAGGCCACTCCCTCACCAGACCAGATATTGTAGTAGATCTAAGCGGAACCTTGATCCAGAACGCCATTGACCAGGGAGCTGATGCGATCGTTGTTGCCTGTCCCCTTTGCCATATGAACCTGGATGCCCGCCAATTCCAGATGGATATTGAGCGCCCTATTCCAATTTTATATTTCACTCAACTAATTGCGATCGCGCTAGACCTTCCTCCAAAAGCAGCTGCGCTAAACAAAAATATCGTTGACCCCAGACCATTATTGAAAGAGAAAGGCCTTATTAAGGGCTAAAATCGCAAATACGAAGAATTTTCCCACCTCGAGGGATCCATCCAGTGATGATCCCTCTGCTTTTTTCTTAAATGTCAGGTCAACATTCAACAAGTCAGGTGATAAACGTATTAAGCTATTCAGTGGCAATTGACATGGTTACCTTCATGAATTAAACTTGTCCTCGAGGGAGATGATTTATCATACCTATCCTTAAATGCACTTGCTAAAATCATTCATTATCCTCCAAGGAGGTATCAGTGTACAAAAAACTTTTTATCCCGGGTCCAACTCATGTAGATCAAGAAATCCTTGATGCTATGTCCATTCCCATGATCGGTCATCGGGATCCCCTTTATTCCGATTTACACGGCGCAGTGGTGACAAAACTTAAAAAGTTCCTCCAGACAGATGGTCATATTTATCTTTCAACCTCGTCCTCCACAGGGATGATGGAAGGATCGATCCGTAATCTCGTTAATAAAAAAGTCCTTATGACCGATTGCGGTGCTTTTTCCAAACGCTGGGTGGAAATCGCTGAGTTGAATGGAAAAGATGTCGAGGTCATCAAAGTGGAGATGGGCCAGGCTACAACACCCAAAATGGTGGATGAATATCTTTCCAAAGGTGGTTTTGAAGCTGTCTGCATCACCCACAATGAGACCTCCACAGGCGTGATGAATCCTATTCAGGAAATTGGACAACTGGTGAAAGAAAAGTATCCTGATGTCCTGGTTCTGGTGGATGCCGTCAGTTCCATGGCCGGAGCAAAGATCCTGGTGGATGAATGGGGACTGGATGTGGTTCTGGCTGGCACGCAGAAAGCCTTTGCACTTCCTCCCGGATTATGTGTGGTAACCGTCAGTGAGACAGCATTAAAACGATCAGAGGAAGTTGAGAACAAGGGATTTTACTTCAATTTTGTAGAGTTAGAGAAAAAAGCCGTTAAAAACCAAACCCCTGCCACACCTGCCATCAGTCTCATCAACGCTCTTAATGTCCAGCTGGACCGGATATTTGCAGAGGGTGTGGAAAACCGCTTACAGAGGCACCTGGATATGGCTGAGCATGTCCAGAGCTGGGCCAGGGAAAAATTTGCCCTTTACAGTGACGAGAATTATCTCTCCCCCACTGTGACAAATGTTCACAATACCAGGGAGATTGACGTCGTTGCTTTAAATAGTGAATTAGCTAAACGCGGTGCCATGTTATCCAATGGTTATGGAGCGCTTAAAGGCACATGCTTCCGGATCGCTCATATGGGAGATTTACAGATTGCAGATCTGCAGTGGCTCACCGGCCAGATAGATGACATATTGGGTCTATAACTTATTCCAGTCGTTTTCCAATTGGCTGACGACTAATTAACAAACAGCGAGGAGCCATGAAAGTTCTAATTTGTGACGCCACCGATCCTAAAGCATTAAAGCTCATTGAAGAGGCTGGAATTGAAGTTGTCAACCAGCCGGATATCACTCCCGAAGAACTCATTAAAGTTATCCCTGATTACCCCTGCATGGTGGTCAGAAGCCGCACCAAAGTAACAAAAGAGGTTATCGATGCAGGTACTGGGCTCAAGGCAATTGTCAGAGCAGGAGTGGGACTGGACAATATTGATGTTGCCTATGCGAAAGAAAAAGGCGTTCTGGTACTTAACACACCCAGCGCTTCCACTCAATCGGTAGCGGAGTTAACCATCGCCTACATGATGGCTTTGGCCCGCAACATACCTTTGATGACGGCATCAATGAAAGCCGGAAAATGGGATAAGAAAAAATTTGTTGGGGTCGAGGTTTCCGGGAAAACCCTGGGGTTGATCGGCTCTGGCCGCATCGGAAAAGCTGTTGCAGACCGGGCCAGTGCCCTGGGCATGGACGTGATCGCCTATGATCCCTATGTCACTGAACTGCCTGGAGTCCGTCTGGTGGACCTTGATGGTCTTTTTTCGGAAGCGGATTACATCAGCCTGCATGTGCCCCATACAGACGAAACCCACAATATCCTGGATGCAGACGCTTTCGAGAAAATGAAATCCGGGGTCAGGATCATCAACTGCGGCAGAGGCGGCACTATCGATGAAGACGCTCTGGCAAATGCCATAGAAAATGGAAAAGTTGCCGGCGCAGCTCTGGATGTCTTCGCGGATGAACCCCTGTCTGATTCCAGACTCTTCACGCTTGACCAGGTGATTGGATCACCTCATATTGGCGCAGGTACAGCTGAAGCCAAGGAAAGGGTTGGCCAAGTGGCTGCCCAGAAGGTGATAGAGACTTTGAAAGGATAAGGATGGTATATTATGGCAAACATTAAACCATTTAGAGGAATCCGCTACGACCAGGAAAAGATCAGCAGCATCAATGATGTGATCAGCCAGCCTTATGATCGGGTCAGATATGGACTTCAAGACCAATATTACGATCTGAGCGAATTTAATATCACCAGGATCATCAAAGGAAAGGAATTCGAGACTGACTCCGACCAGAATTCAGTTTACACCCGGGCTAATGCCTTTCTTAATCAATGGCTTTCTGAGGGAGTGCTGGTCAGAGAGGATCGGCCTGCCTTCTATGTCTATCACCAGACTTTTCCCCTGCCCTCGGGAGAGTCTATCACCAGGAAAGCTTTCATTTGCGCCTTTGAGCTCTCAGATTTTGAAAGTGGGATCGTGCTGCCTCATGAAAAAACCCATGCTGGTCCAAAAATTGACCGGTTGAATTTGACCAGGGCCACCCAGACCTATTTCGGAAATATTTTTATGCTATATCCGGATAGTGAAAACCGAATAGATTCGATCTTCGATTCAGCTATTAATCGTACACCTGACATTGAGGCCAAAGAATTATATGAAAAAGATGTGCTTCACCAGGTTTGGGTAGTGACCGACCCCGATATTCTAAGTCAAGTCAGCGGTGAAATGGCACACAAATCCAATCTGATCATTGCTGATGGACATCACCGCTACGAAACTGCCCTCAACTATCAGGAAGAACTTAGAGAGTCCCACCCCGATGCACCACCCAATGCCGGTTTTAATTACCGGATGGTAGCCATGGTCAGCATGAGCAATCCCGGCTTGACCATCCTGCCAACCCACCGCTTGATCTACAATTTCTCAGCTCTGACCGGAGAGGAAATTCTCACCCGGGCTGAGGAATATTTTGATATCAAGGAAGTTAACGGACGGTATTCCCTGGAAATTGATCTGGCATCAGTTGGAAACCAGGTCGGAAGGATTGGTTTTGTTCACATAGACGGTTTCTATGTCTTGAGTTTTAAATCCCCGGAGATAATGGCTGAGCTTGCCCCTGACAGGGATCAGGTCTGGAGGGACCTGGATGTCAGCATCCTGCACAAGCTTCTCCTGGAAAAGATCATGGGTGTTGACCCGAAATCCATCGATAACCTTGAAAATATCAAATATCTCAGAGAGCCGGATCTTGGTTACGACGAGGTTGGTAAATCGCCAGAGGCATTCCTGTTTATCCTAAACGCCACCCGGATCGATCAGGTTACAGCCTGCACCGATGCCAGCGAAAAGATGCCCCAAAAATCCACAGATTTTTATCCAAAGATCATAACCGGTCTGGCAATACTGCCTGTCAAAGTGGGTGAAAT
>CAYUXO010000099.1:0-7805 GCA_964448865.1 uncultured Anaerolineales bacterium
GTTTGACCGCGTGTAAAAAGTCCAGAACCATGCGCACGAGGGCTGGTGTTGACATCACACCAGATATCTCGAACAGTGGTCAGGTCACGGCCATCAGAGCGTATTCCGCTATCAAGTATTCGGGCGCGAATGGCTGTTTTTACAGCAGCTTCAAAAGCTTCTTTGACATCACCAGAGTCAATATCATCATTCTCACCATAGGCTTCTAATACTTCATCGCGGATAGCATCTAAAGCTTTCCGGAATTCTGTTTTATCCAAATTCTTGGCAAGAATTTCGTTAATTGCCCCAAGGGCTTTGTCCTGTACCTGCGTCTTTAATTCTTCACTGAGCATGAAAGACTCATAGCTTTTCTTTTCTTTGCCGAGTTCCTGAGCCATTTTTTCCTGGATATCAATCAATGGTTGAATGGCTTTTTGTCCCCATTCAAGTGCCTCAAGGATAACCTGTTCAGAAACTTCTTTAGAACTGCTTTCAACAGTCAGAATTGCGTCCCGGCTGCCAGCCATGACCATATCTAAATCCGATTCCTCGATCTCTTCAAAAGTTGGAAAAGCGATGAATTTTCCATCGATGCGGCCAATCCGAATTCCAGCGATCGGTCCATCCCAGGGAATATCTGAGATGACCAGCGCTGCGGAAGCTGCATTAATGCCGAGAACATCCATGGGCTGGTTTTCAGCGGAGATGGAATACAAAATTAATTGAATTTCGTTCCGCAGATCTTTGGGGAACAACGGTCTCAGCGGACGGTCGATCAAACGGCAGGTTAAGGTTGCGTCCTCACCTGGTCTACCTTCGCGGCGGAAGAAACTGCCAGGGATGGATCCGTTGGCATACATCCGCTCTTCATAATTTACTGTTAGCGGGAAAAAATCAGCCCCTTCGCGAGCACTGTCATTCATTGTGGCGGTGCCAAGCATAATTGATTCCCCTAATTGCACCGTTACCGCGCCTCCTGCTTGTTCTGCCAGGGTTCCCGATTCGATGATAATCTCTTTTCCTTCTACTACAGCCGTGTATTTCTTTGATTCTGGTTTCATTTTTTGCCTCCTGTAGGCATTTATTTGGGTCAGGGATTGGGAGCTAAAGACAAAGAGTTGTCATTACCTCCCAATACCCAACCTGACTAGAATGTACCTTCCTGGTATCATTCTGTGATTGAACAAGGATTCAATAGTACTTCCAAATTAATATTCAGTTATTTTCCTTAGGGAGAAAGTGATCCACCGCTCTGGTTGGGACAACTCAACCTGACCGCACCGACAACCGCACTTCCCCGCATTACTTACTGCCCCGCAGACCAAAAAGAAACCGAGGGGTGAATTCTCTTCACCCACTCAGCTTTAAAACTCTTATTTTCTTCGTAAGCCTAATCGATCACTGATTGCGACATAACGTTGATACTCTTCTCGGCGTAAATAAGCCAACAATCTGCGGCGCTGACCCACTAATTTTAACAATCCGAGCCTGCAAGATTCATCATGGGTATGATCCTTTAGATGACCAGTCAGCTCTAGGATCCTGGTGGTTATAAGAGCGATCTGTACTTCCGGTGATCCAGTATCATCTTTATGGCGCCCAAATTCATTTATGATCTCTTGTTTTTGTGTTTTTGCAATGCTCATGACGTCTGCTATCTCCTACTTTTGATTATTATTTGCTTTCTAGCAGGTCTCCAGTTCCGCAGCCTTCGCCGCAAAACGGTCTAGTCAGCACGGAAATTATACCAAAGAGAACCGGAATGGCAAGGATGCTCCTCAATCCTCCAAAATACTCCTTGCCAGGTCAATATCCACCTTGATCTGGTGGATCAAATCATTTACCTGATCAAATTTTTTCTCATCTCTCAGTCGGTCGTAAAATCGCAAGCCCAACTGCTGACCATAGATATCCCGGGAAAAGTCTAATATATGAGCTTCGATCAAAGCCGATTTAACACCTTCCCCAAAAGTTGGCCTGAAACCAATATTCGTGACAGCTTTCAGGATTTCTCCCTGGATTTCTGCTTGACAGGCATAAACTCCTGGTTTGATATCAACCATTTCCGGGGAAACAGATAGATTAGAAGTAGCAAATCCTAGGCTTTTTCCGCGATTATCACCTTTGACCACTTCACCTCTAATCTCAAAGGGCCTTCCCAGGAGTCTAGCAGCGGACTTTACATCACCAACTCGGATTTTTCTTCGGATTCCGCTGGAAGAAACTATTTCTCCCTGGTGTTTGAAGGCAGGGATCTCATGAACTTTAAATGATAATTTGCCCCCAATTTCTTTTAACCTGTTTGAATTTCCTTCACGGTTCTTTCCAAGAGCGAAATCATACCCAATCCATAACTCTGAGAAATGGAATCTTTCTTGAAGAGAAGTCACAAATTCTTCTGCAGGCAATGAAGAGGTATCCCTGTCAAACGGATAGGTAAGAACAAAATCAATTCCCATTTGCCCTAACAGGGCAGCCCTTTGTTCAGGCATGGTTAAATAATAAGGCCGTTTTTCGTCATGGATGATCAGCTGGGGATGGGGATGAAAAGTAATTACTGCAGTAGGAATTTTTGCTTGACCTGCTTTTTCAACAAGATCTTGGATTATTTGCTGATGACCTAGGTGAACACCATCAAAACTTCCAATGGAAACAAAGGATTTTTCGAGCTGTATATCAGTGAGATTGTAATAATGCTGCATAAAACTATCCGCTGCGGGATTAATTTAAGTGGTGATAAAAACTTTTCTGGGCTGCCAGGTATCTTCCCCTTCAGCTGCCTCAAGAAGAGCGATTAGATCTCCTTGTTCACTTAACCCTCGAGCCCATCCCTCGGATCCGGGTTCTGCTGGAATACGCTGACCAAATTTAATTTTTTCAAAATCTTCCGGTGATAATATCAGCGTGTGCCAATCTACCAGAGTCTCTGCTGCCGGTATGAGTTGTTTGTACCAATCACCAACTTCAAATGATTCTTTTAGATCTTGCAGCCGGACAGCATCCCTTAAAGTAAATTGGCCGTTTTTGGTTCTCCGCAGCCCGGACAAATGAGCCCCAACTCCTAAATCGTTTCCCAGGTCATTTGCAAGGGATCTGACATAAGTCCCCGAGGAAGCATAAACATCGATCACAGCTTCTGGGGGATCCCACTCCAACAATTCCAAAGTGTAAACATCGATCATGCGGGCTTTAAGCTCAACCTGTTCACCCTTGCGGGCCAGGTTGTATGCTTTTTCCCCGTTCACTTTAACAGCAGAATAGGCAGGGGGAACCTGTTCAATTTTGCCTTCATATTCATTTAATAGTTGTTGGAAATCTTCTTCTTTGATATGGTCAACGGATTTGGTCTCTCCAACCTGCTTACCCTCGGTATCATAAGTATCAGTAGCAACACCAAACCGTAAACTTGCCTGGTAACGTTTATCCGAAGCTGACAGGAATTCACTCAATCGAACTGCCGGTCCAACCAAAACAACCAGCACTCCTGACGCGCGGGGGTCAAGTGTGCCTGTATGTCCAACCCTTCTAATCCCGGTCCCGTTACGAACGATCTTGACCACATCATGAGAGGTCATACCCACAGGTTTATCAATAACCAGCGCACCCGTAATAAGATCCTTTAAATTATCCTGTTCCATCTTATTTATCTCCCCATCTTGAAACTAGAGGGTCAGGTTCACTCACCTGAGGTGAGAGATTTCCTGGTAGCCTCCAACACGTCTATCTGAATCTGTTCCAAACTGCCATGAATATCCGCCCCGGCGGCTGGCTTATGACCCCCTCCCCCAAATTGCGTAGCAATCAAAGACACATCAAATCCCGGGCGAGACCTCCAGCTGACTTTAACTGTTCCGTTTTTTTGTTCTACAAATACCACACAAATATCAACATCTCTGATCCTGGTAAGAACATTTACAAGATCCGCATCATCTCTGCCAGGATACTTTACTTCCACCCGATCCTTTAAATTCAGTGAGGTCCAGACAAGCCCACCTTCCCGCTGAATCCTACCAAGGCCTTTCCCCCAATAACGGATCGCTTCATATGATTTTTCAAGCATAGCTTTCCGATATAATGCCTGGAGATCAGCTCCCTGCTCCTGCAATTCAGCCGCAATTCTTAATGTCCTGGGAGATGAGTTAGAAGTCCGAAAGCCAAGACTATCAGTTAATAACCCGGTTAATAACGCTTCAGCGATTGCCTGATTGAACGGGTACGAGAGTGCCAACGCCAGATCGTAGATCAGCTCAACAGTAGCTACAGCTTCCTCACGAACGAGGTTTAAGGTAGCAAAATGGGTATTCGTGGGATGATGATCAATATTGACATCCGGTTCACCGTGGTCATCAAGAACACTACCGATCCGGTCAATGTCAGAACAGTCAACTACGATCACCAGATCGTAGACACCATTAGCTTCTTTGAAAACTTTATCAAACCCGGTGAGATGATGAAAGACTTTAGGTACACCGTCTTCCAATACAAGGTTTACTTCCTTACCTAATTCTTCAAGAATCAAACCCAAGCCTATTAATGAACCTACTGCGTCCCCATCCGGTCGGATATGAGAAATGACCAGGATGCGATCGGCTCTATCAACGAGGTTCCCAATAGCCTGAATATTCTCTTTATTCATCCAGGTCCTTATACTCTTCTTCCTGATCTAATTCAGCAAATAACTGATCCATTCGAGTAACACGATCGGGAATAGGATCCCAATGAAACCTCAACTGGGGAAATGATCGTAGATGAGAAATACTTGATGCAAGCTGGGATCTGATAAAACCTGCCGCTTTGTTCACTGCAGCCATGATTTCGTTTTTTCTTTCAGACCCATCCAAAGCAGAGATATAAATATCAGCGAAGGAGATCTCGCGATCCAAATCTACACTGGTGATATTCACACCTTCCAGCCGGGGATCGTTAATTTCTTGCAAAAACAGCAGTGATAGCTCAACCTTTATACGCTCTGCGATTCGAACCGAACGTGATTCTGAAACCATAACTATACCTATACCTAGAACTCCGATACCATCTCAATCACATAACTTTCCAGGATGTCACCTTCTTCAAAACTGGAAAAGCCTTTTAATCCAATACCGCATTCAAACCCATCTCGGACTTCATTTACATCATCCTGATGCCGTTTTAAGGAGGAAATTTCACCTTCAAAGGCAATCTTTCCCTCACGGAGCACACGGATCTTAGCGTTTCTCCGGATTTCGCCTGTGTCCACCCGGCAGCCGGCAACCTTGTTATGTTTTCCAGATGGGAAAATCGCCAGGACTTCTGCCCTGCCGATCAGGATCTTCTTTTCTACGGGTTCCAGCATACCCTTCAATGCTTTTTCAATATCATCGATCAAATGATAAATAATGTTGTATTTTCTGATTGAAACTCTTTCAGAATCCGCCAATCTTTTGGCGGCATTATCTGGGCCAACATTAAATCCAAGAATGATCGCGTCTGTAGATGAAGCAAGCATGACGTCATTTTCACCAATATTGCCAGTTCCGGAATGAATGATTTTAACGCCGATATCCTGCTCACCGCCGCTTTTCAGATCCTGCACGGAATTTATGATCGGCTCCAGGGATCCCTGGACATCCGCTTTGATTACCAGGCGGAGTTCTTCTACTTCACCCGCTTGAACTCGGGCAAATAGCTGTTCCAAATTGATAACGGAATCTTGTTCCAATTCCAACCGTTCTGTCTTCAATTCTCTGTCATCAATCTTTTCCCTGGCGATCTTTTCGCTTTCAACAACATTAAATAGCTCACCAGCTTTAGGAACATCACTTAAACCCATCACCGATACAGGAACTGATGGTCCAGCTTCTTTGATTTTGGCACCGGTGTAGTCGAACATGGCTTTAATGCGCCCATAGGATGTACCAGCAAGAACAGTATCACCAACTCTTAAAGTTCCATTCTGGACCAATAAAGTCGCCATAACACCACGACCTTTGGTCAACTCAGCTTCAATCACGGTGCCAAAAATATCACCCTTTGGGTTGGCAAAGATCTCCAGATCTTCGGTTACCAGCAAAATGGCTTCCATCAAATCATCCAAACCAGTCTTTTCGATAGCGGATACTGGAACAACGATGGTATCTCCATCCCAATCGTCTGGTACAACACCCATATCAGACAGCTGCTGCTTCACCTGATCAGGTGCCGCATTGTCACGATCCATCTTATTCAGGGCGACGATCATCGAGACTTGTGCTGCCCTGGTATGGGAAATAGCTTCTTCCGTTTGCGGCATAACACCATCATCTGCTGCCACCACCAGGACCACAATATCTGCCCCCTGCGCTCCCCTGGCTCGCATGGCAGTGAAGGCGGCATGTCCAGGTGTATCCAGGAAAGTAATTGGCTTACCATCATACTCGACCTGATAAGCACCAATATGTTGAGTAATCCCACCTGCTTCGCCTGCTGCAACCGCGGAATCCCGGATAGCATCAAGCAAGGTAGTTTTTCCATGATCTACGTGTCCCAATATTGAAACAACCGGGGGACGCCTTTCCAGTTGATCTTTATCCACCTCTTCCAGTTTTTGACGCCAGAGAGGTATTTCAATCTGCTCCAGATCCTCTGTTTCATCAACCTGGAGAGGATTTACTTCATATCCCATTTCCGCAGAAACAATTGCAGCCGTATCAAAATCAATTTCTTGATTGATATTTGCCATCATGCCGTTGGCCATTAATGTCTTAATGATCTCTATCGGACTGGCATCCAAAGTCTTGGCCAAATCGCGGACAGTTATACTCATTGGCAGATCTATCTGTTTAATCTCTTGTCCGTTTTCACTCATGTATTACCTCATTGGTACTGGTTATATTTACAATCAGTCGACGTCATCATCTGCCTGATCATTTTGATTCGTAAAGGAGTCCTGGTATTGAATAAGTCTATCCCTATCAGCACTTGAAATCTCAACCATCAAAGATTTTTCCAAGGATTTCTTCAATCCTCGCTCCCAACATAGCGGCTCAGCATGTAAATACGCACCTCGTCCGGATAATTTACCAGATTCATCTACAAAAACACCATCAGGAGTCCGAACAATTCTCACGAGGGTATTTTTGTCCTGGCTTTCCCTGCAGGCAACACACATCCTTTGCGGTACATGTTTCCGTCGAGCCATAAGTTTATTTACTCTTCAATCCCGTCTTCAGGATCATCCTGAAGGGGTGGTTCTTCTTCAATGCTTTCCTCAACGTCTTGACCAGATTCTGGATCATCGGTTTCATCACTGTCTGCCTGGTCTGACTGTTCCTGATCACCTTCAGCCTCATCAGGGGTTTCATCACTGTCCGCCTGTTCCTGATCACCTTCAGCCTCATCAGGGGTGTCATCATCATCTGCCTGGTCTGGCTGTTCCTGATCACCTTCAGCCTCATCAGGTGATTTATCATCTTCTTCTTGTGCGTCTGCTTCTTGAGTTTCTTTCGATTCGCTCTCATCGTCAGTGGTAGATTCAGAACTTCCCTTTTCCTCACCGGATTTATCTTCAAGCACAAGATCTTCCTCAACATCGTATTCTCCCGGAAGTGGCTGATAACCGATCATGATTTCCAGGGCGCCTTCGATCTGCTTGATATAAGATGGTCCGATCCCCTCTATGTCGTTAATTGACTTGGGAATTAGAAGCAAGCGGTAAGCTAATTCACCCACACTGGCGTACCCGGCTTCATTGAGCAGGTTTTCCACTTTTGTTGGCAAGCCAAGGGTCATGATCGGCAGATCATAAGCATCATTCGGAACTGCTGATTTGGCTGCCTGGATTCGGGCTTGCTGCTGTTTGGTGATTT
>CAYUXO010000100.1:0-7763 GCA_964448865.1 uncultured Anaerolineales bacterium
AGTTGGTCAGCTTCCGAGAAACGCACAATTTTATCAAAACTTTCCTCGCAATTGCCGCAGGTGTACTCGTATATGGGCATTTTTCCTTCCTCTATCTATATACTCCCCCCCAGTACATCATAATATTAGTTAAATAGGACACGGTTTCCTTAAACAAAAGGATGCGGGATCCTCTGGGTGATAGTGAATCCCGCATTCTCAATTCTAATCAGTGTTTCTGGGTTAACCTTCAGGTCCCGCATCCTCGTAATAACTCAGGATCTCGGGTCCTTAAGATTTACCGCGTATACGTTCCCATCAACTCGGCCTGGCCCAGGATATGGCCGTCCATGGCAGCCAGCAGTTCTTCTTTGTAAGCCCCCGCAGCCAGGTCGAGGTTGAGGTCGAGGGCATAAAGTTTAAAGAAGTAGCGGTGGGTGCCGCCGGGAGGGCAGGGTCCGCCGTATCCGGTGGTGCCCCAGCTGTTGGTTCCATCCACCCCTGCACCGGTCAGGCCTAACTGCAAACCAGGCATATCGGCAGGGATGTTGTAAAGCACCCAGTGGATCCAGGTGCCGACTGGCGCATCGGGATCATCCATGATAAAAGCCAGGCTGGCGGTACCTTCGGGAATGCCGAACCAATCCAGATCGGGGGATACGTCATCCCCATCACAGCTGTACTGAACTGGAATGACCTCCCCTTCGTTAAAGGCAGGGCTGGTTAAACTCATCTGCATGGTGGTTTCTCCTTCTGCATCTGTTTCTTCTTCACTATCTTCAGCAGGGGGAAGGGGAGTATCAGTTGGAATGATTACCTCAGCCGCTTCTTCAATGACAGCTGCCGGTTCTTCGGGTGCATCCGGGGCCGGAGCGCAGCCGGCCAGAACCATTAATAAGGCGCAGAGGATCATTAATAAGGTGGTCTGTTTATACATCTCAACTTCCTTGGATTAAGTTCATTATAGTTGGAAAATACTCTGGCAAGTCAGAAAATCACCCTAGGTCCCTCAACCTTCCAGTAAGACCCGGGCCGGAGCGCCATCGCTGCCGGCAATTTTCAGCGGCAGGCAGTAGAGTTTATAATCCCCTGCAGAAACCCGGGAAAGGTCCAATCCTTCAATGATCAAAACACCTGCTTCCAGCAGGACCTTATGCGTGGGTACCGGTTCGGAGAACGGTGCAACAGAAAGGTAATCCACCCCAACAACAATAAGGCCCAGGTCTACCAGCCTGGCTGCCGCATCAGGGCCCAGGGCCACAAAATTCTCCTGGAAGGTGTGCTGTTCTTCCTTCCAGTATTCTGAATTGGCGGTTTTGAACAATATTCGCCTGGTTCCTTCAGGAATCACAAAGGCATCCAGGTCCCCGGCGGTGATGACCTCAGGCGAGGACATTTCCAGAACCAGAACAGGCCCCACCAGGTAATCCAGAGGGATATCTTCCACGGTTTTTCCGTTACCCAGGAAATGGTTCGGGGCATCAACGTGGGTGCCCATATGAACCGGCGCAGAGAGATGAGTCACATTTGCCAGGTCTCCTTTTTCAATCTGGCTGATCATCTTGAGCTCGATAGGGGGATCACCGGGCCAGGTTGGGAAGTCTTCCGATATGGTCAGGCTGATATCGAACAGGGTCATGGCTCGTTCCTTTTTCAGTCCAGCGGCCTGAGATATTCAATTCTTTTTGAAAAATGGCTGGGCAGCAGGTTAAAGACACGGGGTACAGTAGTCAGGGAGCAGGTCCGGTTAGTGGCTAAATAGTCCAACCAAAACACATTCGTGGGAATCTTCAAGGAGAGATAATCTGCGAAAATTGTGCTAACACGGATCAATGGCGTGCTGACTGGCAGCGGATAACGCTGGATTCCCATCACTTCCCCCAACAAGATGATGATATCCCGGAAGCTGAGCTGTTCGGGGCCGCCCACTTCAAATAATTCCCTTTTGGTTTTTTCATTATCCAGGGACCAGGTCAGGATATTGGCCAGATCCTCGATCCATAAGGGTTGTAACAGAGTGTCACCCTGGTCTGGCAGTGGAAATACCAGGGGAATTGAGCGCATAAGACGGGCCAGTGGAATTGTAAACCGGTCATTGGGGCCATAGACAATCCCTGTGCGCAGAATTGTGTAATCCAGGCTGCTTTTTTGAATGTGGTCTTCAGCAATGGCTTTGGCGGTCATTAATGGATAGGCAGAAGCCCGGTCCGCTCCCAGGTGACTGAGGTAAAAGAACCGCTTCACGCCAGCTTCTTCGGCCGCTTCGACCAGGTTTTTGGTGCCCTGGATATCGGTTTCCAGCAGATTTCCCCTTGCTCCCAGGGCTTCCTGGCTGGCCAGATGATAAACGATGTCTACGCCTACCATAGCCGCCCTTAACCCCCTGGGATCATTTAACCCTGATATGGCAGCTTCAACGGCAATGCCCCGGGGTAAATCCGGGGATTTTCTGACGGGGTGTATTAACACCTTAAGCTGATAATCGGTTTTTGCAAAATGGCGTGTGAGGGCTTTACCGATAAAGCCGGTTGCTCCGGTAAGCAAGATTTTCTTCATCTTCCGCATTATAGCATCAGAACTTTTTTCCTCCCATTTGCCCTCAAAATAACAAGTTATTGGCATAAACCTTGCATCTAGGAGTGTACTCAACAACCCATTATTCAGAGGTTTGTTTTATGGAAAAAGTTGGATTTCACTATCGAATGGACAGCGATCATTATTCGGAAAAGGACCTGGCGATCTGGCTGCCGCGCCTGAAGGACCTGGGTGCCAGCTGGATAGTGCTGTATGCACCGACCAACCGCGCTATCCCGGAAGGATTCATCAATGCCCTCAAGGCTGAAAAGATCGAACCTGTGCTGCACTTCAGGATCACTCCCCTTGAGCTTCCATCAGTTGAGGAAATGCTCCTGCTCTTTGATAATTACCAGCGCTGGGGAGTGAAGTATCTGATCCTGTTTGACCGTCCTAATCAGCAGGAAAGCTGGGGATCAGAAGCCTGGGCGCAGTCTGGTTTGACCGAACGTTTCCTGGATAATTTTTTACCTCTGGCAGAAGCGGCTGTGGCCGTCGGATTGGTGCCGGTTTTCCCGCCCCTTGAACCGGGAGGAGATTACTGGGACACCATTTTCCTGCGGGGTGCCCTCGATGGGATTAAGCGCCGGGCGTCTAAACCACTTCAGGACCGCTTGATTCTTTCCGCATATGCTGGATTAAGCGGCCGGGATCTGTCCTGGGGAGGGGGCGGACCACAAAGCTGGCCGGAAACCCAACCCTATCTGACACCGGAAACATCCCAGGACCAGTTGGGATTCCGGATAGCTGATTGGTACCTGACTCTCTCGGAGACTATCCTGGAGAAGAAGTTACCCATTTTATTACTTGGCATTCGCGGACCAGCCCCGGAAGGTCAGGATTTGGCTGAAATCCTGGTGAGGGGTGCTCGCCTGATTGCCCGCCAGGAAGTGGATGGATTGGATCCCTTACCTGAAGAAGTGATCGGGGGAGCCATTTTTAGCTTAACTGGAAACGAAGATTGCTGTGCAGCCGAACACCGCTGGTACAGCCCGGATGGAGAGGCCAATCCAATCGTGGGGGCTTTTATGAATGCTGAAACCAAACCTGAGGCCAAAAGAGTGGACGGGAAATTTCAGATTTCCCATTACTTGCTATTGCCAAGTTTTGATTGGGGAGTAGCTGACTGGCATTTGAATGTGACCAGATCATTTATCAAAAAACATCGTCCCACGGTAGGTTTTTCACTGGAGGAGGCTTTCCAGGCTGAACAGGTCACCGTGGTAGGCGGTGAAGAAAACTTTTCTGAGAAGGATCTTTCCCAACTGCGGAACCAGGGCTGCCTGGTCAGGCGAATTGAGGGAGATGGTACAAAAATTGCATCGTTATTAGCAGCTATTTAACGTTGAAGGTAGACAAATACCCAAATATCCGGGATTTGAGCAGAGGAGAAATTAACATGTTTAATGACCATATCTTAAATCAGCGCCTGAAAGAATGGGATGAACCGCCTTATATACCTGTCATTAAAGTAATGGGCATGGGAGGGGGAGGAAGCAACGCAGTTGACCGGATGATCCATTTTGGTTTATCCGGGGTGGATTTTATTATTGCCAATACCGATGCCCAGGCGATGGCTTTCAGCCAGGCCTCTGTGAAATTGCAGCTCGGTCCCCAATTAACTCGCGGCCTGGGAGCCGGGGGTGATCCCCGGGTCGGTGAAGCCGCAGCCCTTGAAAGCAAAGGTGATATTGCCATGGCCCTAGAAGGAGCTGATATGGTCTTCCTTACCGCCGGTATGGGTGGGGGAACCGGGACAGGTTCGATCCCGGTTGCCGCCCAGGTTGCCCAGGAAATGGGCATTATAACCATCGCTGTAGTGACCAAACCTTTCGGTTTTGAGGTAGGTGGACGCCAGAAAAACGCTGCTGAAGGGCTGGCGAAATTGCAGCCCCATGTTAATACCCTGATCACCATCCCCAATGAAAAGCTGTTGCAAACTGTATCGGAGAAAGCCACCCTTTCTGAGGCATTCCACCTGGCAGATGATGTTTTGCGCCAGGCTGTGCAGAGCATAACCGAACTGATCACAGAACCTGGTGAAATTAACGTGGATTTTGCCCATATTCAGCGAGTTATGGAATTGGGAGGCGGAGCCCTGATGAGCATCGGTCAGGCTGCTGGCGAACACAAAGCTGTCAATGCTGTCAAACAGGCTCTTTACCATCCGCTGCTGGAAGATATTTCACTGGTCAACGCATCAGGATTGATCGTGAACTTCACATCTGGAAACGATCTGACATTAAATGACATCGGCCAAGCGCTGGGTTATCTGCAGGAGCAGATTCCCCCGGATGCTGAGCTGATCTTCGGCACCACTCAGAATGAGAGTTTCCAGGGACAGGTGCAGGTGAACCTGATTATCACCGGCCTGGGGGCTGCAACCTTTGATGATGTTTTCAACTCCTTCACCAGGGAAACCAGTGCCGTGCCTGAGCAGGTGGTGAGCCAGGCTGCTTATCAAGATCCAGATGCACAGCCGGAACTGGTAGAAGTTCCTGCCCAACCGGTTGAAGTGAACCGGGACCCCCTGGACGTACCTGCGTTCATGCGACGTCGGGCTTATGCCAACATATCCTTTGGGAGTTGAGGTGGGGAGGGTAATTAACTATGAAAGCTAAATATATTGACAAGATCTCAGATGAGGTTTATCGGAAACACCCCGATCTGAAAGGGGTAAAACCCAATGTCACGCCCCGGGAAGGTGTTAAGTCCAGTGATACCTTGCTGGTCTATCAGAAAAAGGTCTCCGGACCGGGCGGAAAATCCATCAACCGCATTGTGCGGGCCGTGGCAGATGAGACCGGTAAGATCAAGAAGATTTCCACTTCGAAATAGGGTAAAGGTGCCAACATGAGAGGGTTCATCGAAAGGATCGAATATAACTGGTGGAATTTGCACATCAAAGTCATGGATGAATCCCAACTGGTTCGGGATACTCTGCCCAAGATCAAAGAAGCCTGGGAAATGCGCCAGGAAGCGATTCCTTACCTGGCCTGGTCATTGATCGGTTTTCCTCTGGGAATGGTACTGGGACTGCTGACAGTGATAGTCAAATAATCAATATCAAGAACTTTGATAACAATCAGGTTGAGAATTAATCTCAACCTGATTTGATTTTAATCCGGTCCCCCGTCTTCCAGTCCAGGGTAGCGCCAAAGGTGCGTAACAAAGGACTATTTTCTCAATTCATCTAAAATCGGTCCCAGTAGATTGCTGTAATTTTCAAGGGCTTTTACCCCTTTAGCTGTGATGTTGACGATGGTTTTCGGTACCCGCTCGATGAATTTCTTTTCGATCTTGACATAACCAGCCTCTTCCAATTTACTGAGGTTGGCGGAAAGATTGCCCCGGGTCAGATCGGCTGCCCTGGCGATGAAGGTGAAATCAGCTTCTTCCACCGTCATCAGCACCAGCAGGATCTTTAACCGGGTGGGGGAATGCACTACCCGGTCCAGGTTGGATATTTCCTGAGGATTGAGGGGATGGTCTTCTTTCATGCATCTCCTTTCACTTCCCCGGAATCCTGGGGATATTTCTTGAGGAAACTCATAAACAGGTAGCATCCCAGGGCCATTAGCACCGCACCGACCAGGATAACGATAGTGGGAGTGAGTAGTTTGAGTCCCAATCCGATGATAAAGAATAACGGGATGAAAATCGCATAGACAGCGATCCGGTTCAGTCCTGTTCCCAGAACGGCTATTAAAGCCAGGGCCATGACACCTGTAGCGATCGGCGACAGGAAACTTTCCTGACTTTCACCCAGGAAAGTGAAGAGCAGTGTGCCCACCACGATCAACACTCCGGCTCCAATCAGGATAGGGCGGGGGATAGATGTTGGTTTTGAGAATTTGGCATATCCAAAGCGGGGTATGATAAGGCGATTTTTAATAGGCGCGATCAGCAGGATCGGCATCCAACCCGCAAAGGACCAGATGGCCACGCTGGTTAGCAGAAAGATCCCGGCTGATACCAGGCTCCAGCCTGCGAAGAAATCCAGTAGTCCGTCATTGTGGAAAGTTCGGGCATATCGCCTTCTTAGCTGATCAGTTTCTTTTTTTATATAGTTTGTCATTATATTCTCCAGCCTGATTTGTTTTCAGACATGTTTGCAGTGTAAACATATCTGTAGCATAAACAAGTTTCAATGGCATGTCAAGAGCCAGTTCTGACAGAGCCAGTTCTGGATATTATTGAATGGATTCTGATGTCTAGATTGGATTTCCCAATCTGAATTGAGGTAACTCTGAAGAAAAGAGTTGTGAGTTGTACAACAGCACAAACATTTATATCTACCCCGGTAGTTATAAAAGGTCAGGTAGTTTTAGTAGTATTGATTTCGGATGAATTGGAAATGCCACACTGCGGTGCAGAATTGTATTATCAAGAGTAATATAATTGCGGACCGTTTGTCATTTTTCATTCGGTTTAATATTTCTGCAGCTGCAATAATCACTAGAAGGGGAGATAGAAAAATCCACATTCTTTGAACTTCTCCATGAGTTTGCGATAGTATATTTAGAGCAATATACATTCCTACACATGACAAAGAAAATATATCGCTGCGTTCATGATTTTTGTTAATTATCTTTTTTATTGATGAAATACTGAAGCTCGCAGCCAAGAAAAACAAAGGGATACCAGTCCAAGTAAAATATTCTACTGAGTTTGTGATAAACGCAAGAAGAATCGTGAGAAGGTTGATGCTGTAGTCCTTAATCAAACGATGCTGGTAGGAAGCCAACTGGAAACGAGAAAACGCATTGTAATTCAATAATACATAGAAGACCAAATATGTTAGACTAAATCCCAAAACAAATCCAACGAAAAGTTTGATAATATTTGTGTGTTTTCTATTGTTCTTGTTAGTAATATATTCGGCCGTTAACCATAAACAATATAAACCGATTGTTGGCAGCATGGCAAATGAAATAAATGAGGAAAAATAGATCGATATTCCTAAACCTATAGCAATCAGGAAAGATTCATATTTGATCGTCAAATACATTAATACAACGTTTGTTAAGAATAGCAAAGGAAACACGACTTGGTCGACAACCATTACCCAGATCATAAAATTTGGCGTCAGTATATATATTAGGCCTGGAAGAAGAGGATATTTTAATCTAAAAAGAGACTTACTTAAATATGTGATTGGAATAATAACCAATGAGGCAAGGAAAGGGAAAAGATATGCCCCAATACGG
>CAYUXO010000101.1:0-7639 GCA_964448865.1 uncultured Anaerolineales bacterium
GCAGCAGGTACGCAACCAGGATGATGATAATAATGCCGCCTATGATTCGTGTCTTATTGTGTTTCATGTTTGTCTCCAGTAAGTGAACATAGTTTTGATTTGGACAAATATCATACATGTGAATATGTGTGATATTTAGATAGAGAAATATCACACGGCGGCGATACCCTGCACAAAAATTGCTGCCAGAGCAGGCGCGCTTTCCTTTATCGAAAAAGCTGTCCGGTCTGCCAACCAGAGTCTTGTGACCCCATCTTGATAAGCAAAGAAGGCGCGGGCAATCGTCTCAGGATCAAGATCGGCACGCAGTTCCCCCTGCTCAATGCCCCTTTGCATGTGCCCGGCGATAGAATCTACCCGTATTCGCAGGCCCACCGTAACTTGCCGGGACAACTCTTCTAGATCAGGTGAGCGGCCAGGTTTGAAGTTTAACATCTCCGTAATATCGCGAAAACGGCGGGTTTCTTCAAGATATGTCCACGAATTTACCAGGACGCGGTTGTTCACTTCGGCAAATCCGCCGCCCGCGGCAATCGCTTGCTCGATGACAGCGTTTATCTCCTCAGTAGCTTCTTCGATGAGCGCGATGAACAGTTGGCTCTTTCCGCCAAAGTGATGATAAACTGCGCCGCGCGTCACACCAGCGGCCTCGGCAATTTCTTGCAAACGGGCGGCCTGATAGCCTTGTTTGCTAAAAATGGTCAGGGCGGTATCCAGAATCGTCTGGCGGGTTTGGGCTGCTTCTTCTTTGGTGCGTCTCATTATATACATACTATCGCGTATGTATATAATTGTCAAGAGACGAAAATCGTTTGTCAGCGGTGAAGAATACTATTCGCCAGCTCAAAGGCAAAACCAGCTAATTTTGTGCAAAAAATATTTTCAGTAAATTAAAAATATCCATTTTTGCAAGAGAAGACTTAAAATGTTGGTGGTATTCTTCATAGTTGGGATGGGAAATACTTGATTAACTTTGGCATAGTCGAGTTCATGACGTATCAATATATACAGATATTAAGTCTTGACGAAATAGTATATGACCTAAGTAAAAGTATGCCATTTACAAAACGACTTGATTTAATAAATAAGCTTGCACAAAAACGAAACTTGAGTGCGAGTTTAAAAGCAGATATTAAAAAAATAACAGGAGTTGCGAAGGAATTGGCAAAGTTCAGAAATGACATTGCCCATAACCCTGTGTTAATAGATCAAAGTAATAAAAAAGAAAAAGATGTTGTGGCTTTCGTTGGGGTGCCAAAGTGAAAAAAAGCATTAGATATGTCTTCGGTACCTGTGATTAGTGCTAATAGTATAAATTTGGGAGTAGATGCTGTAGTTGAGCTGGCCAAAAACATGAACAAGACACTTAATGAATTGAAAAAAATAGGTTATAACACATTCCGACCCACGCTGCACCCGACAGCCAGGTAATGATGGCAATTTGAAGGGGATGTCAAATAATCCTTAACAACAAATCAAGTCTTATTTTGTTTTATACTGATTAAGCGGCTGCGGGTGAGCTCATCCGTTTGCAAGCGCAAAGGTATATTGTGAGTAAATCGGGAAATGATCAATTGCGAGAGTTAGTATTCCAATTCTTAGTAGTATTGTTTGGTGTTGATCCTCTGGTGTGGCGAAGAATACGAGTGCCGAGAAGATACAGTTTTTGGGACCTTCACGTAGCAATCCAAGACGCAATGGGTTAGCAGGATTATCATCTACACGAGTTTAAACTCTTTGATCCTGCATCAAACGAACAGGTGATAATTGGAATTCCATACGATGATGAACCGAGTTTCAAAGAAACCCTGCCAGATTATTTGACTCCAATCTCTGAATACTTTGTGCATAATACTGAAATAGCTCTATATACGTATGATTTTGGCGATGGATGGCGCCATATGATTGCATTTGAAGGTTGGTTCCAGCCCGAGACAGGGATTGATTATCCCCAATGTCTTTCAGGTGAAAGAAAGTGTCCACCTGAGGATTGCGGAGGGGTTAGTGGATATGGTCTTTTCCTGGATGCGATCCAAGACCCTGCACATGAGGATCATGAAGAATATCTAACCTGGATAGGTGGTAAATTCGATCCAGAGGCATTTGACCCTAAGCAAGTTAGGTTTGATAACCTCGAAGAACGATGGAGGATTGCATTCGAAGATCCATAGCGCCTGCTAACAATTCGCTGGTGCGGACCGGGGGTGCGGCGCGATTCGGCAGCAAAGTTGTATGATAAGTGTTAGGGAAAAAGGGAGCGGATATGATCTATCCCGGTCATGGTGATCCTTTTCCAGTAAAAAATATATTGGAAGTAATGCCTTAGGTGCTGGCCTGATAAGATCAGGAAAAACGACCACCTCTACTTCAAATCTTTCCCAGGGTAAAAAACAAAAAACCAAAGCCCAGTGGTTCGTTCATAGGGAAAAATGGCGCTGGCCTTGATCGATCTGAAATGGCTTCAGTTGCCTGAGAGAGACTGGACTTTTATTTGGTCAGCAGGCCTGCTTAGCATTCCGGAGTTCTCCCAAGAAGTATTAAGCTGGGCAGATGATCTGAGCTAGCCCGGAACACAGGACTAGCTGCCAGACACAATCAACAGGTCACCAGAACTAGACAGTTATTTTTATATAACCGATAATAAGCGGGGCAGATATGTTAAAAAAAGCAATCGTCCGCAGGCCGGGAAAAAGCATTGTTAACGGATTGTCGACCGCCAATTTGGGACTGCCGAATTATCAGAAAGCACTGGAACAGCACAATGAATATATAAAGGCGCTGGAAGCATGCGGACTTGAGGTATTAATCCTGCCAGCAGATGAACGATTTCCAGATTTTACCTTTGTAGAAGATGTTGCCCTTCTAACACCTGAATGTGCGATCATAACTAATCCCGGAGTCTCTTCACGTAAAGGAGAGATAGCAGAAATCAAAGGCGTTCTGAATATATTTTATTCGAAAATCGATCAGGTCAAGGATCCCGGAATAGTCGAAGCCGGTGATATTATGATGGTAGGAACCCATTTCTATATTGGTTTATCTGAGAGAACCAATCTGGAAGGAGCTCAACAAATAATCAAATTCCTTGAGCAATACGACTTAAGTGGATCGGTAATCAAAGTGGAAAAAGTCCTGCATTTGAAGACCGGAGTGGCATATTTAGAGCATAATAATCTACTGGCTTGTGGTGAATTAGTCACCCATGAAGAATTCCAAAATTTCAACATACTGAAAATAACTGAGGATGAGTCCTATGCTGCCAACTGCATCTGGGTTAATGATCGGGTTCTGATCCCCAAAGGTTTCACAACAGCACGGAGAACTATTGAAAAAAGCGGTTATTTAACCGTAGAAGTGGATGTTTCTGAATTTCAGAAGCTCGATGGCGGTTTGAGCTGTCTGTCCTTGAGATTTTGATCTAGAATATCTATTATCATTAAGAAGAATCAACACTTATATCGCCTGAAGGAGCCATTTATGGAAAAATATAAAGTTCAACCGGGAGGGTCTGTTAACCTCTCCAAACGAGATCCCAACGATAAGAGTATGTTCCAGATCAGCAAAAAACAAGGAAAAAAGAAACTGCTTCAGTTAAACAAAGAGCTTGAAGGGCTGCAGGAATTGCTCTATGCTGAAGGGCAACACAAGCTTTTAATCGTGCTTCAAGCCATGGATACCGGGGGCAAAGACGGCACCATCCGGCATGTTTTTGAAGGCGTAAATCCCCAGGGGGTTAAAGTGGCAAGTTTTAAAGCTCCCACGAAGGAAGAGCTTGCCCATGATTACCTGTGGCGGATTCACAAGCACACACCCGGTAAAGGGGAAATTGTCATCTTCAATCGTAGCCACTATGAAGACGTCCTGGTTGTGCGGGTCCATAATCTTGTCTCTGAAGAAGCCTGGTCCCGGCGCTACGAGCACATCAGGGCGTTTGAAAAAACCCTCGCCGATGAGGGTACAACCATTCTGAAGTTCTATTTACATATAGACAAAAATGAACAGAAAGAACGTTTGCAAGCCAGGTTGGACGAACCCCACAAAAACTGGAAATTCAGCAGCGCGGATTTGGATGAGCGTAAATTATGGGACCAATATCAAGGAGCATTTGAAGCCGCTCTCGAAAAAACCAGCACTGAGACTGCCCCCTGGTATGTCGTTCCGGCCAATCGCAAATGGTATCGCAACCTGGTCATCTCCTCGATCATTATTGACACACTGAAAAGCCTGTCCATGGCTTATCCCCTGGCGGAAGAGGATCTGGATCATATCGTGATCGTTTAAGCTGAGATATAACTTAGTAAAGGTAGTTTAAAGTATGGAATTGTTCAAAAATTTCAGTCTGTTCAGAATACTGATCACAGGAAAACAAAAAATGAAAAACATCATCTTTTATCTTGGAATGGGAACACTATTTACCCACGAGCTGGATGCCATGTTTAACCATGAGTGGAGAATTTTACCTCTGACCAGCTGGCTGCCGGAAGAAACCGGGATGCTGGTGTTCCTGTTCTTCCATGTCCCCCTATTTGCCGGCCTGATCGCGTTGGTCGCCAGTAAACACGATAGGATCAGGTTCCGAAGCAGGATCGGGGTCAGCGCTTTTCTCCTGTTTCACGCCGCGCTTCATGCCTTTTTCGGCGGAAATCCGGCCTATGAGTTTTTCTCGTTATCATCATCGATCTTGATCTATGGGGGGGCACTATTGGGATCTATCCATCTCCTCCTCGAATATATCAACCAAAGATCAGTTCACAAACCATGAACATCTCACTTCTGACATATGGATCCCGGGGAGATGTTGAGCCTTTTATTGCTCTTGGCAATGGCTTGGATCAAGCTGGGCACCAGGTTAACCTGGCCGCACCGGAAAGCTTCTCCAACCTCCTGAAGAATGACCAGATCCAATTCTTCGGACTCCCGGGTGATCCCCAACAAATGGTTGAGAACCTGGTTCAGCGGGCTGGTAAGAATCGCCTGCATATGATCTCCCCCTGGGAGATTTTTATCGACGACTCACCCATCAACTGGTAACCGGGATATTTTGGAGCGGCAGCCGTCTTCTTTACCGGCGAGTTCAAATCAAGAACCCAGACCTGCCAGATCTAACAATCTGGCCCTTCAATCCAAACAATGCCAGGCAAACACCGATCCTGTATGCCTTCAGCCATCAGGTGGTCCCCCGCCCCGGGGATTGGGGAAAGAGTGTTTCAATTACTGGATATTGGTTTTTAGATGACCAAGAGAATTGGAGTCCGGATCAAGAGTTAATCAATTTCCTGGGGGAAGGAGATCTCCCCATCATAGTGGCTTTTGGCAGCAGCTCATCCCTGGATATGGATCGGCTGTATCAGAAAATCATCAAGGCATTAAACCTCAGCAATCAGCGGGGAATACTTGTGGGAGCCAATCCTGACCTTCCAGGAATATCCCCAACTGTCTTTCGGGTCAATAATGTCCCCTATCAATGGCTCTTTAAACGCTGCGCTGCAGTTATTCATCATGGCGGAGCAGGCACAACAGGACAGGGATTGGCAGCTGGTGTGCCCAATATCGTTCTACCTTTTACGAGCGATCAACCATTCTGGGCCCGCCGCGTTTTTAAACTTGGGGCTGGTCCCAAACCGCTTTCGCCCAGAAGATTTACCAGCCAGCAGCTCGCTCAAGAAATCGAAACAGCTATTAATGATCCGCACTTGAAGAAAACTGTCCAGAAAATCGGCGCTGCGATCCGAAAAGAAGATGGTGCAGCCCAGGCTGTGAACCTGATCCAGGGGTTAATGGACCTGAATACCTGAAGTCAGTCATCGGGGGGTTTGATTGATACCGAAAATACGGCGAAGCGGTGCCCCGGGTTCAATTCGGATCTCATCCCTGGTTCTCAATACCTGATCCCAATTCAATTCCATAGTTCGATCGATCTTCCTCAATTCCGTCCTTCTCTATTAGATTAATCATACGCCAGCCCTCAAATAATGACAGCTGTCATCAGTCTTGTCATGAGGTGGGGTTTTTGGGTTGAAGTATGAGACCTCTTTTCAGATAATAAGGAAATCAGATTAGTAGGCTCAAGGGAGAGCGCCAGCTCTAGCGGATAATTGGTGAAATATGTTTACAAGTAAAAAACAAATCTTTTTAACCGGCGCATCAGGCAATATGGGTCGGGCCGCCCTTGAGGAACTTCTCCAGCGAGATGACCGCTTCCAGGTCACAGCCCTGGCCCTGCCGACCCGGAAAGACCGCCGGATCCTGGCTCCCTATCAGGATCGGGGTTTGAATGTGATCTGGGGAGATCTGACATGTTATGAAGATGTGCTTCAGGGAGTTAACGGAGCGGATTATGTGCTCCATGTCGGTGGTCTGGTGTCCCCGTTGGCTGATACCATGCCCGAACTGACCATGAAGGTCAACGTCGGAGCGGCAGAAAATATCGTCCGGGCCATTAAAGCTCAACCGGAACCAGATCGTGTCCGGCTGGTATATATCGGCATCGTGGCTCAGACCGGCAATCGCCCGGTCCCCATCCATTGGGGGCGAATAGGTGACCCAATCAAGATCAACACTTTTGATACCTACTCCCTCAGCAAAACAATCGCCGAGCGAGTGATCATTGACTCCGGATTGCGCAATTGGGTTTCGCTGCGCCAGACAGGTATCGCCCGTATGGCAGCATCCGAACCTCTGGATCCCATCACCTTCCACATCACCCTGAGTGGTGTGTTGGAATGGATCACACCTCGCGACTCGGGCAGATTACTTGCCAACGTCTGTGAAGAATCTGTTCCGGATGGATTTTGGGGGACTATATACAACATTGGCGGTGGAGAGCCCAACCGTCTCACCAACCTGGAACTCTTTGAACGCATGTTGAGCGCTATCGGCCTGAGCGATTACCGCGAAGTTCTGGACCCCAACTGGTTTGCTACCCGTAATTTCCACGGCCAGTGGTTAACTGATTCCGACCTGCTGGAATCTTTGGTTCCATTTCGTGATCAGACTTTTGATGATTACTTGGAGGAACAAACTTCGAGTATGCCCTGGTTCATCAGGTTAGGGGGCTATTTTCCCCGGCTGGTCCGGCGCAAATTCGGGGGAGTTGCGCGAGGTCCCAGGGGAACCCTGACCTGGCTGACTCAGGGTTATGAATCTCACATCAAAGCCTATTTCGGATCCCTCCAGAGTTGGAGGTCTATTCGAGATTGAAGCAGTGTAGACAGTGAACGTCCATCTGAAATAGCCGTTGAGCTGGATCACGGGTATGATGAAATCCAACCTCGAGGAAAAATCTCATTAAATGCTATCCGGGGTGCAGCCCGCTTCCGGGGAGGAAAGCTGCTTTCCAGGGATCCCAGGCGCAGTGACTGGTTCTCTCCCTTGCGCTGGCGCTGCCATGCCGGTCATGAGTTTCCTGCCAGCTTAAACCTGATCCTCAAAGGGGGGCATTGGTGTCCGGTCTGTATCGCTGATCCAGCCTCTTATCCTGCAATGGCTGAGCACAGCGCCTTCTTTCGGCAGGTCTGGGAACCGGAGATGCTGGCTGGATGATTCTTGAGACTTTGCGACTTTGAGATTGATAACTCAGATATTTACTCAGGCATGAGAAACGAAACTGGGACAATACGGGGTACCAGCAAAGGCGAGA
>CAYUXO010000102.1:0-7635 GCA_964448865.1 uncultured Anaerolineales bacterium
AAAGGACTGAAGTCCTGAGAGGGGTCTTCGCCTCAGCTCAGACCATACGTCCCCAATCGGGGACGTTGTTATTCTCTGCTTAAATTGATCTGAAATAATCTAAGCGTCAATACAGGTTGACGCTCGGACATCCGGCTGCCTGCGCTGAACGTCCCCTCTCGGGATTTCAATCCCTGAGTTTTAAAGGGATCCGGTCCCTCCCCCTGCAATGTTATAATGATTTGATATGAAAAAACCCCTTTCCAGGGCCTGGTTTATCCTTTTGCTTCCGATCCTGTTACTCCTGGCTGCCCTGGTTTACCAGATTCCCTTCGTAAATCAACGTCTCTCCTGGCGAGTAGATGATTTAAAAACACGTCTGATCTATTTTATCAATCCCCCCGATCAAGCGGTATTTATTCCAAGTGGTGATACGCCTTTGTCAACGCCCCCGATTGCCACCCTGCCAGATACCCAGGAACCGACTCCGGAAGGACCAACCCCCGATCCGACCCGGGATGTACCTTTGATCACCTCTACTCCGTTGCCTGAGAGAGTGATCCTGGACGGGGTGATTTACGTAGACCAGCATGAGCGCTGGAATTATTGCGGACCTGCCAACCTATCCATGGCCTTGAATTTTTGGGGCTGGCCCGGTGACCGGGATGATATCGCCCGGGTTGTTAAACCGGGCATCAATGACCCGGATCTGAATTTTATCCAGCAGGGACGGCTCGATAAAAATGTTATGCCCTCCGAAATGATCGGTTTTGTGGCCAATCACACCGATTTCAACATTGTCGCCCGTTATGGTGGTGATATGGACCTGATAAAGAGTTTTATCGCCAGTGGCTTCCCCGTGCTGGTCGAAAAAGGCTACTACGAAGAAGATTACACCGGCAAAGTTGCCTGGCTGGGGCATTATCTGTTTACCACTGGATATGACGAGGGGGCCGGTGAATTTGTCGTTCAGGATGCCTATTTAATCCCCGGTAAAAATCAGCGGGTGGATTATCCAACTTATCTCGATGGCTGGCGATCGTTCAATTATTTGATGATGGTGATCTATCCACCCGAGAGGCAGGATGAGGTCTTTGAGATCCTGGGTGACTGGGCAGATCCCTCCTGGGCCTATCAACATGCCCTGGAAATCGCTGAAAGTGAGATCCTTACCCTCTCAGGCGTCAATGCATTTTTTGCCTGGTTCAATAAAGGCACCAGCCTGGTGAAGATGGAACATTACATGGATGCTGGTGATGCCTTTGACAAGGCTTACCAGATCTACGGCGAGCTGGTCGATGACGATACCACCCGGCCCTACCGGATCACCTGGTACCAAACCACTCCCTACATGGCGTATTATTTCAGCGGCCGCTACCAGGACGTGATCAACCTGGCCAATTTCACTTTTGAAACCATAGCCGAACCAACCCTGGAAGAGACCCTCTACTGGCGGGGCCTGGCTTATTTTGCCCTGGGGAAAAAAGCCCTGGCAAAACAAGATCTATATAATTCGGTTTGGCTGAACCCGAATTTTGAACCCGGATTGATCCAGATCAGCAACCTGATCTTTGACGAATGATGTACCTAGTAGACTCCCGGAGCCTTAAAGGCTCCGGGAGTCATAAAAAATATGCCAAAAATACTCCATTTCGCCGACGCCCATATCGACATCAGCAATTACGGACGCAGGGACCCTTCAACCGGTTTACCGATCCGCATCCTGGATTTCCTGGCTTCGCTGGATGAGATCATCAACACCGCAATAAACGAGAGTGTTGATTGTGTTCTGTTCACCGGTGATGCTTATAAAGACCAGAATCCTGCTCCCACATTTCAGCGGGAATGGGGAAAACGGATCATGCGCCTCAGCCAGGCAGGCATCCCAACCTTGTTATTGGTAGGCAATCACGATATCTCACCATCAGTGGGAAGAGCTCATTCCCTGACCGAGTTCACCACCCTGCAGGTCCCTCAGGTGCGGATCATCGATCAGGCATCGTTCCTGTCCAGGGATGACCTGACCAGTTTGTGTCCGGATGGAAAAAAGCTTGATCTTCAGGTCATTGCCCTGCCCTGGATATCTCGGTCCGGCATGGCAGCCTCATTGGACCTGCAAACCAGGGATATTGACCAGGTCTACCAGGAAATGGGAAAAAAGATCTCAGAAGACGTCAACGGATGGCTGGAGGGGGCTGATCCGGATCTCCCAATCGTGCTGGCTGCCCATGCTACTGTTGCTGGTGCAACATATGGCGCCGAACGGTCTGTCAGCCTGGGAAGGGATTTGATCCTGCCCGGAAGCCTGGTGGCGGATCCCCGGTTGGATTACACAGCCCTGGGCCATA
Organism: uncultured Anaerolineales bacterium; assembly: GCA_964448865.1. GTDB lineage: Bacteria > Chloroflexota > Anaerolineae > Anaerolineales > UBA11858 > B10-G9. Next base: position 2,328 of record CAYUXO010000102.1, read on the forward strand.
TTCACAAACGCCAGGAACTTAATCCCGGCAAACATCCCCCGGTCGTTTACCCGGGTTCGATAGAGCGGGTCGATTTTGGCGAAGCGGCAGATGATAAATATTTCTTGATCGCTGATGTGGAGAAAGGAAAAACACAGCTGGACTGGCGGCAGCTGAAGAATATTCGCCATTTTGAGGATATCCAGCTGACCCTTAGCTCAAAAGATAAGATCACCGACCAGGTTAAAAAAGCCCTGCCAGATGGTGAAAAAATAAGTGGTGCCATAGTAAGGCTGGTGCTGGTTTATCCCCGGGCCTGGGAGCCGTTGATCGAAGAGGCTAAAATTCGGGAACTGGTTAATAATGCCTTTGAATTCCATTTCATCAAACAGCCTCAGACTGAACCCCGGATCCGCCTGCCCAAAGACCGGGTGATCGGCTCCCTGACCGCCGAGGAATTATTGGAACAGTACTGGGTGGTCAGCAAGACCCCCCCGGATGAGATCAACGATCTAAATCGCCTGGCAGGTGAGATCATCCATCTTGAAGCCGATCCTGAGGCTGACCCAGAGTAGAATATGCCGGATGTCTCCATCTTGCTTCCTTGTTATAATGCCTCGTCCACCCTGGAAGAGACCCTATCTTGCCTGGCAGCTCAGAGTTACCCAAACTTCGAAGTGATCTGTGTGGATGACGGATCCACAGATGATACGGCCGCGATCCTGGATGCCTGGTCGGGGCGGGATAAAAGGGTTGTGGTCCTGAAAAGTGATCATGGGGGGGTTGTCAAAGCCGCCAATCTGGGTCTTGAATTCTGCCGGGCTCCCATTATCATCCGCATGGATGCTGACGACCGCTGCCACTCTGACCGGGTCTCACTTCAGCGGGCTTATCTGCTCAACCATCCTGAAGTAGCTGTGGTAAGTTCCCTTGTTAGTGGGTTCCCGGATGATCAGATCGGTGAAGGTTTCAGCCTGTATTATCAGTGGTTGAATTCCCTGGTAAGCCATGAGGATATTTCCCGGCAGATCTTTGTGGAAAGCCCGATTGCCAATCCCAGTGCGGCCTACCGGAAATCCTGGATCCGGGACCTGGGCGGCTATCAGGATCACGGCTGGCCGGAGGATTATGATCTCTGGCTGCGTCTGTACCTGGCAGGAGCCAGATTTGAAAAGATCCCTCAAGTCCTGCTGGAATGGAGGGAGCATCCGGACCGCTTGACCCATACCGATTCCAGGTATTCTGTAGAAAATTTCTTGCGCGCCAAAGCCCATTACCTTGCCAAGGGGCCTGCCAGAGGCAGGGACGGTGTTTTTGTGTGGGGGGCGGGAATGACCGGCCGGCGTCTGAGCAAACACCTGGTGCGGGAAGGGCTGCCGCTGGCCGCATTTGTGGAAGTGGACAAAAAGAAGATCGGCCGCACCCGGCGGGGCAAACCGATCATTGGGGTCGGGGAGCTGCTGGACTGGTGGGGAAAATTCGAGAATCCTATCTTGCTGACCGCTGTCCGGGCCCGGAAAGCCGGTCCGTTGATCCGGGCCAGCCTGGCAAAGCTGGAATTGGTGGAAGGGGTGGACTGGTGGGCAGCGGCGTAATGTGGAATTCGAATTGAAAATTTCAGATTTGACACTCTTGTCAAAATTATTTGGATGAAATCTTAGCACTTTTGATATAGGTGTGGTTTTTTAATTATTTAATCCAGTACAATGGTAACCATTAATGCAAGCTTTCGATAGAATGAGATAGTGGATATTATAATCTCAAGAAGCGTAATCCCTTTGCCAACGACCACAGCCAGAGGAGAAAACCAGATGAGATACATTAACTCCAGAAGACCACAGGTGTTTCTGCTGACAGCGCTGGCAATGTTAGGCATCGTCGTAGCATGCAGTTCGCCCACATCGTCGCAGAATGGAAAGGACCTATCGCAGGAAGAAGCTCTCCAGCTGGTCCTGGAGGAGATCGTTCAGCCCGATCAATTGGGTGAAGACCCGCTGGTCGTCTTCGCCTGGCCCGAGGTTCTATTACCAGGTGATGAACTGTATCCCTACAACATCCTTGGAGAGGATCCCGTCCCAGGTTTGGTAACGGTCGAGTCTGAGAGCTGGTTTTTCTGGATCGAAGACGAACCCTATGCCCAATTCGCCCATCCGACGCGCTACGTTCTGGTAGATATTAACAGCGGCGAGATATCCTCCTCGGAAGAGGGCTGGTGGCCAATACTCAATGGGCAGGGCCTCTGGACTGACACTGAGGATTACCAGAATGAGGAAAACTGGGCCTGGTCCAACGTCAGCTTTATGGAAGACGGGGGCAGCTCGAATAAGGGTTCGTCCTCTGTGTTGGCAGCTATCCTTCCACCGCAAATAGAATTATCAAAAACCGAAGGCGGAAGCCGTCGAGCGCTGGTGATCAACACAACCACAGAAGAACAACTAGGCGAAGATAATAGTGTAGAAGATGCGGCAAATATGCTTAGCATCCTGGGAAAAAACGATTTTGAGACTACCTATCTGGGAACGGAATACGACGACAATCCAAACCGAGCTGGAGTTCCCTTTACACCGGGAAATTCAGCGGGAGTCGATCCCTGGGAAGCAGAGCTGCGTAAACAGGCAGATGAAATGAAACCCGGAGATACACTGGTCGTTTATATCGCGGGGCATGGTAATGCCAGCTCATTAGGAGGAGGATGGATCAGTAACGAGAACGGCGAGATCCTTTCATATGAACTGGAGAAGGAACTTGAGGAGTTCGATCCGGGTGTGGACGTGATCGTTATCCTTCAAGGCTGTAATACCGGCGGGTGGATCAGAAATCTAAAAAGTGTTGCCGATCTAACAATGACTGCCACGGACGCGACAACTTCAAGCTACGGCGATATGGATTTTCTAACCTCATGGATCTCGCCTTTATTTTTAACCGATCTTAATCCGCTTGATGATGGATCGGAATACACCAGCAGCCTTGTCGCCGGCTGGGAAGATATCCTGGATGATCCCGATTTAATGGAAAAAGTCAAGCAGAGAGCCAAAGACGAGGATATTAGCTTCATGCAGGCACTCATATCAGAGGCCTACGAAGAAGGCAGTTGGTATGATATGGCTGCTCGTTTACAGCTTTCACACCCCCAGGTGTCTTTTGGCAGCAAAAAGGCTACTCCAACTCCCTCGCCCACCTCAACTAGTACCCCAACCCCGAAACCTTCACCTACTTCCTCTTATGGGTACACCCTGGGAGATTATCGAGTGTCCATGGCCGTGAAAAGGGACCCATCGAGTCATAAGGGATTCATCAATATGCCAGGAAATATCAAGCTGATCCTCAAGGAAGGCAGTATTAGAATTGAAGGTCCCTTCCCCTTTGTTGCTGTAAGTGGTGAATTAAGCGCAGATGGAACGATAGATGCTTCAGGACGAGGAACAGTGGCTGGTTATGGAAATATTAAAGTGACTTTCCAGGGGGGCATTTCTGATGGCAGCCTTGAAGGAGACTACACCATGGGAGCGAATGGCGGTCTTCCGGGCGGACAATCCATTGTTTATAGTGTTACTGGAGATCACCTGGAACCAACTGCAACTCCTACGCTAGATCCAAGAATTGGGGAACTCCAAGAATTTTTTAATACCTATAATGCCCGGTTCCAAGCAACCGATGTTGATGGTCTCTTAGCACTGCTTCACCCAGCAGTGCTGGATCTGTACGGCCAAGATGCCTGCCAGGACTACCTCTCTTCGGTAATTGATAACACAATTCAAATTGAAGTGCTTCAGCTACAGGCCTTTGAACCCTGGACCTGGGAGATCGATGGTCATTCAACTCTCATCGAGGATGCCTATTCGATCCAGGCCTGGGTTACTTCAGGGGGTCAGACTATTCAGCAATCCATGCATCTTGGGTTGGTTGAGGATGGATCCATTACCTGGTTTACCGATTGTGGAGAGCCGCTTCCGTGATCTTCTGAACTTGGTGGAAGGGGTGGACTGGTGGGCAGCTGCCTGATTCGTAAAGAGGTAAGGCGTAAGTCGTAAGCTGTAAACAGTGGTCAGTCTTTCTCTCCCAGTCTCCTAGTCACCAGGTCAGTCTTTCCCCATCCCTCGTCAGGAGCGAAGCTCCCCCCGTCTCAAGCGCAGCTTGCACTCCCAACCAATGGCTTAAAAGGCCACTGCTATTTGGTAGATCCATCGAGAGGATTGGATTTTAGAGGGAAATAAAGGGGTTAATAGTGTATATGGTGTATATCCTGTATATTGTTTATATCCTCTATGCACCGGAATTGCACAGGGAAAGCTGTTTTTAGTATGATAGGATTCGAACCTGCAGCCTTCGGCTTGGCGGATAATGTCATAAACATATCTGGAAAACGATAATTTTCAGTTCGTGAGAGGTAGAACTTACCCGAGATGAAGAGTCCTGAGTAAAGCAAAATGGCGTATCGAAAGGGCAAGTGGAGGAGGCATGTTGGAATGAGATTTCTTTAACCTTAATCCCAAAGTCAATCTACTTGAGCCGAATTCTTGGCTTGTTCTGCTTTCCTAAGATTCTGGATTGCATAAACGTATTCAATCAGGATATTCTTATATTGTTCCATGAGTTTGGTTAATGCCCGATGATGGTCCATTCCTTTGGATGGGAGATCGTTTGCATACTGAGGAATACCACCAGGTGTCATTTTCCATGTAAAATCTTTGCCAACCTCAACGAATCCATAGTTGATTAACATGGAGCCAACCAAACCAATCAATTCTCTGATCGCATCATCCATGGATTTGTTTGATCTCTTTTCCAATTGATAGGAATACGTCATATCTGATAACGCATGCTCAGGGATTTCAACCCGGTGAAGCCAGATTTGACTGTCATCAAGCCGTTGACTGGTTTGTTCTGGTAACGAATCGAGAATTCCTGTAAATTCTCGTCTAATTTCCTCTAACTTTTCGGCGCCAAGGCTGTTGGCTACTTCTTGTTTATATTTAAAATAACTCTTCATGAGATTGATTGACAACTCCCGGATGTATGAAGTCGTAATTCTTTTAAAGTCAGGAATGAGTTTTTCGCCTTGTTCTTTAACTGAAGCAAGGACGTTTCGTTCCTGAGTGATTATTCGGTCATAATCCGGGCTGCTCATTTTTTTCTCACAGATGATTGCGCTGCTCTGAAATCAAGTCTGAATATAAATATAACCCAATAACAATAGAATTAGCAAAGGTTTTGATAAAACATCATTTACCACATAGTGACCAGATCTCAAAACACAAGTACCAATCCATTGTGTACAAAACGGTTCTGGTAGTTAATATTGCGGGAGGACTACGTAAGCCGTAAATCG
>CAYUXO010000103.1:0-2570 GCA_964448865.1 uncultured Anaerolineales bacterium
ACGAGTGTATAAGTGCTGCGGGATCAGTATAGAACATATGTTCTATTTTGTCAAGACCTGTTCTAACTCGTTATCTGTTAAAATAAAAAGACCTATTCTATACTTAAAAATAACCTTATGGCACATCTCTGGTCTCCCTGGCGTATGGATTACATCACAAACCGTTCAGATTCTAATGAATGTCCTTTTTGCCTGGCTCTAAACGAAACAGGAAATGATCAATCCCTGATCGTGCATCGGGGAAATAAATCTTTTGTAATGCTCAACCGTTATCCCTATACCAGCGGGCATTTAATGGTGCTGCCCTTCATTCATCAGGAAAGCCTGGCTGATCTGGACCTAGAGACCCGGGGAGAGATGATGGAATTCATCCAGCAGGCTTGTGGGGTTTTGGGTGAGATCTATCAGCCCGAGGGATTTAATGTGGGTTTAAATCTGGGTTCAGCAGCCGGTGCTGGATTGCCCAAACATCTGCACTGGCACATTGTGCCTCGCTGGGAGGGGGATACCAATTACATGACCACTGTTGGTGGTGTTAGAGTTATCCCGGAAGCACTGGAGGACACGCTGGAGAAAGTCAGAACCAATTGGCCTTAATAATTAGTTTTCATTCGCAGCAAGTAACCTTATTCGTTTCATATATACAACTCAATAATCAAACTGGATCGAGGAGATTGATGATCAATGAAGAATTATCCGCTTATACTCAGCGCTGTTCGGACACCGTCAGGAAGTTTCCAGGGGTCCTTAAGCGGATTTGCCGCTCCCCAATTGGGAGCGTTGGTAGTTAAGGAAGCTGTCAAACGGGCGGGCATACCACAGCCTGAGGATATCCAGGAAGTAATCATGGGTAACGTGGTCTCAGCCGGTCTGGGACAAAATCCAGCCAGGCAGGCGGCCATTTTTTCAGATCTGCCGGTCACTGTCGGGGCCTTCACCCTCAATAAGGTTTGTGGATCAGGGTTAAAGGCGGTCATGCTGGCAGCCCAGAGCATCAGAGCCGGTGATGCGGATTTATTTGTCTCTGGCGGCATGGAATGCATGAGCCAGGCGCCATACCTGATCCGCGGCAGATCCGGGCAATTGAAATTCGGACACAAGGAACTGGTTGATGCGCTGCTGCACGACGGTCTCTGGGACCCATTCGAGAATTGGGGTATGGGAAACGCTGCTGAGTTCATTGCTGAGGAATATGATATCTCCCGGGAGGAAATGGACCAGTTTGCATTCGAAAGCCATCAAAAAGCTCTCGGCGCTATTGATCAGGGAAGGTTTAAGAATGAGATCCTCCCCATAGAAATTCAGGGCAGAAAGGGGAAGGTGACCATTTTTGATACTGATGAAACCCCCCGCAGGGATACCTCCCTGGAAGCCCTTGGAAATTTAAAACCGGCCTTTGTCAAAGATGGAAAAGTGACCGCAGGCAACGCTCCTGGATTAAACGATGGGGCATCAGCCCTGGTGGTCGCTAGTGAAGCCAAGGCTGAGGAAATCGGTGGGGAACCCCTGGCAAGGATCATAGGTTATGCCCAATCGGCTGTGGAGCCCAAGTACCTTTTTTATGCCCCGGCAGTTGCTCTTCCGCTGCTGCTGGAAAAGATCGGCTGGTCCCTGGACGAGGTTGATCTGATCGAATTGAATGAGGCCTTTGCGGCCCAGGTGCTGGCGGACGGAAAAGCCCTGGCAAATATCGGATGGGACTGGGACAAAGTAAATGTCAATGGCGGCGCAATCGCTCTTGGCCATCCTATCGGAGCCAGCGGCGCCAGGGTATTGACCACTCTGATCTATGCCTTAAAAGATCGCGGATTGAAACGGGGACTGGCCTCCCTGTGCCTTGGCGGCGCAGAAGCTGTGGCACTGGCGGTTGAAATAGTCTAATTGAGGAGAAAATAGATGGAAAAAATCTTTGTGGTTGGGGCTGGCACGATGGGAAACGGGATTGCCCAAACTGCGGCAGTATCCGGATTCCAGGTCACCATGATGGATGTTGACCCGACCCAACTCGAAAAAGCCCGGGAAATAATTTGTGTATCGGTTGGGAAGTTATTTCAAAAAGAGAGCATCAGCGCTGAAGCAAAAGAGGCCGCCCTGTCAATCAAGACCACCAAAACCCTGGATGGAATAGAAGACGCTGAGCTGGTGATAGAGGCTGCTGCAGAGAATTTCGAGTTGAAAAAGAAGATCTTTATCGATCTGGATCATAAAGCCCCACCGGACGCGATCCTGGCTTCCAACACATCATCGATCAGCTTAACCCAATTGGCAGCTGTCACTGGCAGACCTGATAAGATCATTGGCATGCACTTCATGAACCCGGTTCCTATCATGAAATTAGTGGAAGTGATCCGCGGATTAGATACTTCGGATGAAACCACCCAGGCAGTGATGGAAGTATCCCGGAAAATGGGTAAGGTCCCCGTGGAAGCTGCAGATTCTCCCGGGTTTATATCCAACCGGATCTTGTGCCCGATGTTGAACGAGGCTGTTTTTACCCTGCAGGAAGGGGTAGGCACAGCAGAAGCCATCGACGAGGTTATGAAGCTGGGAATGAATCACCCCCTGGGTCC
>CAYUXO010000103.1:2670-7611 GCA_964448865.1 uncultured Anaerolineales bacterium
AGCAAAGCGGATTCCCAGCACGGCATCAAAAAATTTCTGGAAAGGAATCCCGGCATGAGTTTCACTGCCTGGATGGAAGGAAAGTTAATTGGCACGGTTCTGTGCGGACATGATGGCAGGCGGGGATACATTCACCACTTGATCGTGCATCCTGATTACCGCAGGCAGGGTTTAGGTCAATCGATGGTCAGCCGCACCATGTTTGCCCTGACCCGGATTGGCATCCAAAAGGTCCACTTATTTGTATTTGAAGATAATCGGAGCGGGTTCAAATTCTGGGAAAGCCTGGGATGGACCAAACGGGTTGAATTAACCATGATGTCTCAGCAGATCCTGGAAGAGTAGGAAGCTCTGAGCGCCCGGGGACGGGCAGGCGCGGCAATTTCCTGGCATCGTCCCACCTCTGTTTGTCATTCCGAGCTTGCGAGGAATCCACCAGACCATTGTGTGACTGAGGTGATAGTCCATTGGTCATTATGATCGATTACCCGATCGCCCTGGCATGCCCTTTGACTCCGCTCAGGATGCTGCGCAAATACCAGGGCTAATGACTGCGCCCCCTGGAGGGTGCTTTTTTTATTACACGCTCGAGGGAGAGTGTCAACTCTCCCGGGCATCAGGATCGCAGGAGCTGGCGCTCCTGCTTGAGCGATTAATGGCGGGGATTGCCCGAAGCAATCTCCTGGCGATCTCAATCGCCCGACGGTTGGCGCCTACGGCGTCCTTCGGAAAACCGCGGGCTGGGTTCTCTGCGGTGAGGAGTATCAAATAAGAATCTGTTTTTATTTAAGAATTCATTTCCTGGTTTGGGAAAAACCGCCCTTGGGGGTAGTTCGAATTTCTCGATCGGGTGCGCAATTCCCGCCTTTCATTTCATCCAATCTTCAATTTTTAGTCTTATATTTTCATTTGTTTTTCTCAGTCTTCGGTTTCGCTCCGACCGAAGTTTGACCTGCGTCGACGTATCCGCCCATGGATTCTCCTCGCTTTGCTCGGAGTGCTGCGCAATCCAAGGGCTAATAATGGCATACCTGCGGGGCTTTTGTGTCTTTGCGAGGAGTCCGAAGGAGGACGAAGCAATCTCCTGGCAGGTGAGGGAGCACCGGCAGCTGGAAAACCTTCTCCAGGGTAATTATTCTAACTGACATCTGAACTCCAGAGGTATCAGTTTTGTTTATTTTTATCCAAGAAATAACAGACTGTAATTGTCTGCCTCGCCTCAGGGAATGAATTCCTCAGATGGGCTGGCGCCAATCGTCGACGCTTCGGCTGGCTCAGCACAGGCCTGCGTCGACGAGGTGATTTCCTTCAATCATATTCTTGACGGGAAACCTTAGCGTCCCTAGAGGGACGCCCGGCTCTGCCAGCAGGAAGGATTTCAATCCTGTAACTAAAGATCGGTTCACCCTGGATGCGTTGGCAAGATATCCTCACCCGAGGCCTGTCCTGAGCTTGTCGAAGGGACGGGTGAGGGAGCACCGGCAGTTGTTGAATTCAGGCTAGTTTAATAATTTGGCGAGTATTTCCCTGACTGCCTTGGGATCCGCCTTGCCGCCGGTTTTGGCCATTACTCGGCCCATCAACCAGCCGATCACACCGGTTTTCCCGGAACGATATTCTTCTACCTGGGAAGGATTTTCCTTGATAACCCCCTGGCAGATGGCTTCAATGGCAGCGCTGTCGGTCACCTGGGCTAGACCTTGCTCCTCAACGATCAGACCGGGATCTTTTTCAAGTTCCTGGGTTTTACGCAGCAGCTCTTTTCCGGTACTGGTGTTGATCATCCCCTCATCCACCATTTGCAGGATCCCCGCCAGTTTTTCAGGGGTGAGATATAAATCATTCGCAGACAGGTTTTTCTCGTTCATCAAGCCTATCAGGTCATTGATCAGCCAATTAACAACAGTTTTGGATTCTCCCCCATAAGATTTTAATGCGGCTTCAAAATATTCCGACAGGGAGCGTGTGCTGGTGAGCACTCCAGCTTCCTTATCTGAGATCCTGTAATCACTCATAAAGCGGGTTTTACGTTGGGAGGGAAGCTCCGGAAGACTTTCAATAATACCCTGGATATGCCCTTCATCAAGGCTAATGGCCAGCAGGTCTGGCTCTTTAAAGTAACGATAGTCTGCTTCGGTTTCTTTGGAGCGCATTTTAGAAAGAGTCTTATTTTCCTCATCCCAATCCAGGGTCCAGGATTCGATCACCCCACCAGCTTCCACTTGCTTGATCTGGCGTTTGATCTCAGCCTTCATGGCTTCCCGGCCGTGTTCGATCGAGTTCATGTTCTTGATCTCGGTTTTGGGATTCAAAACTTTGGACCCACTTTCACGGATAGAGACATTGGCGTCAAAGCGCATTTTCCCTTTTTCCATGTCAGCATCCGAGACCCCGATCCAACGGACCAGTTTCCTCAGATACCGGATAAAATCGGCCGCCTCATCCGCGGATCGCAGATCCGGGCTGGTGACCATCTCCACCAGGGGCACACCGCAGCGGTTGAAATCCAGCAGGCGCCGTCCGGGTTTATGAATGGTCTTTCCAGCATCTTCTTCGATATGCAGTTTTTCAATCCCTACCCGGCGGGTTGAACCGTCCTCGAGAGGCAGGTCCAGGTAACCGCCCATGCCAAGAGCCAGGTCATATTGGGTGATCTGGTAACCCTTGGGCAGGTCGGGATAAAAATAATTTTTGCGGTCAAAATAGGAGACTGGCTGTATTTCAGCATTCACTGCGGCTGCCAGGGTGGCACCCTTTTCAATCACAACCTGATTAGGGACAGGTAAAACACCCGGCTGGCCTGAGCAGACCGGGCAGATATTGGTATTGGGGGGATCTCCCCAGGAATCGGCCTTGCAGGAGCAAAAGATCTTGCTGTTGGTGTTTAGTTGAACATGGATTTCCAGGCCAATCACGGCTTCATAGTCGGTCATAAATGAATACTTCCTGTATTAATAAATGGAATATCCCTAATTTTTACCACAGTTTTGAGGTTCAGATGGGGGAGGTTTCTAATTCTATACCTGATATTATACATGGAGTATAATCAAGCTTATGAAAAAAGCCACCTGGATTTTGGTCCTGGCCAGTTTGATTCTGATTGGAGGGGCTATTACAGCGCTGCCGTTCGCATCACCTGCGCTGGCAGCTCCAAATCCCCAATTGACTAATTTTCCAACACCCACTCCCGGATCGGACGGCAGGATCATCTATATCGTTCAGGAAGGCGACACTCTCTGGCGTATCGCAGCGGTTGCCGGTATTAATGTTGCTGATCTGAGAGATCTCAATAACCTGAGTGCGGATGATATCGTTTACCCTAACCAGCAGCTCTTTTTAGGATTAGGTGGGCCAGCTGCAGCGCAGGCCACTTCCGGGCCGGCCATCACAGAAGTTTCGGCAGAACCAACCAACACACCGGTGCCAGGACTGGGCGTTTTATGTGTGCTTCTTTTTGAAGACCTGAACGGGGATTCCATGCGCCAGGAAGAGGAAATCAGCCTGGCTGGCGGCGCTATCAACATCAGCAATAGAGATGGATCGATCTCCATCACAGAAGATACTCCTGCGCACGATCCTGATTCAATCACGGATGATTATTTTTGCACCGAGGGTTTGCTGGAAGGAGATTATAATGTCAGCGTTGCCATCCCTGAAGGTTATAACCCCACCACCTCTTTGAATTCTCCCATTGAATTACTCGCCGGTGACATCACCTATTTGACTTTTGGAGCCCAGGCCGGATCAGTGGTGATCAATGAGGAAGCTTCAGCTCAAGAGAGCACCGGTTCCTCCCCTCTGTTGGGGATCATTGGTATGATCCTGCTGCTGGGCGGCATCGGTTTGGGCGTCTATTCGTACTGGTTCCGGCGCTGATCCGAATATTTATTAATTCTTAGGACACGATATCCTCAAAGGATATCGTGTCCTTTTTTGAGAGGATTTATGGCAACCTGGATGGGACATTTGCGCCTGGCTGAAGCACTTTTAACCCACTTTCCAGATCTGGATCCGGGGCAATTTGCCTACGGCAGTTTGGCTCCTGATTTTGGCAAACCAATTGAAGACGGAAAGTTTTATCCTCCCAAGGATGTATCCCACCTGTTGATCAAGAAAGATGACCAGCCAATATTTCAGGATTTATTGTTTTTCAAGGAATACTTGTCTGGGATTGTGGTTTAGGATGACCTCCCCCGCCACAGTTTTTTAATGGGATATTTTTTTCACCTGACTTCGGATGGTTTGTGGTATGAATGGATCGGCAGAGCCTCAAAGCGGGATTATGCCGATTTGCTTGAAGAACATGAAGAGGGTGCCTGGTGGATGATGAAAGGTGACTGGTATGGAATTGATGTGGGTTATGCCCAGGAAAACCGGGACTGTATCTTCTGGAAAGAGATCCTACCCCTGAAGGATTTTCCCCTGTACCTGGAATTCCAGGACCGGGATGGGGTCCGGGACCAGGTGGAAAGGATCCAGGAACTTTATTCCGATCCTCCCCAAGATCTGCTGGAACGGGCTGAATTCCCTTATCTCAGTAAAACCACCATGGATCGTTATGTGGCTGATGCTGTTGAATTCCTGCTGGAATTTTATTATTTGATCAGCGAGGGTGGAATTCCGGACGAAAGCAATAGCTTTTTGGATTTGTTCCCCCCGGAGAGGTTTACCCCTTATCCCGCGCCGCTGGGAGAGTAGGACCTCGGATGTCTTGTGATTGAACGGAAGCCAGAGATTAGCACCTGGACATCATTCATAAGCAGAGTGGGGACCTCTAGGAATTCATTCTCTGCTATAAAGTATGGACTGAAGTCCTCAGGTGGGTCTTCGCCTCAGCTCAGACCGAACGTCCCCCTGCGGGGACGTTTTTGGTTCCCTCTATATAACAAATAACCAACATTGATCTAGAGCTCTGAAAATTAATAATTATCTAAAACGTCG
>CAYUXO010000104.1:0-7218 GCA_964448865.1 uncultured Anaerolineales bacterium
GAGCTGGATCCTGTATAGGGCGGCCGTTAACGTAAAAGAGAATCTCCCGTCGGTTTGATCTGGTCAAACCCGGCGGACTAATAAATCCTCTAACACCTAGAAGCTCATCCTCATAAATAACTTCAATCATTTTCCGGGCTGTGTCCAGGCCATAAATCGCGGATATTACCTCACGAGTGCTCCCGTTTCCACTTGTTTGAAACACCAGTTCATCATCCTGGTAGAGTTTAAATCTGACTCCGGGGTTTGCCAGACCGTATCGGCTGGCCACATCATTGATGTGCCTCTTTTCTGTTCGATCTGTCTTGAGGAATTTAAGCCTGGCAGGAACATTATAAAAAAGCTGCTCTACCCGGACAGTTGTACCAGGTGGAATACCCACCCGCGATGATTTCTTGATTTCCCCACCTTCGACTTTAATACTGCCCCCCAGATCATCCTTTTGAACTCTGGAGAGCAGGGTCAATTGGGAAACGGATCCAATGGATGCCAGGGCTTCCCCCCGGAAACCCAGGGTCGCAACACGGAATAAATCTCCGGCATCATTAATTTTACTGGTAGCGTGACGGTGTAGGGCCAGCGGTAATTCAACGGTCGGTATACCTGCCCCGTTATCAATAACCTCAACTAAACGTTTACCAGCCTCACGAATCAGAATAGTGATTTGGTCTGCACCGGCATCCAATGCATTTTCAATTAACTCTTTGACAACCGAGGACGGCCTTTCAACAACTTCCCCGGCTGCGATCTGGGACGCCAGTTCTTCAGATAGGATTTTTATCGGCATATATACATTATAACGGAGTGCAGACCGGATGACAAAAAAGACCCTGCAAGCTCATATCATCTTCTATCCAATCAGATATCCTGAGGGGGGTATCAGGTATAATGCGGATATGAATTTTTCTACCTTGTTTTTTGATTTGGATGCCACTCTTTATCCCGTCTCAAATGGACTCTGGGATCAGATCAGGCTCCGAATTTATCAGTTTATGCAGGAGGAAGTAGGCATTCCTGAGAACGAAATCCCCCAGACCAGGGATCATTATTGGACCACATACGGGACAACGCTTGAGGGTCTCAGGATCCACCATCAAGTTGATCCTGATCATTACCTTGGATACGTCCATGACTTGCCTCTGGAAGATTATCTCCAAGAGGATCCTGTTTTAAGGGATCTATTAAAAACCCTTCCTCAGGATTTGTGGATCTTCACTAATGCAGACCATCACCACGCAGAAAGGGTATTGGGGAAATTGGGTATAACTGATTTATTTTCCGGTATTGTGGATCTGTTATCTCTCAATTTTGCGGTAAAACCCAATCCAATAGCCTATCAGAAAGCCCTGAAAATAGCTGGTGGAATTGATCCCTCACGGTGCATTCTGTTTGATGATCTGCTCCCCAATCTAGCTGCTGCCAAAAAGCTTGGATTTACAACCACCCTGGTTGGGAAAAATGGTCAATCTTCTAAATACCTTGATTTCCAGCTTGATACTATTCATGATATGAAAGATCACATGCCCGAACTCTGGAGCGGAACACCTAACTAATAAATGGAGTTTCAGGGTCAGATTACCTGACAACTCTCCTGAAACCAGGGATTAATATGAGCGAAAAAGAGCATAGAGGACAAATACGCTTCAGTTATGGGATCAGTCTACGGCAGGCAGTGAGTAAAAGCCTGGGGGTTATCCTTGTTTTTGGTTTGTTGGTTATCCTGGGAGATTTACTTTCTCTGGCAGGATCAAGTGTTCCTTTAATATCACTCATTCTCCTGGTTTTTATATGCATCAACATGCTTGGCTATATAGAGCTATCTGTCAGCTCTCCTCGAAAGGGAGGAGCCTATCATCTGGTACAGGCCTGTGAAGATGGGAACTGGTTGGCATTCCTGACAGGATGGGCCCTGATCCTGGCTGGGATCAGCGCTGCTGGAACACTCATCCTGGCTTTTGCTCATCAGGGAACAACCCTGGCCAGATCAATATTTGATTTATCAATACCTGAATTAGGGCTGGCAGCAGCTCTCCTTATGTCGGTTTTCATCTATAGATCAATTCCACTCAAGAAAAGTCGTCGGGGTTATCTTTTAATTACCCTCCTGGCAGTGATAATAATCAGCTCCCTGGCAGCTTTACCCAATTTCCAGCTTGAAAACCTGAGCCCATTTTCAGGCGATTGGAAGATCACGTTTACGCTATTATCGATCTCGTTCATCGGGTTGGAAATTGCCGCAAGTTCCCAAAGTGAACTTCGAAATCATTCCCGGAACGGACCCAGATTATTTATCATCACTTCGCTGGCTGCAGGTTTTCTAATTGCTTTGGCAGGAACGATCAGCCTGGGAGTGACAGGAACTGGAGGCTATGCTGGAGGAGTTAATCCTCTGGCTGATTTAGGCCTTGTATGGGGAGGTAAATGGTTCTCAGCTGCTTTAGCTGGATTGAGTCTGGCAGCCATTCCTATTGCTTTAAACCGGATCTTCTCCACTCTTACAAGGCAAGTATTCGCCATGGCCAGGGATGGTTTCTGGCCAAAAATCTTGTTAAGGACCAACCAGCGGACCAAAACACCTCTCTTCATCCTTTTGGCCCTGGCGGGCTTCACTTCACTGACCCTATTTGTTCCAATTACCTATCTCGCCCGATTGGGTGGTTTCTTTTATCTGGTGGTCTTGATGGGAGTAAATTTCACTCTCATCAAGCGCGAACAAATCAGTTCCTCTTTCCAGCTGCCAATTCACCCCTGGGTACCAGCCCTTGTTCTGGTGGTCGACCTGCTGGTCAGCTTTGCCTGGGCAGAAATCCTGCCTGCTGCAGGATTGTTATTATCAGCGGGAATGATCATTTTTATCCTCTATGGAAGGCACCACTGCGTTAAAGCCAAAGAAGGCATCACCGTATTTAAGTCAGACGTTGAAGAAGAAACAACTAAACAGCACACCAGAATACTGGTGCCGATTGCTAATCCAGAAACGGCGGAATCCCTGCTGCGTCTGGCAGGTACACTGGTGCGCCCAGAGGGCGGTAAGGTAATTGCTCTACGTGTGATCACTGTTCCCAGTCAACTCCCGCTCTCTGATGGGTCGATCAAAGCGGAAGCAGACCAAATGCTGCTGGACCGGGCAATCGATCAGGCAACCAAGGAAGAATTCCGGGTGCAAATTATGACCCGGGTATCACGCAGTATCGCGGAAGGAATTCTGGATACAGCCCGGGAAGAAGACGTTGATCAAATCCTGGTAGGTTGGTCAGGCGGGGAAATCCGCTCACTTTCTAAATCAATGGGACCGGTGCTGGACCCGATCGTTAAGGATGCACCCTGTGATGTGTTAATAGTTAAAGGATTCAACTGGACAGGAATAAGGTCCATCCTTGTGCCCACTGTTGGAGGTCCAAATTCGCCCATTGGAGCCCGACTTGCGAGCGTTCTTTCAAAAAGTGCCGATGCAAAAGTTACCGGTTTATATGTTCAGGTTGGCAGGTCTTCAACAAGCCGGATGGCTGAAAATCGACGAATTCTGACAGACACATTCAGCGGTTTGGACTTTAATAATCAACCTGAGCTTAAAATTATCATCGCCAACTCAGCCGGCGCCGGGATCCTGAAAGAGGCTGAAAATTATGATCTGGTGATCATTGGTGCTTCAGAACAAGGTTTTATCGACCAATTTGCTTTTGGCAGCATACCTCAACGCATAGCGTCGCAGGCGCCAAATTCCTCTGTGATGGTAAAAGGCTACGGTGGAGCACATGAGTTCTGGTTCCGAAAAGCTCTCCGGGCATTATTCAGTCTCTTCCCAACTTTGACAACCGAAGAACAGCTTGAAGTAAGGGAAGATTTAACCGATAACGCTGAGCCGGGGAGGGATTATTTTGTCCTGATCGGGCTTTCTTCCATTATTGCTACCCTGGGATTATTGTTAAACAGCCCTGCTGTCGTGATCGGAGCTATGCTTGTGGCACCCTTGATGTCCCCCATTCTGGGGTTTTCTATGGGTATCGTCCTGGGAGAAGTCCGCCTGATCCGGACAAGTTTGGAATCAGTTTTTAAGGGAGTGATGGCAACCGTTATTGTTTCAATGTTAGTTGGCCTGATCACTCCCCTCAAAGAAATGACCTCTGAAATCCTGGCCAGGACCCAACCCACATTGCTGGATTTATTCATCGCTCTAGCTTCCGGAATGGCTGGAGCTTATGCCTTGAGCAGGAAAGATGTCAGTGCCGCATTGCCAGGTGTGGCTATTGCCGCAGCCCTGGCACCACCTTTGAGTGTGGTTGGAATAGGGATTGCTCATGGAAACCTGCAAGCTGCCGGGGGCGCATTGTTATTATTTATTACCAACCTGATCACCATCAGCCTCGCCGGGGTGATCATTTTTACTTTATTGGGCATCCATCCCTTGAATTTACAGCCGGAAATTAAGAGACGGGTTCGCAGAGGTATCATTGGGGTGACTTTGCTGGTGGTATTGATAACCATCCCCCTTGCAGTACTTATGAATGGATTTATCCGGCAGAACAGGGAAAATCAAGCCATTGAGCATTTATTACAGGAATCCCCCATACTGGAAAACGCAATTATCCTGGACATTGATCTATCTCAATACCAGGATCAGCTGATGATCAGTGCGACAATAAAGACTTCTGAACCGATAACCCAGGCACAGGTCACTGAACTTGCCCGGGTACTTGAATCTGAATTGGATCGTCCTCTTGTCCTGGATATCATCTCCCTTCCAGTGATCAGTTCAGAATAAGGGATAAGCGTAAGAACGCTACTAGCCACCGAATCTTAAGGTTGGGGGAAAATTACTGATAAAACATTAAGATTATTTACTTTCTCCCTGTGATACTCTAGGGGCATTCCCAAAAAGGGATTTAGTAGTTTATGGTAATTAAACGGAGAATATTATGAAGAAGAGCACCTGGGTAATTATTGGAATTCTGGGGGGTTTATTCATCATTTTCAGCTCATTCTCGGCCGGGGCAGTAGTAGGTAATTTAATTCTTCCACAAATCGGTCCAGCCTGGTTCAATCAGCCCGCTGAGTCACCCCATTCGGTATATCCCGGGAGAGATTCAGATACCGATTCAACCATTCCCGGATCGACAGATGAACTGTTCAGCCCTTTCTGGGAATCCTGGGATATTGTCCACAATCAATATATCGATCAACCAGTTGACGATCTGGCATTAATGAGAGGTGCGATATCCGGCATGCTGGATTCCCTGGGTGACCAACACACCTCCTATATGGATCCAGATCAATATATGCAGTCCAATATGCCTCTGGATGGAGAATATGAGGGAATTGGAGCATGGGTGGATACCACCACTGAATACCTGACCATCATCAGCCCCATGCCCAACTCTCCTGCCGAAAAAGCAGGATTATTGCCGGGCGACGAGGTGATCATGATCGATGGGGAGGATATGACCGGAATTGATGGTTCCCTGGTAATAAGAAAAGTGCTGGGTCCTGCCGGTTCAACTGTGGTGCTGACAATTCGGAGGGAAGGTGAACCAAATCCCTTTGACGTAACCATTATCCGCGGAACAATTACAATTCCCAGTGTGGAAAGTGAAATGCTGGATGACCAAATTGGTTATGTGCATATAATAACTTTTGGTCAGGATACCAGGGATGAACTCCGCAAGGAATTGGAAGATATCCTGGCCCAGGATCCTGTCGGGCTCGTGGTTGATTTACGCAACAATGGCGGCGGATACCTGCAAACTGCTGTTGAAGTAGGATCAGAATTTATTGGCGAAGGCGTGATCCTCTATGAAGATTACGGGGCCGATGAGGGAATGGAGAAGTTCCAGGCACTCAGCGGTGGATTAGCGACTGAAATCCCCATGGTACTTCTGGTCAATGAAGGCTCCGCATCTGCCTCGGAAATCGTGGCCGGAGCAATCCAGGATTATCAGCGCGGCCCCCTGATTGGCGCAACGACTTTTGGAAAAGGATCCGTTCAAAACTGGATCGCGCTGAGTAATGAAGGAGGAGCAGTCCGGGTGACAATCGCCCGCTGGCTAACTCCTGAGAAAAGGCAAATCCACGAAGTCGGATTAGAGCCAGATTACTTGGTTGAATTCACTGAAGATGATTTTCTGAATGATTTGGATCCTCAACTTGATAAAGCCGTGGAAATATTGTTGGATCTCTTAGAAAGTTGAAAGGTGAACCTTTAATATGTTCTACTTTAATCCTCAATACCTGCTCTTTATGGCTCCGGCATTACTGGCAATGCTGGCTGCCCAATGGTATGTAAACTCAACCTACAAAAAGTGGGGAAGAATCCCTAACAAGAGTGGAATCAGCGGATCTGAAGCTGCCAGGCAGCTGATCAATAGAAGTGGGCTGGCCGAGATGAGAATTCAGGAAATTCCCGGTAAGCTGACCGATCATTATGATCCCCGTAATACGGAACTCAGTTTATCTTCGGGGATTTTCCAGGGTACTTCAGTGGCATCTCTTGCTATCGCAGCCCACGAACTCGGCCATGCCCAGCAGGACCAGGAAGGATACCTCCCCCTGCGCTTTCGATCACTGCTTGTGCCTGCTGTCAATATTGGTTCGACCCTGGGCTGGATCCTGATCATGGCCGGCCTGGTTCTGAATATGATCAACATCGCCTGGCTGGGTGTTTTTGCCTTCTCTGGAGGAACAATCTTCGCTTTGGCAACTCTTCCGGTGGAGTTAAATGCATCTGCCCGGGCCAGGGCGCTGCTTCAAAATAGCGGGTTATTGCTCTCATCAGAAGAAATAGGCGGAGTAAACAGCGTTCTCAATGCCGCAGCATTAACTTATGTAGCCGCCCTGTTTACTTCTGTGATGCAGCTTTTTTACTGGATATCAATCGTTTCCGGAGGCCGGATCAGACGGCGGTAAATAAAAGGGGAATACAGGAAGGTTTTTTATTCATACTAGGTATGGACTGAAATCCTCAGCCCTTCGACAAACGTCGGCACACACCGACGTTTAATGTATATACTAACCACGCATCCCCCCTGTTTGTCATCCTGACCCTGAGTGGAAACGAAGGGGAAGGATCCATAAAAACGTTCCAACTCCTTAACCATCCCATCAAACAGCAAGATTATTTCGTAGGGATTGGTGATATGGATTCCTTGTTTCACCAGTGACAAACCATAAATAACTGTCTTTGCGAGGGCAGTAGTTGCCCGAAGCAATCTCCTGAAATGTTGA
>CAYUXO010000105.1:0-4603 GCA_964448865.1 uncultured Anaerolineales bacterium
TGGACCCAGATATAGAGGTGATTAAACAGGGCTGCCAGCAGTGCGGCTTTGGACAAAAACAATAAACCCGGTATCCATAACAGCAGGAACCCAAATAAGTACATGGCATTTGAGGTCCATTTGAATATACCCCCCTTTACAAATGGTTTATCCCGATACACATCAGGCTCGAAGTGGTCGATCCCCAGAGCCCTTTCCATGCCAAAATATTCAATGACGGAATAAAACAGGTAAACGCCCAGGGCGAAAAACAGCAGTGATAATAAACCCGTTAACCAAAACGGAACTGACAGAGTACCGTGATTGGCTGCGGCCAGTCCTAAAACAGTAAGGGGCCGGGCAATAAACAAGACCGTAAATCCGACGCTCCAGATAAGGAATGCTCTTTCGCCGAAGGTTTTACTGATCAAGCCGTAATACAGCTCTGCTCGCCAGCAGATCACCACAAATATTTGATGTATTACGGGCACAAGGATTGTCAGCCATAGCCAGGTTCGAGTAGATAAACCCCACAGGGAACCGTCCAGCACATCTCCCCGGACTGCAGCAGCCATCCCTAAAATAAGTAATACCAAAAAGAATAAATGATACCCTTGTTTTTCCAAAATTTTCATTTTTCAAATTCCCCAGTTCTTTAAATTGAGTTGGACAAGAAATTATATTTGTTAATATACAAAAGGGATAAAACGATTGGTTATGTCCATATAAACTTGGTATGCCATGCCAAAGCGCTCTAGATTGTGTTTTTCCTCTATGCGGGCAGTGAAAACGACACCAAGAATGGTCGTTCCCACCAACCCGACTCCCAGTAAGGATGGATCTTTCAAAAAAACTCCCAGAGCAAACAAAAACAACGAGGCATAGAGGGGATGGCGGATATACCGATACGCCCCGGTTGTGATCAGTGTTGTGGTGTCTTCAAAATCTCCTTCCGGGTTACCTTTTGTTTTAATCAAAGTAAAACCATGAACAGCAAGGACGAATGACCCAACTAGAAATACCCAGGAGACAACCTGGAGGAACGAAAACGGGTTCTGAAACCAATCTTCTGCGTTCAAGAATATTAAACTCAACAAACTCTCAAAAACCAGGAAACGAGTGAAGCGGTAAGGATGGGTCCTGAATAATGTAAATCCCAATAACATCAGGGTAAATATTACCCACCCTAAAAAGTTCGCCATGCGCTCTCCTGTTATTTACCTATGTTTGGGGTCTATTACATCTTCGCCCAATATCAGGCATTTTAAACTCCCCGGTTCTCGAGTTTATTTAAAGCATCCTGCACTTTGGAAATTCCAGCAACCTCCTGAAAACGGTCCTTATTCTCATCATCCAGGAAATCATTTTCATGAGACCAGCTAAGATGGTCCGTTAGGTGGATCGCCCAACCGCCAAGTTCCAATACAGGAACGATATCTGAGCGCATGGAGTTGCCAATCATTACGAATTGACCCGGATCTATCTGGTGTCGGTCCAGAATTTCCAGATAAACCTCGCTTGATTTATCACTGACAACTTCAATTAGTTGAAAATACTCCCCCAACCCGGAAGACTGGATTTTGCGTTGTTGATGGAATAGGTCTCCTTTGGTGATCAGCATCAGGCTGTACCTTTTTGAAAGTGTTTCCAGCAGTGGCATTACTCCCTTAAAAACTTCTACATCTGCCGCAAGCATTACTTTTCCCAGATCTAGTAATTTCCGGATATCCCCCGGGCTGATCTTCGCATCCGTCAAGTCAATAGCCACCTCAATAAGAGACAGCACAAAACTCATTACTCCATAACCGTAATACTTGATATTATTTACTTCTAATTGATCAAATTCTTCCGGGTCATCGACCACAACCCCATACCCGGACAGGATCTCAAGGAGTACATCTCTACCATTGAGGTAAGTTTCCTCATTCTTCCATAACGTATCATCCGCATCAAAGGCAATCCATTCCATCATCTCTCAGATTTCCTTTCATTTTTCTTCGGTTTCATCACATTCAGGCATCTTGAGTTTTCAGCTGGCAAGATTTGAGAGAACGGGTGGGCGTTTCTCCCGCCATTCTTCGTTTTCTGTGATTTTTTCAAAGGAACGACCTAACCTTAATAATTTTCCTTCCGAATAATCCGGACCCAGGAATTGGGCTCCTATGGGTAAATTTTCCCGATCAAAACCTACCGGGATGGATAGTCCTGGAATGCCTGCATGATTTGTTGTGGATGTCAGCTGATCGGAATACTGCATTAAGACCGAATCGCCATACACGCTGCCAATTGGGAAGGCGGTAGTAGGTGCCGTAGGTGTCAATAAAGAGTCGAGACGGTACTTGCCTTTAAGATCAAATATCGTATCGAAATCATTTCGAATTAACGCCCGGGCTTTTAATGCTCGCTGATAATAACCTTTGTCAAATTGAGCCGCGCTTAGATAAATTCCCATCAGCATGCGCAATTTTGGCTCTACACCAAAACCCGCTCCCCTGGTTTTCCGATAAAGTTCTCGAAGATCTTCAAATGATTCATTCGTCCGGTAGCCATATTTAACCCCATCATAACGGAGTAAATTCGAAGATGCTTCAACGCGGGAGATCACAAAATAGGTTGGTACACCGTACTTGGTATGAGGAAGAGGAACACCTTCCACAATATCCGCGCCCAATTGGGCCAGGTAGCCAGCCACACTTAATATTGCATCTCTGATTTGTTCATCAATTGGATTTTCTATCAGTTCACCAGTCTCAGCATCAAAGTAAGTCACCCTGAAAAATTCTTCAGATAAACCGATTCGCATACCGCGAATATCTTCCTCCATTTCAGCCAGGTAATCTGGAACTGGAACTACAGCCGCCGTGCTGTCCCTGGGATCCTGCCCGGCAATAGCTTGCAGGACCATAGCGGCGTCAGATACCGTTCTGGTTAAAGGTCCAGGGCAATCCAGGGAGGAACCGAAGGCAATTAATCCATAACGGGAAACTCTTCCATAGGTGGGTTTTAATCCTACAGTGCCACAAAATGAGGCGGGTTGGCGGATGGATCCACCAGTATCAGTTCCCAGGGAGACAGCTCCTTCACCAGCCGCAACCGCAGCGGCGCTGCCTCCCGAAGACCCGCCTACCACCCGGGTGGTATCCCAGGGATTACGCGGAACGGGCTTAAATGCAGAAGATTCGCTGGAAGAGCCATAGGTGAATTCATCCAAATTGACCTTTCCTATCATTACTGCCCCGGCTTTAGCCATTCTTTCCACAACAGTTGCTGAATAGGGAGAAATATAGTTTGAAAGGATCTTGGATCCTGCAGTCGCCTGAACACCTTTTACTGTGAAGATATCTTTAGCAGTGTAAGGTACACCAGCCAGGGGTCCGGGGTTTTTCCCCTCTTTCAACAGCCGGTCAACCTGGCGGGCCTGGACCCGGGCATATTCTTCAGTGACTTGTGTAAAAGCATGCACGGTGTTGAGATCAAGCTCAGTTTCAGCCTCTGCTGCATCTACCTTGCCAGGACGGCCGTCAACCTGCCGGACTCGCTCAAGAGTTTTATCCAAAACCTCTTCTGCCGAGATCTGTTTGGTTCTGACTAAATCAGCAATAACATAAGCGGGAAGATCAGGAATAATCATGCTTTAATCCAGCTCCTCTTGGGATATGTCCGGCACAACTATATAACCATCTTCCAATTCAGGAGCCTGATCCAGGATATCCTGGCGGTTGGGATCCTGACGGGATTCATCCACCCGTGGAATAGCACTATTATATTCTGTATAGGGCAAACCATGCGCTGCTGAACCAGTATCCGCGTCAATGGGTATGGATTCCAGGATTTCAATAGATAGCATTTGGTTATTTAATTCCTTGCGCAGATATTCTGCTTCCTCTTCCGGCAATTCCAGTGATGCCAGATCAGCCAATCGCTGAAAATCCCCGGGGGCAATTTGTTCTGTCATTTAGTTACCTCACAACATTTATTCATCTAACAGTAGTTGTATTTTATCATTGAAAGAAAATACCTCCCATTAGTTGAAATCTAACCTTTCGTTATGTAATAATTCTAAGGAAACAACAAATAAAAACGGCTGGAATGTGTCATTTTTAAGCTGGTCTCCAAGTACGTGGATGGTAGAATAAGTGCGCGCAAGAATATGATTAATAAAACAAGGATGGTCAATCCATGTGTGGAATATTTGGAATAGTCACCAAAGAATCTCAAAACCTCGGTCCAATATTGATCGAGGCGGGTGAGCGTTTATCTTATCGGGGATACGATACAGTCGGCGCAGCTACCCTTCCCCAGGAAGGGGAAATTGATCTGAGAAAGGATGCTGGAAAAGTTCAGGAAGTTGCTAAAAAATATAACTTCAAGGATATGTCGGGTGACCGGGCAATCCTGCAACTTCGCTGGGCGACTTTTGGGGCCCCATCAAAGGTCAACTCCCAGCCGCATCTCGACACAGATGGTGATCTGGTTGGAGCCCATAACGGAAACGTGGTCAACAACCTGGAGCTAAGAGAAGAATTCGCTGCTGAAGGCATGACTGTCCGTTCCGAAAATGACGGTGAAAGCTGTGTTCATGCAGTTGAACGTTATTACAACCAGGGATACAGTATTGTGGAAG
>CAYUXO010000105.1:4703-7093 GCA_964448865.1 uncultured Anaerolineales bacterium
ATTGTGGAAGACACCATGGAAGCTGCCCAGAAGGGCGGATATTCCCACTTTATGTTAAAAGAAATCCATGAACAGAGCCAGGTCGCCGGAGAACTGTTGAACATGCTGGATAATTCGCCAGACCTGGAACCATTTATATCCAAGATCAAAGAAGCCAGAGACATTTACCTGATCGCCTGCGGAACCAGTTATCATGCTGGTTTGCTGGGCTCAGTCTATTTTAATAAATTCGCCGGCAGAGCTGCCATACCTGTTCTGGCCCCCTAATTCTCAGCTCAATACAGCTCGTCCGTAGGACCGGAAGATGTGGGTATTTTTATCAGCCAGAGCGGTGAAACCAAGGACGTTTTAAATGCCATTGCGGCAGCCAAAAAACAGGGAATGGGAATACTCGGGCTGGTCAACGTAGTTGGATCTACCCTGACCCTGGTGAGCGAGTATCACTTACCATTGGTTTGCGGTTATGAGATCAGTGTGCCTGCAACTAAAACCTACACCAATCAGGTTCTGGCACTGCTTTACACAGCTCTGCGCTGCGGAGAAAAAGAAACTTCTGAGCTTAATAAAATTCCCGGCCTTATGGACTTAACCCTCAAAGCTGCAGAAGGACAGCTTGGACCCATCGTGGAAAAATTGAGTGGGTGGGATGATCTTTATATTCTGGGTTACGGTCTGACCTACCCGGTCGCACTGGAAGGCGCATTAAAATTCAAGGAAATCACTTATGCCCACTGTGAGGGCATGCTCTCAACTGAATTTAAGCATGGTCCATTATCTGCTGTTTACGATGGCTATCCCGTAATATTCACTGTCGGTCCAGAGGATATCCCCCTGATTATTAGCGGCATCAATGAGGTAACCTGCCGGGGAGGACACGTGATTGCGATTGGATTTGAAGATTCTCGTTTAGAAGCCAATGCCCAGCAGATCATAACCATACCCGATATTGACATATCAGATGAACTTAAACCAGCAGTCCTGGCTCTGCTCAGCGTGATTCCACTGCAGCTGCTATCCTATAACTGCAGTTTGGACAGGGAATTCGATCCGGACTTTCCACGCAATCTTAGCAAGACCTTAACGGTAGACTAGAATTGATGATGTCCAGGTCAACCACCATAAACAAGGCCGGGGCAATCGACCCCGGCTTTTTCATATTCAAATAAACAGCCTGATAGTCGATCGACCAACTGGCAGCCGGGTTATTTAGGACCGGGTAGTGCTATAATGAAAAATGTCTTCCAACAACATAGATTTTCTGTCTGAGGAGGTTGTCTGATGTCAGCAAATGGTCATGGGTTCACCTTAAGCGATGAACACAAAATGATTCAAAAAGCAGCCCGGGATTTCGCAGAAAAGGAAATAAAACCCATTGCTGCGGAGTTTGACGAAAGCGGAGATTTTCCTTCAGAAACAATCAAAAAAATGGGTGAAATGGGCTTCATGGGCATCGAAGTTCCCGAAGAATATGGGGGGGCGGGCATGGATACACTGGCCTATGTCCTGGCCCTGGAAGAAATTTGCAAAGCTGACGCCTCTCACGGGACTATTATGTCTGTAAATAATTCGCTTTTTAATTATGGCTTATTGATTTATGGTTCAGATTACCAGAAGGAAACCTTCTTGATTCCAGTGGCATCAGGGGAAAAAATCGGAGCTTATTCATTGACCGAGCCTATGTCCGGTTCAGATTCCAGCACCATGATCAGCAGAGCTGTTCTTGATGGAGATCACTATATCCTTAACGGGAGAAAATCCTGGGTGTCTGGCGGACCGGTAGCAGATTTTATAGTCGTTTTTATGATGACCGATCCTGAACAAAAACACCGGGGAATTACCGCATTTATGATTGAGACAGACAAACCCGGTTTCAAGGGAGACAAAAAAGAACCCAAAATGGGAATCCGAGCCTCTGCCACCAGTGAACTGGTTTTTGATGATTACCGCTGTCCTGTTGAGAATCGACTCGGTGAAGAAGGAGAAGGATTCAAAATTGCCATGACAGTGCTTGATGCCGGACGGATAGGAGTTGCATCGCAGGCCTTGGGAATATCTGAAGCTGCTTACGATGCCAGTATCGCCTACTCCAAAGAACGAGAAGCCTTTGGTAAAAAAATTGGACAATTCCAGGGTATTGCATTCCAGCTGGCAGATATGAAAACACGAATTGAAGCCTCGCGTTTGTTGATCTACCAGGCTGCCTTTGCCAAAGAACGGTATAAAAAGACCGGGGAGCGATATACCCTGGAGGCATCCATGGCAAAATTATTTGCGTCTGAGACTGCAACTTTCTGCGCCAATGCTGCTGTTCAGATCCACGGTGGCATGGGTTATTCGAAAGAGCTTCCAATTGAAAGATATTATCGTGATGCCAAAGTCACCGAAATATA
>CAYUXO010000106.1:0-2876 GCA_964448865.1 uncultured Anaerolineales bacterium
TAGGGGCGACCCAACGGGTCGCCCGATTTCTTAAAAAATTGCCATAACGAACGAAGGAATGAAAAGCGGTAATATCTCTTGAGCGAGAAAAAGCCGATCCCCTGGCCTCGGTCGGAAGCGAAGCTTCCTCCGGTCAGCTCGTCAGAGCCGGAATGCCCTACGCAACAAATTTGTTGCTCAGGATGCTTCGCGAAATTCCTCTGGACTGGCTTCGCCAATTCTCGGCCTGCGCCGACAATTCACCTATATATTTCCAGACATTCCCCCCTGTTTGTCATCCTGACCCTGAGTGGAAACGAAGGGGAAGGATCCACAAAACGTTCCCTTTCCTTAACTACCCCTCAAACAGCAAGATTATTTTGTAGTGGGTGGTGATATGGATTCCTAGTTTCACTAGTGACAAACCATTAATGACAATATTTCGTCGGCGGAGGCTGACGATAGGCACAGCCAGTAGGGAGGAATTTATTCCATCCCTTATTGCCTTGGAAGAAGAATCATGCTCGGATTGACAAGATAGAAGTAACTGTCATTCCGAGGGACAGCAAGAAGTGTGGCAATCTCCTTAAAAATGGAGTTTCAGCATTAAACCCTGGATCCGGAGGCCAAACAATTCTGATTTTAGGGTCCAATAGGAGGGTTTAGTTGTTTTATTACTCTTTGGAAGGCTTCCTGGCCCAAATTGTCAATACGCGGCCTTGATCTCGGGGACCCAAATCCATGATTTCAAAATCTGAAAATTCCACCCTTAGTTCAGCTTCGGTGAAGATGTGATGAGCCAAACCTTCCTCATCTCCTTCCAGTGGCAGGTACGTTCCGGGTTCAATCTCCTTATAGTTGGTATCCTGGTGTAATTTACCAGCAACTGAAATAAAGGCTAATGCTCCGGGCTTGATCATCCGCCAGATCTCATGAATAGTTTGGCGGATCTCTATCAGCAGGGCATGGTGGATCACCTGGGTTGAAAATAATCCCTGGAAAGAATTATCCTGAAAGGGCAGTTTATGGCGTGTATCTCCACAAACCAGATCAGCTCGACGGTCCTTCTCCTGAAGCCAATCCCGGGTCAATGATAAACCTGTGGGCGAGATGTCAAATCCGATCACATCAAACTTTTCCAGGCTGAACCCTACAACAAAGCGTCCGTTTCCACATCCCAGATCCAGAATTTTATGGCATTGTTCTTTTAAGAATCTTTCTACTGCCCGGTGATAAGCAGGCAGCATCTCACGGAATACAAGCCCATCCCGTTGATAAATTGTTTCCCAGGGGTGCTGCCCAAAGTTTGATGTCATTATTCCTCGCTTAGCCATACAGATGTCCTTCCCTGTTCCGGAGGCGGTTGATTGGTTCCTGAGATAAGAACGCTCCAACTTAAATCTATCTACATATCAATTTTATATCCTTTTAACCATTTTTTTGTTTAATTGTTTAGATCAGGACAAAAAATCAGAGCAACAAGATCCTTTGGCTTGAAGCATCATCAGGCCTGACCTATAATCAATCAATATAAGATGAAATCCCAAGAATAAAGGAAACTCCTATGGCTGTTTTAATCAAAGAAATCTCCACGCCTGCAGAACTGCGCAATTTCATCCGTTTTCCACATAAGGTGCATAAGGGAGATCCCAACTGGGTGCCGGCGCTGGATTTTGACGAAATGAACAATCTTCGCAAAGACAAAAACCCAGCTTTTGAACACTGCCAGGCAAAATATTTGCTGGCATATAAGGATGGTGAGATCGTTGGCCGGGTGGCGGCAATTTACAATAAGCTGCACATCGAAACCTGGAACCAGCGCTATTTAAGGTTTGGCTGGATCGATTTTATGGATGATGAAGATGTCATCAATGCTCTTATGGCAGCCGTTGAAGACTGGGCCAGAGAGTTGGATCTGACAGCGGTCCATGGCCCCCTGGGATTTACGGACCTGGATCGGGAAGGCTTGCTGGTGGAGGGGTTTGATGAACTGGCCACCCTGGCGACCCGGCACGACCCTCCATATTATGCCCAACACCTGGAAAGACTGGGATACGGAAAGGATGTAGACTGGTTTGAACATGAAATAACACTGCCGGATGAACTGGACGAAAAGATCATCAGGGTTGCGGAGCTATCCAGGCGCCGTTATAAACTGACTGTTTTGGAAGCCAAAAACAAAAAGGAATTGCTGAAATATGCCCCGGAATTGTTTGAGGTCATTAATGAGACCTACAGTCACCTATATGGTGTGGTCCATTTAACGGGCAAACAGCGGGAAGCTTATGTTGACCAATATTTCGGATTTGTGATCCCTGACCTGGTGCCGGCTGTGTTGGATGAAAATGGCCGTATGGTGGCTTTCACGATCGCCATGCCGTCTCTTTCCAGGGCGATCCAGAAAGCACATGGCAAACTCTTCCCTTTTGGTTTTGCCTATTTGTTAATGGCGATGAAAAAATTTGACCGCATTGATACTTATCTGGGAGCGGTGGTACCGGAATTGCAGGGCAGGGGGGTGAACGCGATCATGATGGTAAGTCTGTTTAAAGCCTGCAAAAAATTCGGTGTCAAAACCGTTCACGCCAACCCTCAGCTGGAGTCTAATCGCAGAATGTGGGAGCAGTGGAAATATTTTGATGCCCGGCAGCATAAACGAAGGAGGGTATTCATTAAGCACTTGTAATACAGTTTAATATTAGGGTTAGTTTTTTTTAGAGTGCAGGGGTAATGGTTTCAAGTTGAAGGTTGCAGGTTGAAAGTTGGAAATCTTGACTAAAACGTTATCGATCCACATTGATTTTGTCCTATTTCGTCTTCCTTCTGTTTATTTGAACCTTCAACCTTCTGACCTTTAAAACTTTTCAACCTATAAACTGGAATAACAATCTTCAATT
>CAYUXO010000106.1:2976-7055 GCA_964448865.1 uncultured Anaerolineales bacterium
TTTTAAACCTTCAACTTTCAACCTGCTAACTTTCAACACAGCATTTTTAGAAATTTCGGTATACCCAATTGCCGTTTATCATTGTACCTGCCGGTTGTATATCCAGAAGTTCATCGGGATGACAGTGCAAGGGGTCTTTCTCAAGTACGATGCAGTCTGCCCAGTAATCTGGAGCTAGTTTACCCTGTTTATCCCCCTTGCCAGATGCTTCAGCAGGGCTTTGTGTAAACGCTTTCAGTGCTTCATGAACAGACACTCGTCCCCCCGGGTGCCAGCCGTCTGGTCCGGGACTTCCATCCCCTCGCCGACGGGTAACTGCTGCGTGAATTCCCAACCAGGGGTTGGGGCTTTCCACTGGTGCATCGCTGCCAAATATTACCCGGGTTCCCTGGTCCAGAAGATGTTTGGGTGCATAGGCATAAGCAGTCCGTGTACCCCAAAAGCTATCTGCCATTTCCATATCCGAGGTAGCGTGAATTGGCTGCATTGAAGCAGTGATGTCCAGATCTGCCAAACGCCCAATGTCTTCAGGATCAATAAGCTGGAGGTGTTCAATGCGGTGGGCAAGGGGTTTAATACCCTGTTTTTTTTCATACTGCCTCAGTTTTGTAAAGGCATTGAGAACCGTTCGGTTGGCTAAATCACCAATAGCATGGATGGAAAGCGCTAATTTACCCCCGGCAGCTCTGACGCCCAATTCATATAGCTCCTCTTCAGATCTCAACAACAGGCCCAAATTATCGCTGCCCTGATATGGTGCCAGCATCGCGGCTGTTTGAGGTCCCAAGGCTCCATCAGCAAAGTCTTTTACTCCCCCGAACCAGAGCCAATCTGTTCCACCCCCGATCCTGTATCCAAGTTCTAGAGCTTGATCGAGATACAGCTCGGGAATGCTTTTTTGGACTCGCAGTCCCAGTTTGCCTTCATTTTCAAGGTAGATCAGAGCATCGAGGCAGAGTTCCCGGTCAAAATCATGTACCCCTGTCAGCCCCATTTCCCAAAGCTTCTTCTGTGTCTTAAATATCGTGCTGGCAGTCTTTTTTATACTGGGTACGGGAATTACCCGTTCAACAAGCTTGACAGCACCTTCGAAGATGATCCCCGTAGGTATCCCGTTCTGATCCCGCTGAAAAGAGCCGGTGGCAGGATCCCTGGTTTCAGCGTTGATACCTGCCAAAGCCAGGGCCTGGTTGTTGACCCAGCTGACATGCAGAGATTTACCGGTCAGGTAAACCGCGTGATCGGGTGCAATTTGATCAAGTTCTCCTGCGTTTCCATAACCATCCGCCCAGTTATTATGATTCCAACCGTGACCCAGGACCCAATCACCGGGGGGTGTATTGGCAGCTCGCTCTTTTACTCTTTCCAGGCATTTTTGCCTGGTAGAAGTTTCACAGTCGATTATTTCCAGGGTTTCGGCGTATTTTTGAAGATGGAGATGAGAATCGATCAAACCAGGCAGCAGGACCCGCCCTTCCAGGTCGAGGACATTACCTGACAAGGTAAGATCAATCCCTTCCGTTTCAGATATAAGTCTTATGATCCTGCCATCTTCAATGACCAATCCAATAGCAAACGGATTCCCGGAATCCATAGTATATACCCGGGCATTCGTTAGAGTTATTGTTGTCATTGGCTGAAGTTTCTGATGAGGGTGAAAGCTTGTTATTTCAAGAAGCGGTCTACCAGGGTGTTTAATTCCTCGTCGGTATAATAATGCACCGTTATGGTTCCGGAGCCTTTACTAGATCTGGTCAGGCGGACTTTTGTGCCCAGGGCTGACTGCAGATCCTCTTCCAGGGCTCTCAGCTCGGGGGATTTTGAACTTTTTTTAGCCGGTTTAGTTTTCTTCTTGCCTTTTAATTTGGTTACCAGCGCTTCTGTCTGGCGAACATTGAGTTCTTGGGTCAGAATGGTCTGAAGAGCAGCACTTTGGGCTTTAATGGTGTTCAATCCCAGCAGAGCCCTGCCATGGCCCATGCTGATCTGGTTTTTGCGCACAGCTTGCTGGACCACGTCCGGCAAATCCAATAATCTGAGAATATTGGTAATTGCTGTCCGGCTTTTCCCTACTCGTTTTCCGATCTCCTCGTGGGATAATCCAAACTCCACAGCCAGGCTCTGATAGGCTGTGGCTGCTTCCAGGGGGTTTAAATCAGCCCGCTGGACATTTTCGATCAAGGCGACAATCAGGTGATTCTGGCTGTTTGCTTCCCTGAGGATGGCTGGCACTGTCTTCAATCCAGCCAGTTTGGCTGCCCTTAAGCGGCGTTCCCCGGCTATCAGGGAATATTTTTGTTCTTCTCCGTCTTCACTCGCGCCCAATGCAGTTAATACCAGCGGTTGGATAATTCCATGTTCAACGATTGAGGCAGCCAGTTCCTTGAGTTTAACCTCATCAAATCCTTTCCTGGGTTGGTGAGGATTGGCGGAAATTAAATTCAGTGGTACTTCAAGCACCCCACCAAAAGTGGATAAGATCTCTCCTTCAGGATGGATGGGAATTAGAGCATCAAGGCCTTTTCCAAGGCCGGGTCGTTTGGCTGCCATAGGTGTTTAATTTGTTCCTGTTTGTTTTGTTGTCAATTTTTTATTATACCTCAGGAAGCTGGTGGCCATCTCCCAGCAGCAGCTCCCGGGCTAATCCCATATATGCTTTGGCGCCAACCGAGCTCGGTGAATATATTGATATTGGTACTCCATAGGAGGGAGCTTCAGCCAGGCGAATACTGCGGGGAACAATAGTGTCAAAGACTTTCTCCTCGAAGTATTTCCTCACTTCCTGGACGACATCATTGGCCAGGTTGGTCCTGTTGTCATACATGGTAAGGATCACACCACGGATCTTTAAATCTGGAGAAATCACTCTGCGGACCCGTTCAATGGTGGTTACTAAATCTCCCAGTCCTTCCATGGCCAGGTATTCGCATTGAACAGGGATGAGGATGCCATTTTCAGCGGCAACCAAACCATTTAAAGTTAGCAATCCCAGGGAGGGAGGGCAATCAATCAGAATGTAATCGTAAAGATCAGCCAGTGGGAGCAGTTTCCTTTTTAATAAAGTTTCCCTGCCGACTTCGTTTACTAGCTCAACTTCCGCGCCTGCGAGGTCCGGAGATGCAGGCAGAATGGAAAGGTTGAGTTTGGGGTTGTGCAGGATATAGTCCTGGATGTGATCCTCTTCCAGCAGGGTCTGATAGGTCCCTCCCTTCACAGTGTTTTTGTCAATACCCAGGGAAGAAGTGGTATTGGATTGCGGATCCACATCCACCAGCAGGACATTCTTGCCGTAATAGGCCAGGAATGCTCCCAGGTTAACGGTTGTGGTGGTTTTTCCGACACCGCCTTTTTGATTGGCAATAGTGTAGATCAATCCCATATGATTAGTGAACCCTTTGTAATTCTTGAATCTCTTCTAAAGTAGCTAACCCCTGGATACCAGGTCTGGTGACCGATATCGCTGCTAGGGCGGAGGCATAACAAGCTGAATCGTAAGCTGGCTTTCCACGTATTTCCTTCTCAATTATAAACGCTGCTGCAAAAATATCCCCGGCACCTGTGGGATCTATTTCTGTGGATGAACGAGGGTGTATTTTGGTCATCCTTTGATTTATGTACAACTCGGCACCCTCTTTCCCCAGTGTCAAGACCAGCAGGGGGAATAAATCCCTTAATCTATCCAATTGGACCCGGTTAGCTCCTATATCTTCCAGGCTTAAGAATGCTCCCGCCGGAGGTGTAGGTCCAGTTTCCAGCTCCGGGAATGAAACCGGTTTTATCAGGCCATCCTGATCCCAATCCCGCAACCAACCCTGGAGAGAGTAATAAACTGCTGAGTCCGGGAAATAATTCCCGCTGGTGTGGCTAAACTCCCCAGCGACCGGCGCCAGATGGACTATTCTGGCTTTTCGCCAGGCTGGAGGAAGCTGGTTCAGGTCCAGGTCCGGGGCACGGTTGAGCAGCATTTGTTGTCTGCCCTCGCTTGAATATTGATTGTTAAAGGTCGTAGTATTATTTGAACCCTGATTATAAATTTCAATGCCACTCAGGGAGTCCAGGGAGAGTTTCTTATCACAGCT
>CAYUXO010000107.1:0-7046 GCA_964448865.1 uncultured Anaerolineales bacterium
CCCTGTTCCAGAGAAACCTGAGGCTCCCAATCCAGAAGGGTTTTTGCCTTGGTCACATCTGCCTGACTGGTGAGCATATCAGCTGGATGCCTGGGATGCTGGATAATATCTGCTTTTTTCCCCGTGATCTTCTCAAGGATCTCGATCAGGTCATTGATTGTGATTACCTCATGACCTCCTAAATTGATGATCTCATAACCAAGCGGTTTTAATGCTGCAATTGTCCCGCTGGCGATATCATCTATATAGGTAAACCCCCTTGATTGTTCTCCATCACCATTCAGATGAACCGGCATGCCCTCAATTATCCACTTGGCAAATCGGTACATAACCATATCAGGTCTACCCGCAGGGCCATAAACTGTAAAATAACGAACTATCGACACATCAATTTCATACAGGTAATGATAGGCATGAGCCATGGCTTCAGCCGCTTTCTTGCTTGCTGCATATGATTGCAAAGGAAGATCACTTGGTGCTGTTTCAGGTGTTGGCAATGGTGCATCTTGGCCGTATATGCTTGAGGTAGATGCCAGTAAAAACTTTGGAACACCTTCCTGGCGGCAAAATTCAAGCAAATTCAATGTGCCTGTCCCATTGGTATCCAAATAAACCCAGGGATCATTCAAACTGTCTCGAACGCCTGCCCTGGCTGCCAGATTTATGACAGCGTCAAAGTCTTTACCAACAAGCTGCTGGTTATTTATGATGGACCGATCGCTGACATCCAGTTTCAGGAAAGAAAAACCCGGAATTTGCTGGAGCTGGGATAATCTGTACTCTTTCATCCGGGGATCATAAGCATTATTTAAATTATCAAGTCCGACTACTTCTGCCCCTGAAGCTAGGAGCTTGGTTGCCACCACAGATCCAATGAAACCTGCCGCCCCTGTAATTAAGTATTTATCCATATCATTACCTTAAAAAAAAGATCAAATCCTGGTTAATTCGAATAAACTCCCCTCATTTGAAAGCAAATAACATCCATTCCTGATAGAACCTTGTTGATTTCTAAACTGACTATCCACCTAAAACAAACTCAATTGTTCCGCCTGGTTGTTCTCTTCCCGAGGTTCTTCAACCTGGATGGGAGGGGTTTTCTCGGCATTTTTGATTAAATCTGGCAGTGTCGCAAAATCCGCTTCTACTACTGACCGGAGTGAGGGCCTGTGCAGAGCTGCAGCCGGATGGTAAAAGGGCACTATCAGCATTCCTTTAGTCTGAATTGCCTGGCCATGAATTTGGCTTATTTTTGCGTTGGGAATGAACCGGGCCATTGAGAACCGTCCCAGGGTGACAATTACGCTGGGATTTATCAGTTGAATTTGCCTTTCCAAATAAGGATAACAAGCGGCTAATTCTTCTGGTTGAGGGTCCCTGTTGCCGGGCGGTCGGCATTTAACCACATTGGTAATGAAAACATCCTCCCTTTTCAGGCCGATATTTCCCAACAATTCTACCAGCAGTTCTCCAGCAGCTCCCACAAAGGGTTTTCCCTGCATATTCTCATGAAAACCCGGACCTTCACCGATAAACATGATCTCTGCATCAGGAGGACCTTCTCCAGGCACTCCTTTTTCCCGGGAGTGGAAAAGTTCACACTTATTACAAGCAGATACTTCGTCTGCTATTTGTTTCATCGAACCTTCAGTGTTCATATAATAACCCGGGGTCTCCGCGAGAGAGGGATTTATCCGGGAATTGGTTCCCCTTTATGCAGGTAAAAAGGACTCAGGCTTAAGACATCATCGACATCACCATTTTTCCAACGCTCCCAGGCAAGCTCTGCCAGGTACTTGGGACTGCGTATGGCCAGGGTGGGATTTGCGGCTGAAAGGTATTCATGATCTTCTACGGCCAGGCGAAGTTCCAAAGAAAGTTCTCCGGTTATCAGGCAGGGACCATCAATTTTCTTTAAGAGCTCCTCAAGGGACAAATTCTCGATACTTCCTACTTGTTTCCAGGCACCGTCTTCTGTTTTGTACAAACCAACAGCAAGGCGATCTCTCCCCGCTTGCAATACAGCAGCCAGCAGATGGTCCCCGGGAGGAATAGCCCTGGCAGTAATATCCAACGTAGGAATACCAATCACAGGAAGTTGATGGGTATAAGCTATGCCCTTTACCAATGCAAGACCAATCCGCAGCCCTGTGAAGGATCCCGGACCAACTGCCACACCCAGTACCTCCAGGTCTTTTGCTGACAATCCTGCTCGAGACAGATTTATCTTAACGGCCCTGGCTAATTCAACAGTATGGTATCGACGCGATATCCAGCTCTCTTCACAAAGAAACTGATAACCGTCAAAAATGGAAATGCCAACAGATTTTGTTGAGGTATCAATAGCTAATAACATGCCTAGGCTCCGTAAATATCCCCCCGGAATTGCTCCAGAAGGAGTTTATGCCGTTCTCCGCGGGCATTGACAACAAAATCCCGCTGTTCATCATTGATAAATTTCATCTTGATCCATAAAAATTCACCTGGCAGAGCTTCACTAACCCGGTCTGCCCATTCTACGATCAGGGGTCCACCCGCAAGCATGGCATCAATATCCAGGTCCAGGGCCTCTTCAGGACCTGAAAGCCGATACGCATCCAGGTGAAATAACTGGGATTGGTCCAATCTCCGGTACACATTTACCAAAACAAAGGTTGGGCTGGTCACGGAATCATAGGACCCCCAGCCAGATGCAATACCCTGAGCGAGGGTTGTTTTGCCAGCCCCCAAATTTCCTTCCATACACACAACATCTCCCGGCATTAACAATTCCCCCAATCTCATACCAACCCGACGGGTTTGTGTTGGGCTTCGGCTGATAACTTCAAAGGAGCCTTTTTCAATTACGGCCATTTAAATTTCCCTCTCTGATAATTCAGAGAAACTTAAAACAATTTTACCATCCACAATCAGCGGACAGTTTTCAAATCCGCCAGTGAGGCAATCAATTTTTTCTTTCCCACACCTTCGAAGAACACATCCACAATCTCATCATCATCCTGAAGTTGGCTGTTTAACACTAACCCGTCCCCCCATTTCGGATGCTGTACTTTTTGTCCGGGATGATATTGTTTTTCCAGACTGACTGGTCGGATGGTTTCCTCCTGGAGGTCTTTCCATGTACGATGTCCAGTTGAGGAAGTGATCGGTGATTGGGACTGATAAACTAAGCTGTCATCCGCTCTCAAGGCGGGCGGGATATCATGGTAATATCGGGAAGCACCCATGGGTTCAAAATAACCGTAAGTGTAGCGATTCAGCGAGTGGAACAAGTACAAACGGTCCTTGGCTCTGGTAACTCCCACGTAGAACAATCTCCGTTCTTCTTCCATGGCTTCCGGTTCGTCGAATGACCGTTGGTGTGGCAAAATCCCTTCATTTAATCCAATGATCAGGACCTGGCCAAACTCCAGTCCCTTGGCAGAATGTAAAGTAAGCAACGTAGGTACTTCCAGGTCAGGATCCAATGTGTCCTGGTCTGATACCAGTGCAATATCTTGCAAGAAAGAGAGCAAACCCACAGTCTGGTATTCGGATGCCAGCCGTTTTAATTCGATGATATTTTCCCAACGTTCGAACCCGTCTTCACTGCCATCTTCAATATATCTCCTGTAAGCGACATCCCCCAGAATTAAATCCATGATTTCCACAGGAGGTAGACTCTCGTATCCTTTTCGCCACTTAGAAAACATATATGCAAACCCTGATAATCTCCTGGCTGGAGCCGTTGAGAATAGTTCCAATTCAGGGGGATCAGGCTCAGCAAGACGAAGCAATAATTTTCCGGGGCTGACCTCAAGCTGTTGGGCTATTGTAATAAGTTCAGCAAAGGTTTTGGTGCCTATCTTCCGACTGGGGGTATTGATAACCCTGGACAGACTAAAACTGTCTTCCGGATTGGCAACCAATCTCAAGTAGGCAATGACATCCTTAACCTCCCGCCTGCCGTAAAACCGTTGTGCTCCCACAAGTTTATAAGGCAAATTCACTGACAGGAATGCTTCCTCGATCTGTCTGGATTGGGCATTGGTTCGGTACATTACAGCAAAATCAGCTGGTGTCGCTTTTTTATCTGCGATTTGTTTGATGATGGTATCTACAACCATTTGAGCTTGTTCCCGCTCATCATAAGCTTCGTGGATGATTATCTTCTCCCCTGCTCCACGTTCAGTAAATAATTTTTTGGGGGTCCGGTTGGTATTCCTGTCAATTATTGCCATCGCTGTATCTAATATGTTCTGGGTCGAGCGATAGTTTTGTTCCAGCAGGATCACTTCAGCTTTTGGATAATCCTCCTCAAATCTGCGAACATTCCTGTAATCCGCCCCTCTCCAGCGGTAAATGGATTGATCGGTGTCCCCCACCACAAAAATATTCTGATGCTGAGAAGCCAGGTGTTTTAATAATGTATATTGAGCCATATTGGTGTCCTGGAATTCATCTACCAGGATCTGTTGATATCGGCCGGCATATTTTTCCCTGATATTTTCGTTATTTCCCAATAGAAGCGCCATCCAGAGCAGTAGGTCATCAAAATCAAAAGCATTGCTTGATAATAATATTTTTTGATAACCCTGATACACCCGGGCTACAACTTCATCCCGGTAGGTTGAGATCGGAAAATATTCCGGCAGATATAATTCGTTTTTTGCAGCTGAGATTGAGGCATGAATGCTTTGTGGGCGATAGCGTTTTTCGTCCAGATTCTGATCCTTGAGAACCTGGCGGACAACTTTTATCTGGTCATCAGCGTCAAATATGACATAATTCGCATCCACAGGCAGGTTATCCGATTCGATCCGCAATATCCTGGCACAAGTAGCATGGAAAGTTCCTAGAGTAAGGCCTTGAGTCTGGTGACCTAGTAGATCAACGATGCGATCACCCATTTCCGAGGCGGCTTTATTAGTAAAAGTAACTGCCATTAAATGATACGGCTGAACATTCTGTTGTCCAATCAAGTATGCTGCCCTTTGGGTGAGCACACGAGTTTTACCTGAGCCAGGACCTGCCAACACCAAGACAGGCCCGGGGGGAGCCGTTACAGCTTTTACTTGCTGGGCATTGAGAGATTTCAAGATATCCATACTGGGCTCATTCTAATGGGTTGCCAGATACATGTCAACAACATTGCGGATTTGCCTGCTATATCGTAGAATTTACATATGAATTGGAATATGATTGGCCATGAATGGGCTGTACAACTATTACAGGGACATATAAAAAATAACGCTCTTCGCCATGCCTATATAATTACTGGGCCCCGGAGTATTGGAAAAAAGAATTTATCCCTGAAATTCATCCAAACAATTTTCTGCCAGAAATCCGGGGAAAATAGTGATCCCTGTTTTGAGTGCTCTGCTTGCCAGCGCCTGGGCAGGTTGGAGCATCCAGATCTATTTCCAATCTCTGTTGAGGAAGGCAGCTCAAAAATCAAGGTTGACCAGGTCCGGGAGCTAATACACAGCCTTTCGCTGTCTCCCTATGAGGCTAAAAACAGAATTGGCTTGATCATTGATATTGAACATGCCAGCATCAGCACCCAGAATGCCCTGTTAAAAACTCTGGAAGAACCGCCCAAGCCAGTCATCTTGATCCTGACAGCATCCTCCGTAGATTCTGTTCTGGAAACAATCATCTCCAGGTGCGAAGAAATAAAATTGAACACAGTGCCAAGCAGGATTATAAGGCAAGGTTTAGAGGAGCTTTATCAAGTTCCTGCAGATCAGGCAAAGCTGCTAGCCCATATATCAGGAGGCAAACCTGAACTTGCCTTAACCTACCATCAAGATTCATCAGCACTCGAACGCAGATCAACTCTTTTAGACGATCACCTCAATATTCTGGCTGGTAATTCAGTTGACAGATTTGCCTATGCCTCACAAATTACCTCAAACCCCCATCAGGTTCAAGAGCTGTTGAATCTCTGGTTTTCAATCTGGCATGATGTGATGATCCAAGCGGGTAATGCTCAATCTCCCATCACAAATATTGATAGGGAAGAAGATCTCAAAAAGATCCTGAAGGAGATTGACCTCCCTACGGCAATGAGATCTCTGGGTTTATTTAAAAGGGCTCAGGGATTAATAAAGAAAAATGCCAATCTTAAATTGACAATTGAAGACTTGATGCTTCAGCTCCCCCAATTGCAACCTTAGGTAAAGCTTGACTGCTAATCTCCGAACAAACTCATAACTTTTGTTCACTCAAGTTGTTCACTCAAGTTGTGCGGGCTGGTTGGAGTGTGCTATACTCAGGGAAATTATTATCCCGTCAGATTCAGTATCTGTTCAATCATCAATCAATCCTGGTAAAATATACAACTTTTTGAGAAGATCGAGAATATTATTAAGGAAAATCACCTTTATTTAATGAAGAATATCATCCGGTGTTTAAGTTAAAATAATAGTGATGAGATCCCTTTTATGACCACTAATAAAATACCCCCTAACCAGTTTCATAAAACCACCCCAAGAGCATCTCTTGAGCTGTTGTACCGCATCAGCCGAGAAATTGCCACAACGCTGGACCTGTCGACTATTTTGGAGCGTGTTTTATCACTTTCTCTTAAAACAATTGGAGCAACCAGCGGCAGCATTATCATATTGGATGAGAATGAAAACCCAGTTGAATCCGCCATAATCATCCAAGATCAGGTTATTTACCACACCAATGAACAGCTGCGTTCAACTTTGGATGAAGGCCTGGCTGGTTGGGTTGTCAAAAATCGAGACTCAGTAAATATTCCAGACACAAGTGATGATGAACGCTGGCTTCGACGACCTGACGATGACGACACCGCCAGGGGAGCGAAATCCGTTGTTGCTTTGCCTATTATGGTACGGAACGATTTGGTAGGTGTGATCACTTTGGCGCATCCTGAACCAAATTACCTTCAGAGAGAACATATTTCCCTGGTTCAGGCAATCGCCGACCAGGCAGGTATTGCAGTATTAAACGCCCAGCTATTTGGTGAAAGCCAGCGGCAAGCCCGGGTTATGACAGCTCTAGCAAACAGCGCTACTGCCATGTCTTCCACATTGCGT
>CAYUXO010000108.1:0-6846 GCA_964448865.1 uncultured Anaerolineales bacterium
GAAATCTGTATATATTGTCATCGATAACCTACTGGGATAAATACATTTCGGGCACAAAGGAAGCCCAGGCAATTCCTTGCATAATCAAAAATGATGACCGGTTCAACGTCGTCAATCCAGCCATCGGCCGAATTAACACTTTCAAACCGGGGAGAATTCAGGGGAGGAATGCCGTCTCGTAGGAGGGCGCCTGAAAAAATTTCATCATACGAAACGCTGTGTTTGTAGAAATTAGTTTCCCGTCCATCTGTCTTGAAAGCAGGCGTTGTATTTCCGAACGGACCTTCACTCTCGGCAGCTTGATGATCTGCTTCTGGGGTTGAAGTATCTTCGGCATTTGAACTATCAATTTCTACAACTGGGTTGTTCTGGTCGGATCCCACAACATCCTCCGTGTTTGTATAGGCGCTGCAAGATGTTAGAATTAGGATAAAAACGGGGAGTAAAAACCACACATATTTATGGGATCGCATGAACATCTCCTTAATAAAGTTGGTGGGGGGTTAGATGCTCCCGGCAGATAAAGGCTGGTTAACAATTGACGCAGTCAAATATTGGAAGCTTACGCGCCGGCAGTAACTTGTTATAATTATCAGAGGATGTGTTTCATCCAGGTAAGCCAATTGTGAGTAAGGTCATCCTAAGAGAGTTGTGCCCTTTTTATGTGGAGGAAATGTGACTGAAAAACCGAACATCACACTATACGGCGCTTATTGGTGCCCCGATTGCACCCGCAGCAAACAATTCCTGGGAGAACATCAGATCCCCTATAACTGGGTGGATATTGAAGCCGACCAGGATGGTGAAGCCTATGTCATTAAGGTGAATAACGGCAAACGGATCATCCCCACTATTGAGTTTGCTGATGGCTCGATCCTGGTAGAACCTTCCAATGCTGAGCTGGCCGAACAGCTGGGTTTAAAAATAACTGCCGACCGAAGTCATTATGACTTGATAGTTCTTGGTGCGGGACCTGCCGGTCTCACCGCTGGATTGTATACATCCCGGGAAGGGATCGACACCCTGATAATTGAACGGGCAGCCCCTGGAGGACAGGCGGCAACAACCCAATGGCTGGACAATGTCCCCGGTTTCGGGGATGGGATATCAGGAGCGGATTTCTCAAGTCAATTGCGTTTCCAGGCTGAAAGATTTGGGGCTGAACTGCTTCAGGCCCAGGATGTGGTCAGCCTGCACAGCCACAGCAATTATCATTGTCTAACTACTGACGACGGAAGTGAATATAGCGCCAGAGCTTTATTGATAACAACAGGAAGCCGTTATCGCCTACTTAATGTTCCCGGAGAAGAGGATTTTATCGGGGCGGGTATTCATTATTGCGCCACCTGTGATGGTCCATTTTACAAAGGCCAATCGGTTGCTGTCATTGGAGGGGGGAATAGCGCTGCCGAAGAAGGCTTGTTTTTAACCAGGTTTGTTGAAGAAGTCACACTTCTGGTTCGGGAACCGGAGTTAATGGCCAGCCAGATTTTACAGGACAAGATTTTATCCCATGACAAGATCACGGTCCTGTTTAATACCGACGTGCAGGAATTTAAGGGTTCTGGCGGTAAATTGGGATCGGTCTTCATTAAGAACAGCAAAACCGGCGAAGAGGCGGAGATTACTCCAGCAGGAGTGTTTATTTTTATCGGACAAATACCCAACACTTCTTTCCTGGAAGATTCGGGTGTAGAACTGGATAAATGGAAATTCATTGTGACCGGACATGACCTGGTGCATGACCGCGAAGACCGGGAGGGGTACGAAACCCGGGATCCATCCGCGCTGGAAACCAGTATTCCTGGAATATTCAGCGCAGGAGATGTGAGGGCGGGCAGCACCAAACAGGTAGCATCCGCTGCCGGAGAAGGAGCCACGGCCGCATTACTGATCCGGGAGTACTTAAAGACTGTATAAAGGGCAATTAGAATCCGTTTATAATTCCTGATTTCTCATAAATATAGGAGTGAAACATAATAACTACCGTTTGATGGCACAGGAATTGCTATCTACATAACTGCTATGATGAATAAAAAGATTCTTGATTGGATTGAAGGTTATATTTTGTCCAGGATGCTCATTTTTGGTGATTTTGTCGGTACCGTGACCAGATCCGATTTTTTAATCGATCTTGATACAAAAGGGGAATATTTCAGGAAATTTGAAGGCCAACGGATCCAGGCTTTGTCACTGCCGGTAAAAAACATGAACTTGAGCACGCTCCTGGGAGAAATTGAGCTTTGTTATCAAAACGGCTGGGAAAAACTGGACGCCGGTGAATGGACAGAAGCTGATTTTGATCAGATATACGAGTTAAGTCGGAAAATCAGCTCTGAGATTTTCTCAATCAGAGGGGAAATGTAGCTGGGTGTTTCAAATCTAGTTCGGAACGAGCCTTCTATTGAGGGGGAAATTGGATCTCTCTTGGTTATTCTATAGAAATCAAGACCATTTTAGTCTGGATAATTTAGCGGCGGAGAAAGGCATTTGGTTATTTGGTCCCAAACGGTAATTTGTCGATATGAGTTATGGGCCAAACCGAGATTTTCTCATGGACTGGATAGGCTTCCTTTCCTGGATAAATCACCCATAGATTCTCCAAATTCAATTCAGAGAATGCAGTACGCATAGAAGCTGTAATCTTAGGCGCTTCATTGAGTTTGACTTCAATCCCATAGTTCTTTCCCTGGTCTGAAAATAAAAGATCAATTTCTGCACCATTGTGCGTAGCCCAGAAATATGCCTGATTTGGGCGCACAAATTGAAGCACTTGCTCAATCACAAAGCCTTCCCAGGAAGCACCAACTTTGGGATGTCCGAGTAAATTGTTGCGATCCGTGATTTCCAGCAGACTATGAAGTAATCCGCTATCGCGGAAATAGACCTTGGGTGATTTCACCTGTCGTTTACCTAAATTGGCAATCCAGGGCTGCAGCTGGCGAACCATATATGTACCAGTTAGTATGTCAAGATAAGAACGCACAGTCTTATCAGTTAAACCCATAGATCGCCCCAGCTGCGAAGCATTCCAGGTTTGTCCATGGTAATGGGCCAGCATGGTCCAGAATCGACGCATTGCAACAGGGGAAACGTTAATACCTAGTTGGGGAATATCGCGCTCCAGAAAAGTCCTTATGAAACCTTCCCGCCAGGCAAGACTATCTTTTTCTGAATCTGCCAGATAAGATCTTGGAAAGCCGCCGCGCAGCTAAAGCGTCTCCCAGTTTTTCACCCCAATCTCTCCCAGATCGAATCCGCTTAACTCTATGAACTCAACCCTTCCTGCCAAAGTTTCCGAGGCATTTTTTATAATTTCAGGCGAAGCGTTGCCCAAGATCAAATACTTGGCCTTGTTGTCGGGCCTGTCAACAAGTACGCGAAGAACCTGGAAAAGGCTGGGGATAAGCTGGATCTCATCGAGGGTTACCAGCCCCTTCAGGTCGCCCAATACTAATTCCGGGTTTTCTAACCGTCTCTGATCGGGAACTGATTCTAGATCAAAGTATACAGCTTCCTGTTGCTTCATGAGCAGACGTGCCAGGGTTGTTTTTCCACATTGGCGTGGTCCCAGCAGAGCTGTAATTGGCGATCGGTTTAATGCAGTGGTTAGGCTGGAAAAGTAAAAAGGTCGTTTTATCATATCCTGGTTTTAC
Organism: uncultured Anaerolineales bacterium; assembly: GCA_964448865.1. Classification (GTDB taxonomy): domain Bacteria; phylum Chloroflexota; class Anaerolineae; order Anaerolineales; family UBA11858; genus B10-G9. The sequence goes on from CAYUXO010000108.1 coordinate 3,657, forward strand.
CACGAAAATTCGGAATCAAACTCCGAGATTTCATGGTAAAGGGAAATGCTATACTGTCGTTGATACCATTTTACAGACTCTATATATTGATTTTTTTAATTTTTCGGGTACTGTTTGGTGCAAACTGGATGTAAACTATGAACATAAAGACCCTGTGGACACAATGGACCCTTCGTCACGACCTTCGGTCGCAGGGCAGGCTCTCCTCCGTGGAAAGGATAATCAGTCCTCCCGTCCAATTCGAAGTCAGAAGCACAAGATATTGAAGAAGTTAACCGTTACGGATAATAAGAGGCTTTAATTATTGTCAGGATAACTGTCCCAATTTTATCCATTGGGTTTCCTGTCTAATGGATTCTTTACACTGGTTGGCTCCTGGTTGAGTACATGAATGAATATCATCGTGGTTTAGGCGTTTTGTACTACATTTGGAGAGGGTGATAGTAATAAAGAACATTGTGGGTCAATAGGTGCTGGAGAACCAACAATCCCAGAAACCAATTTCTAAGGAAACTACCTCTATCAATAACCCGATCAAATTTCAGGATTGGGCAGCCATTCTATCTCAGATAAGCTCCTTTAGGTTTTGTTCGCAGGGCCATTTTCAGTAATAATATAAAGAATGTTTTCTTCTATTCGATAGAACAAAGGGGCCACTGGTATGCTTGGGTAGCGCAAGCGTAATCGCCTGGTTTCAAATAGCGTAAAGTCAATCGCGTTTCCTATTTCGAACATGGGAGCAAAGTGTGTGAAATGATCTTCAGCCAAATCTCTTTTCCATCCGGCTTGCCTTACGAGGCCGCGGACAAACTGTTCTTTCTTGGCTGCCAAACCAACCATGCCGCAGTTATTGTGTCCAATGAGTGCGATGAAGTTCACACCACCTACCGCAACGGCATAAGATACTTTGAATTCACTGTGCTTCAGATTTGCCCCACCTGAACGAATGATATAAGCAAAATTGTCAGGTATCCGCAGTCGTTTTCGGTTGTCCATACACATGCCAATCAACAGACACGCTTGCAGGTAATTGTCGAGAGGACGGTTGAGATTATGGTATTCCAACAAATGACCAATTGGGGTGTTCTGGTACTCTTGGGAAATATCACCTACTGTGGATACGGAAATAAGTCGGTTCATAGGTCAGGGAAAAAGTGGGTAGAAGATCGGCAGAGAAACCATGGTGACGATGAACAGGAAAACAGTTAATAATGCACCAACACGAGCATAATCGAAGAATTTATAGCCCCCGGGACCGAAAACCAAAACATTTGCTTTGTGACCAACTGGAGTCAGGAAGCTGGTTGCTGCTCCAATGACAACAGCTAGAGTAAATGTCAGATGATTGGCGCCCAGACTCATTGCCGTATCAAGCGCGATCGGAACCACCAGCACCATTGCTGCGGCATTGGACATGGGTTGAGTAATCAACGCAGCCAGAAGATAGATACCAGCCAATGCTGCCATCGGTCCCATTCCACCAACAGTGTCCAACATCAGATCAGCGATAAATCTGGCTGTTCCGGTCGATTCCATAGCTGCCCCCAATGGCAACATGCCAGCTACCAGGAAGACGGTGCGCCAGTCGATACTGGCATAAGCTTCATCCATACTCAGGCAGCGGAAAACAACCATTCCAACTGCTCCGATCACCATTGCCAGGGAGATGTCTATACCTGCAAACAATACCAGTCCAATTACGAGCAGCATCAACCCGACTGCGATGGGCATCTTGCGGCGTTGACTTACAGGGATTTCAAGCGGCTCTAATACCAGGAAATCATTCTTCTCTTCCAAAGCTGGCGTGCGCCGGCGCGAACCCTGTAGGATCAAGTCATCGCCAAATTTTAAATCTAAATTACTCAATTGTTCAGTGATAATCTCACCCTGCCGCCGAATTGCGAGTACCGTAAAACCGTATTGCTCGCGGAAATTCAACGAACGTAGACTACGGTTTTCCACAGATGAACGCGGTGCCAGAGTGGCTTCCACAATGCCTATATCTTTTTCGCTAAGCTTATCCAACTCAGCATGTTGTTTGTTTTCGTTGGCGATTTCCAGCCCTAATTCTTTTCTTGCGCGCAACAGGTCTTCGGTAGAACCTTCAATTAATAAAATATCATCTGGTTGAATACGCGTGTCACGCGCCAATTTCGTGATGGTTTTATTTCCTCGCACCACAGCAATGACCATCAAGTCGTAGTCCGCGCCCAGTTTAGATTCCAGCAGCGAGTAACCTGCCAACTTACCTTCCGGTAATACGCGAATTTCGCTGATATATTTGCGCAATTCTCCTTTTATCTGGGCGTCCCCAGGTGTTTGTCGGACAGGAAGGAAGTGCCGCCCAATAAAAACCATATATAAAATACCCGTGGTTAAAACAACCAATCCAATGGGTGCAAAATCAAAAAAACTAAAGGTAGGCAGGCCGTTCTCGGCGACGATGGATGTTGCCAGAATATTAGCAGGTGTACCGATCATGGTTATTTTGCCCCCCAGCAGTGACGAGAACGAGAGTGGGATCAGGAGCTTCGAGACCGGAATTTTGGTCTGTTTCGCTACACTAATAACAGCTGGTAATAACATCGCGGTTGCCCCAACATTATTCATAAAAGCAGACATCAAGCCGCAAGTCAACATAATAACTGCAATCAGGCGCACCTCACTATTTCCCGAAAGCCGCAGGATGAACTTCCCCAAAATATCAGCAACACCAGTTTTGAACAACCCCCCCGAGACAATATAAACTGCCCATACGGTAATGACTGCCGAATTAGAAAACCCTGCAAAGACCTCCTTGGGACCGACCAAGCCTGTCAACCCAACGATTATCAACACAAGGAGAGCGACAACATCCACGCGCAATTTTTCAGTGCCAAATACAATCAAAGCACCGACGATGATGGCTAAAGTGAGGGCAATTTCAGATGTCATGGATTTAGTGCCTTCGATGGACAATTACTTGTCCATTCCATCGAGAGATGGACGGTATCTTCCCCTAAATACAGGATTTTCTGTATCCCTGGCCAATTCGAAGCCAGATGCTATTTATACCATAAACCAAGTTTCTGAATGGCTGACTTGTTTGGGATGTTGTCAGAGTTGTATTAATCACAAACTATTTGATTATTTCTAAATCAAGTCGCCAATCCATTGATTTTGTTTATTTTTTGGGTACAGTTTGGACGGT
>CAYUXO010000109.1:0-6807 GCA_964448865.1 uncultured Anaerolineales bacterium
GAGATTGATACTGACATATTTATCGGGTGCTGTTTGGGCCAGGAAATTAGTTCAAAGCTGGAGCTATGCCAATAAAACAGCCTCAAGATTTGTAGCAGGCGAAACACTTGATCAGGCAATAACGGTAGTAAAATCCCTGAACAACAGGGGCATCACTGCAACTCTGGATCATTTGGGGGAAAATGTCAACTCAGCAGAAGAAGCTAATCAGGCTGCCCGGGAAATCCTGAAAATCATTGACCGTTTGAAAGAAGAACAGGTATCTTCAGGAGTATCGATCAAGCTGAGTCAGATCGGTCTGGTTATTGATAAATCCATTTGTGAAAAGAATCTTTATACGATTTTCGCAAAAGCAAAAGATAAGAATATTTTTATTAGGGTGGATATGGAGGATTCTCAATTTACTCAGACAACCCTCGATCTCTATCAACGCGTTGTCAAACAGGGATATGAGGATTTTGCAGGGATCGCGATTCAAGCTTACTTATACCGCAGTGAAAATGATGTCAAAAAGCTCATCAAAGACGGCACCAGAATTCGCCTTTGTAAAGGTGCCTACAAAGAATCAAGAACGGACGCCTTTCCCAAAAAGGGCGATGTGGATCTAAACTTTGACAAATTATCAGATCTGCTGTTAAGAAAATCCCAGAATTTGGATTCAAGGATCAGCTCGGATGGCAGGATTCCGCCAATTCCGGCCATTGCCACACATGATCAGACTAGAGTTAACCACACCCTGGCCTTCGCTAAAAAAATCAATCTTGGCCAGGATAACCTTGAATTTCAAATGCTGTATGGAATCAGAGAAGACTTGCAAAATGAGTTGGTTGAAAAGGGTTACCCTGTCAGAGTCTATGTGCCATATGGTCAAGAATGGTATCCTTATTTTGTGCGCCGACTGGCAGAAAGGCCTGCGAACCTGTGGTTTTTCCTCTCCAATTTACTGAGGAACCGTTGATATTCCAGGAGGACCTGAGGGTGATTAAACGATTTAAGACGTCCTTAAATTGAAAGCTAGTTATAATTCAGAGTATATGACAGAACAGAAAAAGCAGAATTTTCTGCGGCATTTTCGTCCAATCCACCTGGGCACATCGTTGGTTTTGTATTTACTCGGATCGGGTTTTGTTCGATACCTTGGAGAAAGACTGGACTATCAGGTATTATTTCTTGGGTTGGCCTGGATGGTATGTACCCAGTTGGGTTTTTATTTTTTGGGTGACCATTTTCAAAACCCGTTTGATACAGGATTGTTCAGCAACCTGGAGGTTAAACCCCCTTCAGTTGAAAAAACAAAACCCGCATCACCTTCCCCACTTCTTTTTGGTTCAGTTTCATTGTTATCCGCCTCAGCGGTTTTAGGAATGATCCTGGTAATTCAGGGAAGCTTAAACATTACTAGTGTTCTTGTGATGTTTACCTATTTCCTGCTCTACGTTTTGCTTGTAGTACCGGGGATTTCTTTGGACCTTTCCAGTGTTGGAGAGATTATCAGTTCAATCATCCTCGTAGTGGTCCCTCCAGCCTTGGCGTTTATATTGCAGGTGGGTGCTTTTCACCGTTTATTAACCCTGGGGGTGTTTCCCTTATTTCTCTTAAACATGGCAATGGTCCTGGTCCTGCGTTTAAAGAGATACCGGGATGACCTAGCTCGAAAGCGGAAAACCCTGTTGGTTCGCATGGGATGGGTCCAAGGAGTTTTTATTCACAACCTGCTGGTGTTCAGTGGATTTTTGCTGTTTGGTTTATCCCTGTTTTTTAACATGCCGTTCCGAATTATCGGTCCTGTATTCCTAGCGATCCCGGCGGGGATAATTTTAATCTGGTATTTATCCAGTTTGGAGGATGGAGCCCCGGTCCATTGGCCATTGATAACACTCTTGTCGTTGGTGGTGTTTTTCCTTCCAGCTTATTTAATTACTTATTCAGTTTGGGTTAGATGATCCTGACAGGAGATATTGATATATGCCTGAATTTCTTGAGTTAGTAACACCTGATGAAGCATTAAGGATCTTATTTAATGCGATTTCACCGGTTATTAATTGGGAGGTAGTAAGCACAGAGATAGCCCTGGGTCGAATTACTGCAGAAAATATTCTATCAACCCAAGATTTACCGGATTTCAGACGTTCAACTGTTGATGGATATGCAGTTATTGCAAAAGATACCCATGGAGCCAGCGAAAGCTTGCCTGCATACCTGAAAATAGCCGGGGAAGTTCCAATGGGGACAGCGCCTGATTTCCATCTCGGAGGCAAGGTCTGCTCGATAATCCATACCGGCGGTATGCTGCCGGAAGGAGCAGATTCTGTTGTGATGCTGGAAGATACCCAGATTCTTGATGCGGGGGAACTTGAAATTTATCGGTCCGTCGCTGTCAGCGAAAACATCATCGAAATTGGAGAAGATGTCAAAACAGGTGATATCGTCATCCCCAAAGGGGTTTCCCTCAGGCCGGCTGAAATAGGGGGATTGATGGCGTTGGGGATAACATCTATAAAAACTGCCAGGAAACCCAGGTTTGCCATTCTGTCTAGCGGTGATGAGGTCGTCCCACCATCTCAGACAACCAAACCTGGACAGGTGCGGGATATTAATTCGTATACATTGGGTTCATTAATCCAGGTTTTAGGGGGAGAATCTGTTCATTATGGTATTATTTCAGATAACCGGAATGATATGCTGACTGCCATGGAGAAAGCCCTCCAGGAATGTGATCATTTGATTGTAACAGCAGGATCTTCAGCCAGTTCTAGAGATCTCACGGCGGAAATTATTAACAGCATGGGAGATCCCGGCGTTCTGGTGCATGGTGTAAGTATCAAACCAGGAAAACCCACCATCTTCGGAGTTAGCGGGGATCAGGTGATGATTGGACTGCCTGGAAATCCAGTCAGCGCCCTGGTGATTGCCTATATCCTTGTGGCTCCGATCATTGAGGCGTATTTGGGATTGGATTCGGAAAAACCAAAACCATCTTTGCAGGCGAAGATAACGGTCAATGTGGCTTCCCAGGCGGGCAGAGAAGATTGGATTCCAGTTCGTCTTATAAAAACAGCTCTGGATGAATATCTGGCTGAACCAGTTTTCGGAAGGAGCAACCTGATCTTTATTCTGGCCAGATCAGATGGTTTGGTCAAGATACCGGCGGCAACGACAGGAATTGAAGCCGGCACATCTGTAAACGTTCGCTTGATATAAAGAAGAGCAAAACAATGAATTCCTTTCTGACATTGCCGGCTTTGTATTTTTTCTGTCTCGCTGTTTATTCAATCAGCTTGATCATTAATGCATTTAAGAAATTACGTGCCTATAAAATTGCTGACTATTTGTTAGTAATGCTGCTGATTTTATTCTTTATTGTCACCCTGGTTTTAATTGGCTCTGAATTGAAATGGTGGGAATTTTTGAACCAGGGAATCGGATCGCAGCTTCCTATCTATAGTATGTTATTGATCAGCGGCGTTATTTTTGCCCTGACTTATGCTGTTTTTCAGAATGAAAATCCGGGTTGGACCTGGCTGATTGCAGCTAGCGTAATTCTGGTTATTGCAGTTACTATTGATGCTGGGACAATTCTCCCTGGTGATGCTTCCTGGGGGCAGCGCCAGAATAGATATTCGTATTCATTCATATCTACTGTAACCCAAGCAGTCGGGTGGGGGATATTCGTTATCCTCTCTTCTATTAATGTATTATATAAATACCGTTCCACTGAACGGAGTGTAGTTAAACAGCGGGCGATTTATTGGACTGCGGCTTTGATCTTCTATATTGGCAGCTCAGCCCTGTTCCTGTTGGCTCATGAGCTGATGGGAAGCCTGCTGCTTCTTTTGTCGATCATTATCTTGAATTTCCTGGTTTTAACCTACAGATTACCTGATCTAAAATTCCTGGCTTTTAAGGCAACTGGATATACGCTGGCCGGGATTACAATTGTATTGTTCTACGCGTTGGGATTCTTGATCCTGGAAAGGTTTTTCGTTGAATTGCCTGGGTATGAACCTGTTTATAATGGCATGTTCTTTTTCCTGGTTGCTTTAATATTCTTTATGCCAATCCACAGTATTATCAGTTCTATCCTGAGGAAATTCCAGGCGGGCGACAGGAATCGCACTTTGGAAATTCGCAGTTACAGTAAAACCCTCAGCAGCATATTAGATATTGAACTATTATCGAAAGTCACTATAGAGATGATATGTGATTCTCTTGAAGTAAAGAAGGGTACTCTCTTCTTGGTTGACCGGCTCGAACCAGACAAAGAACCTCCCAACTGGTATTTGAAGGCAGTCCCGGGAACAAATATCACCCTCCCGGATCTTGATTTCCTGCCGGCGAACAGTCCGATAACTAAAGTACTAGCCGATGAAAAACGACCTCTCACTCAATCTGAACTTGAGTTCATCCCTAAATTTCAAACCATTCCTAAAAATGTTTTGACCTGGATCAAAGCTCTCGAAGTGGAAGCACTGGTACCCATCCATACTGAGGATGAGTGGATTGGTTTATTTGCGTTATCTCAAAAATGGTCAGGAGCATCATTTACAGACGATGAACTTGATTTGTTATCTACCCTGGCCGACCAAACATCTGTCGCCCTTCAAAATGCCCGATTGGTGGAGAGTTTAACAAAAATAGATAGTCAGCTCAGGCGAGCAAAAGCGTCTCAGAACACTGCTTTGGATAAAATTGAGAGGATCAAGAAGTCGGCTTCTGACATTATCAGCATTAAAGCTCATGAGCTGAGATCTCCGCTGACAATTGTCAGTGGGTACACCCAGCTCCTGGCCAATGATACTGAACTTATGGGAGATGATTATTATTCTGAGTTGATCACCGGGATTTTATCAGGATCGGACCGCTTGCTGAAAATTATTGAGAATATGATCAGTACTGCGAATATTCAACCCAAGAACCTCAATATAGGAACCACACCGATTTCTCTTTATACAATCGTGGATACAATTTGCAGGGACCTTCAGGGTAAAGTCCAAGCCCGGAAGATTACATTGTCACATGATAATCTGGGTGAAATCCCATCTGTTTATGGTGACAGTGCTGCTTTGAAGAAGGTTTTTGAGATTCTGATAAATTACGCGATGACCCATACACCAAGCGGGGGAAAGATCACGATTACTGGAAGGCATATACCTCCCAGATCAGAGCTGTTGAAATGGGAAGGTGCAGAGATCATTGTCTGTGATACCGGGATAGGAATTGGTGCAGACACCCAGGGGCGTTTTTTCCGGGAGCATATGAACCCCCTCCAGGCAGATTATTCAGTATTGGATGAAATAGCGGCGGGCGAGGAACGCCCTGGAGAGGAGCTGGCAATTATCCGCAGCATTATTGAAGCTCATAATGGACGGATATGGGTGGTGCGCCTGGAGAAAGACAAAGAACATCTGCCAGGCAGCGAGTTTCATGTTGTGCTTCCATTGGAACAGCAGTCTAATCCAACTCAGCCGGAGTAAATAATACAATATTCTATGTAGGGGGAGGACTCTGGATTTTATTCAGGGTAAATTCTCGGTACACGCGATCCAATTCCACAGGTTACCTCGTAGTTTATGGTTTGCCAGATCTTGGCAACTTGTTCAGCGCTGATTTCTTGATCGCCCTGTTTGCCTATTAGAATCACTTCGTCACCGACGTGGGGATCAGGGATACCTTCCAAAAGTACCATGCATTGGTCCATACACACTTTGCCAACAACCGGAGCCCTGTGACCATTTATCAAGACTTCATTACCGGGGACACGACGGTATCCATCTGCATAGCCAATTGGAATAACACCAATTAGTTCCTGTTTTGTGGTTACATATTGATGGCCGTAGCTAACACCATGATGGGGGGGCAGATTTTTAATGCTGGCCAGGACCGATTTCCAACTTAACACCTGTTGAATTCCTTCCGGTATTTGAATTTCTGATGATGGCGGTAAACCGTATATAACAATTCCGGGTCTGACCAGGTTGAAATGGGTTGACGAATGTGCCAGGCTGCCAGCTGAATTAGCCAGGTGAATTATCTCGGGGAGCAGAGTTTTTTGGGAAAGCTCCTCGATCAGTTGGTTAAATATCTTTACCTGCTGTTGAGTTTGTCCCGGATCCTGCTCGTCTGCTGTCGCCAGGTGGGAAAATAATCCCTCCAGTTTAATCCATTCTGAAGCTGAGGCGATCTCCGCTAATTTTGTTGTCTCTCCCGGCATGCATCCCAGCCTGCCCATTCCGCTATCCACCAATAAATGGACTCGGGCTGGCACCTGGCAGTTTTTAGCCGCTGAAATCGTTTGCTGAATATGTTCCATAGTCCAGATCGTCAACGAGACATCCAGGCAAATCATCTCTTCGATCCGCTCGGGAGCAAGATAGCCCAGGATGAGAATATTGGCCTGAATACTCTCTTCTCGCATTTTTACAGCCATCCTCGGCCGGGCAACACCAAACCAGGTGACTCCAGCTTCTTCAGCTGCCTTGGTGATAGGTAAATAGCCATGTCCATAGCCATTTGCTTTCACAACAGCCAGAATTGGAGTATTGGTATGCTGTTCGATTATTTTCAGGTTGTTTTTGAGGGTGTTTAGATCAACTTCCACCCAGGTGGCAAAAACTTGTTCTGCTTTCATAGATATTTATTTTCCTGAGGGGAATATTTGCGGCATACGGGCTATTCTACCAGAGAAAAGTGAAGGTTGGCGAAAGGAATATATCTATAAATAAAGGGCTATATTTAACAGGGCTATATTTAACCTTGACAAAATAGAACATATGTTCTATACTGATCCCGCAGCACTTATACACTCGT